>JBEKEH010000018.1:0-32552 GCA_050013935.1 Gaiellaceae bacterium | reverse complement strand
GGCGCGCCGCCGCAGGGCGTCGACTACCTCTCGCGCTCGTACGGCTGGTTCCCGTGGCTCGTGCTCGGCGCGCTCGTGCTCACGTATCTCGTGCTCATGCGCGCGTTCCGCTCGCTCGTGCTCCCGCTCAAGGCGGTGCTGCTCAACCTGCTCTCGGTGGCCGCCGTCTACGGGCTGCTCGTCGTCGTCTTTCGCTGGGGCGTCGGCGCCGACGTGCTCGGCCTCTACCGCGTCCCCCAGATCGAAGGCTGGATTCCGATCTTCCTGTTCGCGATGCTCTTCGGGCTCTCGATGGACTACGAGGTCTTCCTCGTCACGCGCATGCGCGAGTCATGGGATCACGTCCACGACAACGCTCGCGCGGTCGCGCACGGGCTCGAGCGGACGGGACGCATCGTCACCGCGGCGGCCGTGATCATGGTCGCCGCCTTCTCCGGCTTCGTCACCGGCCGTGTCGCCGGCCTGCAGGAGTTCGGCGTCGGTCTCTCGCTCGCCGTGCTCGTCGACGCGACCGTCGTCCGCGCCTGCCTCGTGCCCGCGCTGATGGCGATCCTCGACCGCTACAACTGGTGGCTGCCCGCACGGATCGCGCGCATCGCACGCGTCCAGGGCTCGAAGGCGTGAAGGAGCGAGGGAGGAGCGCGAGGCTCCTCCCTCGGTTGCCCTCGCTTACTTGACGACGGTGATCGCCAGGCGGAACGCCGGCAGCTGGTAGCCGAGCGCGAGCCCGGGGTCGTCCTGCGCATAGGTCAGGAACGGCTGCATGCCGTACGGCGTGTTCGCATAGGACGGCTGCTGCGAGTAGAGCAGCGGATAGCCGTCGATCAGATGCGTGCCGGGACCACCCGTGGCGACGAGGTTCAGCACGACGTCGCCGCTGCTGTTGAAGCCGCAGCCGTACCCGATGTAGCTGTTGTCGTAGTCGACCGCGACCGTGTTGTCGAGCTGCGTCCAGCCGAGGCCCTTGAGGTGCACCTGGAAGACCTGCCCCTCCTTGACCGTGAGCCTCGGGACGCTGAAGATGCTTCGCTTGACGTAGTAGGGCACCTGCGCCTTCACCTGGCCGCCCTGGATCAGCTGCACGACATGCCAGCCGCCCAGCCCGTCCGGAACGGTGATCGAGCTCGTGAGCGAGCCGTCGGCTCCGGTGGTGGCGTTGCCGAGCGGCACCGACACGAACGTCCAGCACGTGCCGGAGCAGTTGACGCGGTTCCCCATCACCGTCGACCACTCGAGGTCGACCGGCGCGTTCGGGGCGAGCCCGGAAGCGCTGAGGGCGACCTTCGTGTTCACGGTGCCCGCCGACGAGGCGAGGCTCGCCGTCGCCGCGGTGCTGCTGCCGACGCTCGTCAGCTGCAGGGTCGTCTTCGCGTCGAGCGTCGGCGCGACGCTGACGGGCCAGTCGATCGACGCCTTCGGCCTGCCGGCGTCCTTCGTCACCGTGAACCGAAGCTGGAACTCCGTCGTCCACGGCAGCGGCGACTGCTGCACGTTCAGGTAGCCGAAGTTGACCGCGTTGTCGAGCGAGATGATGTGGCGGCCGACCGGGCCGGAGGCTCGGATGTGAGCCACGGCGATCCCGCGCGTCCAGTTCGCCGTCATCGCGCCGACGAACTTGTTGTCGTAGAGCAGTGCCGCACCGCCCTCGTACAGCGACGAGCCGAGGCCGGAGTAGGTGATCGTGATCGGCGTTCCGATCGGTCCGCTCTTCGGGCTGATCGAGGCCGACCGGGCGACGAGGAAGCCGCCGTGCGCGTCCTGCACGCCGTCGACGACCGCATAGATGTCATGGATGCCGCCCCAGTCCTTCGGAGCGGCGAGATTGACCGAGAAGGCACCGCTCGCATTCGTCGTCGCGTGCGCGAGGACGACCGTGAGCTTCGTCGTCTGGCGGCCGAGATAGTCGACCGAGTCGGGGCGCGGGTCGACGATCCACGTGACGTTCGCCGAGCTCCACGTGATCGAGACGTCCTTGCTTGCCGGCAGCCCGGTCCCGCTGAGCGTGAACTTCGTGCCGGCGACGCCGATGTCGGGCGTCGTCGTCAGCAGACCCATGTTCGCCGCCGGCTGTGCTGCCCCGGCGAGCGGGCCGGGAAGGCTCGCAACGCCCGGGATGGCCGGTGCGACCAGCGGCGTCGGGGTAGCCGTCGCCAGCGCCGGTAGGAGCAAGGCTCCCGCCAACGCCGAGACGATCGTCATCAGCTTCGTGTTCATGTCGCGACTCCTCGCGCTTCTGTTACGGGATGATGTTGAGGACGTAGTCGTACGTCCCGGTCTTGCCGCTCTCGGTGGTGAACGAGACGTGAACCGTGGTCTCGCCGAGCGGGTAGTTCGCCGGGACGATCCAGAAGTTCGACCAGAAGTAGACAAGGCCGTGGGCGCCCCAGGTCATCGGGACATCCGGCTGGCCGGCGATCGAGAAGTGCGCTTCATTGACGTTGTCGTTCGAGAGGACGTCATTCGTCGCGAGGTCGGTGCCCCAGCTGCGGACGACGACACGCTCGCCGCGCTTGTACACGTTCGTCTGCGTGCAGCCGATCGGCCGCGCCTGCGTTCCCGCAGGGGCGGTGCCGTTGATGCTGTCGACGTAGAGCGCCAACTGGAGGGCCTGGCCGTTACCTGCACCCGCGCCTCCGGCGGGGGCCGCCGGTGCGAACGCGGCCGGCGCGGTCGGTGAGATGTTCAGGGTCGCCGTCGCAACCGGCATCTGGACGAACTGGCCCTTCAGCTGCTTGCCGGTGTTCTGCTTGACCTGGATCAGCACCTTGAACCCGACGTTTCCGGCCGGATAGCTCGCGGGCACCGTCCACGTTCCCGTCCACGGCAGGCCGGACGACGCGCCCGGCGCGGTCGCGCCGTACTTCAGCTTGACGTTCGGCTCGTTCGGGATCGTGACGTAGAAGTACTTCACGATCTTCGGGTCGACGACCTTGTGGCTCGTCGGGTCCACGGCGTACGCGCGGAACACGACGGTGGAGCCCGGGGTGAACCAACTGGCCATGACGCCGTCGGTCGTGACCGTCTGCGCCGCGACGAACACCTGGACGACCTTGTTCGCCGGAAACGGGACCGGAGTGGCGGCGGACGCCGACATCGTCACCGTCGCGGCGACGGTGAGCGCGGCACCGAGAATCAGGATCTTCTTCATGTCTCCTCCGTTACTTGGTGAGCTTGCCGAAGACCTTGACCGAGAAGCTGCCGTCGTCATGGCTGTAGGAGCCCGTCATCTTCAGGGTCCCCTTCGCCTTGGCGAGTTTTCCGGTCGCCTTCAGAACGGTGAGATGGGCGGTGATGGCGAAGTTGTGTCCGCCTTCGTCCCCGCAGCTGCTCGCGCCTGAGAGGAGCTTGAAGGCGATCGTGCCGGCGGCGCCCTTGATCGTGCCGGTGCCGCCGAAGGGGACGCAGGGCTGCTGGCTGGTGTCGCCGGTGCCCTGGCCGGTGATCGAGCCGGCGCCGATCAGCGTGCCCTTGCCGGTGCCGTTCGCCGAGATGGTGGCGACGTTGCCGTTCACCTGGGTCGACGTCTGGCCGGCATACGTGCCGGTGAAGGCGATGACGATCGAGTTCTTGGCCAGCGCCGACCCTGCCGTGACCGCCGCGACAACCGCGATGGCGCACGCCAAGATAGTGATCCGAAACTTCCTCACTGTGACTCCTTTCGGAACCTGAAAGCGACTCTGTCCCACAGTGGCATCGCCGACTCCGTCTGGAGAAGCCGTCTGCGGTATGACAGCCATGGTCGTCGGCCCCAGATGGAGTGCCATCCGCGCTGGCGCGGCAAAGGTCTACGGGGAACTACGGGGCCGCCTTGCGGCGCACCCCCGAGGGGAGCCTCAGAGTTTCTCGAGCGGGGCGTAGTCGAGCATCAGCCGCCGCTCGGAGCCGTCGCCGGCGAAACGGACGACGACCACTCCCCCGGGCTCGATCCGAGTGACCACGCCCTCGCCGAGCGTGCCGTGCCGGACGGAGTCCCCCGTCGCGAGCGAAGGCGCGTCCGCGCGCGGCTGCACCTGACTCTGCGGCGGCGCGCCGTAACCGGACCAGGACGCCGGCCGGAGCCGGTCGCGCTCGACGTGGCGCTCCGGCAGCTCGTCGAGGAAGCGCGACGGCAGGTTGTACGAGCGACCGCCGTAGAACATCCGCGAGGACGCGTGCAGCAGCGTCAGCTTCTCCATCGCGCGCGTCATGCCGACGTAGCAGAGGCGGCGCTCCTCCTCGACTCCCTGCTCCTCGATCGAGCGCGAGTGCGGGAAGATCCCCTCCTCCATCCCGATCAGGTAGACGGCGCGAAACTCGAGGCCCTTCGCGTTGTGGAGGGTCATCAGCGTCACGAGCGAGCCCTCGCCGCGCATCGCGTCCTGGTCGGAGTAGAGGGACACCTCCTGCAGGAACGAGGAGAGGTTCGGCTCGGGGTTCTGCTCCTGCCACTCGCGCGCGAGCGCCACGAGCTCCTGCAGGTTCTCGATCCGCCCCAGCGCCTCGATCGTCCGCTCCGCCTCGAGCGACGCGATCGTGCCGGACCGCTCGAGCACGCGCTCGATCAGCTCCGGCACCTCGAGCTCGAGCGCGCCGGACATGCACGACTGGATCATCGTGCGGAACGCGCGCACCGCCCTCAGCGGCGCGGCGCCGACGCCGGCCTCCTCTGCGAACTCCGTCGCCTCCCACAGCGAGATCCCCTGCGCGTCGGCATAGCTCTGCAGGCGCGCGAGCGTCGAGTCTCCGATCCCGCGCCGTGGCCGGTTCGCGATCCGCACGAGCGAGACCGCGTCGTAGGGGTTGTCGACGACCTGGAGGTACGCGATCAGGTCTTTCACCTCGGCGCGCTCGTAGAAGCGCGGGCCGCCGATCACCTGGTAGGCGACGCCCTGGCGCACGAGCACGTCCTCGAGCACGCGGCTCTGCGCGTTCGTCCGATAGAAGACGGCGATCTCGCGGCCCGAATAGCCCTGCTCGACGAGCATCGCAATCTCGGCGGCGACGTAGCGCGCCTCAGCGTGCTCGTCCTCAACCTCGACGACGCGCACCGGCTCGCCGTCGCCGAGCTCCGACCAGAGGTTCTTCTCCTTGCGCTCGCGGTTGTGACGGATGATGCCGTTCGC
Source organism: Gaiellaceae bacterium (assembly GCA_050013935.1). GTDB lineage: Bacteria > Actinomycetota > Thermoleophilia > Gaiellales > Gaiellaceae > Palsa-739. The sequence continues at coordinate 27,450 of JBEKEH010000018.1, read as the reverse complement.
GGTTTCCAGGATGCTGTTCGTCGAGCGGTAGTTCTGCTCGAGCGCGATCGTGCGTGCGCCGGGGAAGTCGCGCTCGAACTCGAGCACGTTGCGAATGTCGGCGCCTCGGAAGCCGTAGATCGAGTTGTGCGTGACGAGTCCATCTGCGATGAAGTTGTGGGTCCGCTCGATGTCGAGGTCGTAGACGGGCGCGTCGAGCGTCACCTGTTCGACGCGTTCGACGAGATCGAACCTACCCTCCTCGTCGACCATCACCATTCCCGGCCGCACTGCCGATGCCGGCATGAACGGCAAGGAGTTGCGCTCCTTCCCGACGGATCCGTTCTGAGCGGCGAGTCGCGCCGTGTAGCGAATGGAGACGTCGAGGGCCTGTTGCAGTTGATTGACCGCCTCGTGGAGCTTCCCGAAGTCGGCGTAGGAAGACTCGTACCTCCAGCCGTTCGAACCCTTGTACGCCGGCCGCACGGGGAGGCCGAGGCGCTCAACGGCGAGACGACCTTCCTCGTCGTAGCCGAAGAGCGCGATCCGGTGTTGAGGCATGGAGCGCCGCGAGTCGCTGCAGAGCGCCACGGTGAGCCTGCGCCGTGTGCGCGCGCCGTTCGTCGTCGTCGCGGCGCTGAAGTGCGGATGAACGAAGCTCAGGCCCTCGTCCTGAAGCAGCCGGCGGCCTCCGGTCTCCGTGTCGAGCTCCGCGAAGATGCCGTCGAGCAGAGCCTGATCGGCAACGAGGCTGCGGCCCTCGTACCCGTCGTAGCGTCTGGCAACGAACGGACTCGTCGGCAGCGCGTACCGAAGCGACAGCAGCGTCTCGGCCGCCCGTGCCTCCGCCTCAGCCGCATACCCGCCGAGCACCCAGGCCGCGTCTGCATGCTCGCCGTTCAGGCGTACCGCAGGGCCGGCCAGTGTCTGCCGTCGCCCGTTCGTGTACGTACGCGAGGTTCCGATGCGGAAGCCAAACCCGCGCTTCCACATCAGGTAGGTCATATGCAACTGCGGCGTCTCGCCGACCTTGAAGCCGGCGAAATGAATGTGCTCCGGCGTCGAGACGATGCGCCTGCCGGACGCCGTCGTGATTGCGACGCCGCCTCGGGCCGAAGATCGGTGCGTTCGTGTCACCCGTCCGGGACCGAAGACACCGCTGCCGTAACAGGTGAGCACCTCATCGTCGACTCCCACATCCTCGATCGCCTTCTTGCTCCCGTCGGACAACGTCACCAGCGAGCCCGCGACGAGACACTGGTCCGGATCGCCGACGGCGAACACGTTTCCGTGCTTCGCGGCGAGCAGCTGGAGCAGCCGGTACTGCGCGTGGTTCGTGTCCTGGTACTCGTCGACGAGGACGTAGCGGAACGCCTTCTGCCATTTCTCCGCCGCCTCCGGAAAACGCTCGAGGACGTCGACGGTGAGGTAGAGCATGTCGTCGAAGTCGACGGCGTTTGAGTTGAACAGGCGCCGCTGGTACACGTCGTAGACGTCGGCAACGGTCTGGTCGTAGAAGCTCGCGACGCGCGAGGCGTACTCGGCCGGGCCGACGAGCTGGTTCTTCGCATTCGAGATCTGCGAATGAATGCCGCGCGGCGTGAAGCGCTTCGGGTCGCGGTCGAGCTCCGCGAGGCAGTGCTTCACGAGACGCACCTGGTCGGCCTGGTCGTAGATCGTGAAGTTCGTGCGGTAGCCGAGCCGGGGCGCCTCGCGGCGCAGGATACGCCCGCAGGCCGCGTGGAATGTCATCACCCAGGCGGCGCGGGCGGGCGGCCCGACGAGGTCCTCGACGCGCTCGCGCATCTCGGTGGCGGCCTTGTTCGTGAAGGTGATGGCAAGGATCTCCGGCGGCTTCGCGCCGACGGCGGCGAGCAGGTGCGCAATGCGGCGGGTGAGGACGCGCGTCTTGCCCGAGCCGGCGCCGGCGATTACGAGCAGCGGCCCCTCGGTGGTCAGCACCGCCTCCCGCTGCGCCGGATTCAGGTCATCGAGGTACGTCTCCGGCGTCGTCGCAGCCACCGTCCGATCGTAGCGGGGCGCCCCCACGGCTCCGGGGGACACGCCCCGGTGTCAGGCAGGGTTTGATCCGCAGCGGAGGTCGAGCCGCTCGACACCCGCGCGATCTGCCCCAGCCGGCGGTGGCCGCGGCAGACGGCGGCGAGAACGACCGCGTCGACCAGGGGCTCCATGTCAGAACGGTACCGGCCCCGGTGTCTGACACCAGGACGTGTCCCGAGGCGCGGCCCCTGGTGTCAGACCCGGGTCTGACACCAGGGGTAGGCTCCGCCCGTGCGCGTCGCGCTGATGATCGAGGGGCAGGAGGGCGTCACCTGGGAGCAGTGGTGCGCACTGGCCGCCGCTTGCGAGGAGCACGGGATCGAGACGCTGTTCCGCTCCGACCACTACATCTCGCAGGCGGACGAGGACGCGAACGTGGCGCACGACGCCTGGACGACGCTCGCCGCGCTCGCGGCCCGCACGACGACGCTCCGCTTCGGCACGCTCGTCTCCCCCGCCACCTTCCGGCTCCCGTCGCTCCTTGCCAACGCCGCGGCCACGGTCGACCACGTCTCCGGCGGCCGGGTCGAGCTCGGTCTGGGCGCCGGCTGGATGGAGCGCGAGCATCGCGCCTTCGGCTTCCCCTTTCCCGAGACGCCGGTGCGGCTGGAGATGTTCGCCGAGCAGCTCGAGATCGTGCACCGGCTCTGGACGGAGCCGCGCGTCGACTTCCACGGCCGGCACTACACGCTCGAGAACGCGCCCGGCCTGCCGAAGCCGCTGCAGCAGCCGCACCCGCCGCTCCTCGTCGGCGGCAGCGGCACGCGCGGCACCGCCGAGCCGGCGGCGCGTTTCGCGGACGAGTACAACTGCCCGTTCGTGTCGCCCGAGGACTTCGCGGCGGTTCGGGCCAAGGTCGCGCGCACGTGCGAGCGTGCGGGGCGCGACCCGGCAACGATGCGCTTCTCGACCATGACCGGCTGCCTGATCGGCGCGACGCGCGCCGAGGCGCTCGAGCATGCGCGGGAGCTCTACGGACGCACCCCTCGCGATGTCGAGCTCGACACCTGGGTCGAGCGCTATGCGCAGCGCGCCGTCATCGGCTCGGTCGACGAGGCCGCAGCCCGCCTACGCGAATATGAGCGAGCCGGCTGCGAGCGCATCATGCTCCAGCACCTGCTGCACGCCGACCTCGAGCCGGTCAGGCTGATCGGGCGACAGCTCGCGCCGGCGGTCGCCTAGAGCTCCTTCCAACGGCCCGAGAGAACCTGGTCCACGTCCGGCACGCCCCACTCGTCGAGCTGCCGCCATTCCCATTTCCGCGTCGGACCCTGCGGGCGGATCGCGCCTCCGAGCGCGTTCTTCGTCATCGCCGCCGCGATTACAGTGACGATGAGGTTCGCCCAGCCCGGCAGGCCGACCCGGTCGAAGAGGACCGCGTAGCCGGCGGCGGCGGCGGGCCAGATCGCCCGGAAGAGCGCCAGGGCAACGCGTCCACGGACGAGCGTCCGCAGGGCGCGCCCCACCGACATCGCGATCAGGTAGGCGAGCAGGCCGAGCCAGAAGGTGCCGGTGCGGTTGCCCGTCAGCACGCCGGCGACGATCGCGAGGACGAACGTGACCGGCCGCAGCAGCGCAGCCAGCACCCAGGAGCCGGAGGAGCGGGTGCTCATCGCGCGGACTCTGTCACGAATCGGGGATGGACGACACCGGCACGGCACGGCTCGAGACCTTCAGCGACGGCGTGTTCGCAATCGCGGCGACCGTGCTCGTGCTCGAGATCTCAGTCGGCGCCAACGAGGGCGGCCGGCTCGGCGCGGCGCTGCTGCACCTCTGGCCGTCCTATCTCGCCTACGTGACGAGCTTCGTCACGATCGGGATCATCTGGATGAGGGCTCGGCGACTCGCTCGTCGAGCCGGCCTTCGAGCCAGGAGGAAGCAGCCGCGAGCTCGTCCGCGTCGCGCGACTTCACTACGACCTCGACGCGCGGGCCGTCCGGCAGGAAGGTCGGATACGAGCCGACGAGGACGCCGGGCCAGCGCTCACCGGCTTCGGCGAGCACGGGCGCGATCACGCTTTCGGCGGTGCGGTAGGTGTGCCGCCAGGCGCCGATCGGGTCACCGCGCCGGAACTCCTCCTCGATCGCCGCGAACATCGCCTCCATCTCGGCCGGCAGGCCGGGGAGCGCGTAGACGTTCTCGATCGCGAAGCCGGGCGCGCCTCCGAGCGGGTTCGACAGCGCCCTGCTGCCGCGCGGCAGACGCGCCCAGCGCGCCGCGTACTCGGGATCGCGCGTGAAGCGCGCGCGGAGATCCGCGGCCAACTCGGGCACCTCCTGCTGCTCGACGCCGAACGCATGCGCGAGCGCCTCGCGGGTCAGGTCGTCGAGCGTGCCGCCGAGGCCGCCGGTGACGAGCAAGAAGTCGACGCGCGGCGCCTCGCTGCGCACGAACTCGGCGATCGCCTCGATCTCGTCGGGGAGCGCGGCGATCATCCGCACCGCGACGCCGAGCGGCGCGAGCCGCTTCGCGAGCCACGACGCGTTCGTGTTCGGGACGTCGCCGGAGACGATCTCGTTGCCGATGGTGAGGATCGAGGCGCTCGCCACCCCGGCGAGTCTAGTGCCCCTCGAGCTCCACGACGCGCGTCGCGCCGAAGCGCTCGAGGAAGAGGCGGTCGTGCGTGACCAGCAGCACCGTCCCGGCGTAGCTGCCCAGCGCACGCTCGAGCTCCTCGATCGCCTCCACGTCGAGGTGGTTCGTCGGCTCGTCGAGAACGAGGCAGTTGACGCCGCGCGCCGCCAGGACCGCGAGCACGGCCCGCGTGCGCTCTCCGGGCGACAGGGAGGCGGCCGGGCGGAGGACGTCGCCCGCGCCTAGCTCGAACTTCGCGAGCAGCGTGCGCGCCTCCTCCGGTGAAAGACCGCTCTTGCCGACGAACGTGTCGAGCAGCGGCTCCGCGCCGGAGAACTCCTCGCGGCGCTGCTCGAGCTCGCCGAGCACGACCCCAGGCCCGGCCCAGCGTGTGCCGGCGACGAGCGGGAGGCGGCCGAGCAGCGCCTCGAGCAGCGTCGTCTTGCCGCTCCCGTTCGGGCCGGCGAGCGCGAGCCGCTCGCCCCAGCGGACCTCCAGGTCGAGCGGCCCGAGCCGGAACGGGCCGCGCGCGATCTCGGCGCGCTCGAGCCGCACGACCACGTCGCCGCTGCGCGCCGCAGGCGCGAGCCCGAGCCGCAGCTGCCACGGCTCGTACGGCTTCTCGACGCGTTCGAGGTTTCCGAGCTTCTTCGCGTACGCCTTCCTCACGTCCTTCGACTTCTTCTTCTTGCGCCCCTGGCCGTAGCCGCGCTCCTCCCACTGCTGCATGCGGCGGGCCTGCTCGGCGATCCGCTCCTTCTCGCCCGTGTAGCTCTCCCAGCGCTCGTGATGGCGGGCGCGCCGCCTTTCGCGCTCGGCCTCGTACTCGCTCCAGCCGCCCGCGTACTCGGTGGCGCCGTGCGTCCATTCGTCGAGCTCGACGATTCGCGTCACCGTGCGGTCGAGGAAGGCGCGGTCGTGCGAGACGACCACCGCCGCGCCGTCGAAGGCCTCCAGGAACGACTCGAGCCGCGCTAGGCCGGCGAAGTCGAGGTCGTTCGTCGGCTCGTCGAGCAGGAGAACGTCGAAGCGGCTGAGCAGGATCGACGCGAGCGCGGCGCGCGCAGCCTCGCCGCCGGAGAGCCCGGCCAGCGGACGCTCGAGGCCGGCGGCGAAGCCGAGCTCGGCCAGCGTCACCGCCGCCCGCACCTCGAGATCGGCGCCCCCGCGCGCGAGGAAGACGTCGAGCGCCTCGTGGTGCTCGACCGCCAGCTCCGGCTCCGCCGTGAGCAGCTCGGCGAGGTCGTCCATGCGCGTTGCCGCGGCCGCCACCCCCGTGCGGCGCGCAAGGTAGGCGAGCAGCGTCTCACGCGGAAGCGGGTCGCGCTCCTGCGGCAGGTGGCCGATCGCGAGCGAGGGCGGCAGGCGCCGGACGACGCCTCGATCCGGTGCCTCCAGGCCTGCGAGCAGCCGGAGCAGCGTCGACTTGCCGGCGCCGTTCGGGCCGACGAGCCCGATCCGCGACCGCGGCGACACGACGACGTCGACGTCGGCGAGGACGACCTGGGCTCCGTGCGACTTCGTGACGCCGGTAGCGGCGAGAGTGCCGACCGAGCGCATGTGCACCTCCTGACGAGAACGAGCCGGGCGTGCGTGGGCCCGGCGGAGAACAGCTGCTCAGGTCTCGTCAGTCGGTCATAGGCGGCGCGAGCGCGCCGGCGGCAAGTCTAGTGGACTAGCGACGCGAGAGCGTGATGCGCCCCGCCGCCGAGCGCAGCACAACCTCGTCCCAGGAGGCGACGAGCGTCGCCTCCCGCAGCTCGTCGGCCGGATGCGTCGTCGGCAGGCCGACGACACGCATGCCGGCCGCCAGCGCCGCCTGCACACCCGCCGGCGCGTCCTCGAGGACGAGGCAGTCCGCGGGCGGGCGGCCGAGCCGGCGCGCCGCCTCGAGGTAGCCCTCGGGGTCCGGCTTGCCCGCGGCCACGTCGTCCGCGGTGACGAGCACGCCGGGCAGGGGCAGCCGAGCGGCCGTGAGCCGCGACGTCGCGAGCGCGCGCGTCCCGCTCGTCACGACGGCCCAGGACGCCGGCGGCAGCGCGGGCAGCAGCGCTGCCGCAGCCGGATACGCGCTGACGCTCGCGGCGTCCGCGATCTCGTAGCGCTCGAGCAGCTCCACCTCCGCGCGCAGGTCCCTGTCGAGGCCGAGCTCGCGCATCGTGTCCTCCGTGCGCCGGCCGTGCGCGACCGCCACGATCGCGTGTGCGTCCAGCCCGCGCTCCTCCGCCCAGCGGCGCCAGGCGCGCTCGACGCTCGCGGCGGAGTCGACGAGCACGCCGTCGCAGTCGAAGAGGACGGCGCCGACCTCGATCATCGCAGCGGAAACGCGACGCGGGACAGCGCCGGCAGTGCCTGCGCCGAGACCCAGAGCGGCGTCGTCGCGTACCGCGCCGAGTAGCGCAGGCTGCCGTCCGCGCGGGTCATGTGCAAGAGATAGCGGAACGCGGCGGCGGGCGGGGCGGCACCGGCGGCGATGAACGCCTGGATCGACCACGCGGTCGACTGGACGTTCGAGCCCGAGCCCGCCTGGAGCTCGAAGCCGCCGTCGGCCCGCTCGCGCGCGCGCAGGAACGCGAGCGCCTGCGCGACCGGCCGGCCGCGGACGCCCGCAACGACGAGCGCCTCGACCGCAGCGGCCGTGTCGTCGTTGTCGGGCTTCGCACCGAGCAGCCACGGGAAGCCGCCGCCCTTCGCCTGCGCCTGCAGGAGGAAGCGCGCGGTCGCCGCCGGCACGGGCTGCCCCGCCTGGCGCAGCGCGAGGAGGCCCCAGATGGTTGAGTTGACCGCCGGGCCGATCGCGCCCGTGGGGCGCTCGAGCGCGCGCAGCGAATCGAGCAGCCCAGGCGAGACGCCGCCGCCGCCGACCGCCTCCGCCATCGTCACGAGCTCGACCTCGGTCGGCGCCAGCCCCGTCTCGTGTGCGCGCAGGAAGGCGATCGCAGCGTCGGGAACGGGTGCGCCGGCGGCGCGCAGCGCGAGCACTGCGGTCGCGGTGAGACCCGCGGTCGAGCGGCCGCCCGGCTCGGCGTAGCCGCCGTCGGGCTGCGCGCGTCCCTGCACGAACGAGAGCACGCTCGCCGCGGCGAGCAAGGCGATCTTCACGCCCATACGACCTCCGTGCGCAGGCGCTTCGCGTAGCGCTCGAGCAGCCGGCGCAGCTCGGGTCCCGCGGCGAGCGCGAGCGCGAGGTTCCCGGCGGCGTGCGCGGTGTCGAAGGGGAAGCCGGCGGCCTCGCGCGCGAGGAACGACGGCCACGTGTGCGGGTAGAAGCCGTACCAGTTCCAGAGGTCGAGTACGAAGCCGTAGGCGTAGCCGAGCACGAAGCACGCGACGGCGAAGGGGATCCGGCGGCGGAGCAGCGGCGCGAGCGCCGCTCCGGCGGCGCCGCAGCCGCCCCACGCGAGCATCTGCCACGGCGTCCACAGCCCCTGGCCGAGGAAGAAGTTCGAGACGAACGCGGCGGTCGCGCCGACGCCGATCCCGGCGCGCGCGCCGAGCGCCACCCCCGTGACGATTGCGATGTCGGTCAGAGGCTGCACGTCCGGGACGGGCGCAAGCAGGACGCGACCGGCAGCGGCTGCCGCGGCCAGGGTCGCGATCATCGTCACCTCCTTCGCCGACTGCGGGCCGCCGTCGAGCCACGCCGCTGCCCCGGCGAGCAGCGCGGCAGCGGCGAGCAGCAGCGCGAGCGCCGACGCGTGCGTTGCGAACGCGACAGACGCCGCGGCGGCGAGCCCCACGACGAAGAGGATGCGGGCGACGCGGCTACGCAAGCACGGTCTCCGGCTCCGGTACGAGCGAGACCTCGCGGTCGGCGACGGCGCGGGCGAATGCGGCATCGTGCGTGACGACGAGGGTCGCCCTCGCGCCCGCCTGCGCGCGCAGCAGCGCGGCGAGCTCGCGCTTGCGCTCCGGGTCGATGCCGCGCGTCGGCTCGTCGAGCACGAGCAGGCCTGGGTCGCCGACGAGCACGGTGGCGAGCGCGAGTCGCTCGCGCTCGCCGCTCGAGAGGTCGCGCGGGTGCCGCGCGTCGCAGCCGACGAGCCCGACGTCGGCGAGCGTGCGGCGGGCGGCGGCGAGATCGCCGCCGAGCGCCACCTCCTCGTCGGCGCGCTCGCGCACGAGGTAGCGGCCCGGGTCCTGGAGCAGGAAGGCGGCGCGTCCGCCGCGCTCGACGCTCCCCGCCTGCGGCTCGAGCAACCCGGCGGCGAGCTTCGCGAGCGTCGTCTTGCCGCAGCCGTTCGGCCCGGTGAGCGCCACGACCTCGCCGCACCGCAGCTCGAGCGAGACGCCGTCGAGCACGAGCGGCCCGTCGCCGTACGCGAAGGACACGCGCTCGACCCGGCACACCGTCTCCTTCCCCGCTCGTAACAGACTGTTACTCGGCTGCTGTGTCCAGGCGGGGCGATGCTCGTCGAGCCACTCGACCGCGTCGTCCCGCGGCGCGTCGAGGAGGACGCGGCCGCGCTCCATGAAGACGACGCGGTCGGCGTAGCGGAGCGCAGTCGCCGGGCGCTGCTCGGAGAGGACGACCGCGGCGCCGTTGCCGAGGGCGTGCTCGAGGAACGCCTCGGCGCCCTCACGGTCGAGCTGCGAGGTTGGCTCGTCGAGCAGGAGGAGAAGCGGCTCGAGCGCGAGCGCGGAGGCGAGGCAGACGCGCTGCAGCTCGCCGCCCGACAGCTCCGTGACGCGGCGGCCCTCCAGGTGCGCCGCGCCCACGGCCTCCAGCGCGGCACGAACGCGCGCAGCGATCTCGCGCGGCGGCGCGCCGACGTTCTCGAGCCCGAACGCGACCTCGGCCTCGACACCGCCGAGCACGACCTGGTCCTCCGGATCCTGGAAGACGGACGCGACCGTGCCGGCCAGCTCGGCCGGGCGCGTGCGCCGCGTGTCGCGCCCGGCGACCTGCACGCGGCCCTCGAAGCGACCGCCGTGGAACCAGGGCACGAGGCCGGCGAGCGCGCGCAGCAGCGTCGACTTTCCCGAGCCGGAGGCGCCGAGTAGGAGCAGGGCCTCACCGTCTTCGATGCGAAGCGAAACGTCCCGGAGCGCCGGAGCCGCTCCGGGATAGGAGAACGTGAGCTTGTCGATGCTCGCTAGAGCCATAGCGCTGCGACGGCGATCGCGGTGATGGAGAGCGCAACTGCGCCGTAGTCGCGTAGCTGCCAGGCCGGGGCCGGCACCCGCGTTCTTCCGGGACGGCCGAAGCCACGCGCCTCCATCGCCTCGGCGAGGTTGAGCCCGCGCTCGAGCGAGCCGGCGAGCAGCGGCGACAGCAGCGCCGCGTGCCCGCGCAGTCCTTCCGGCGGCAACCCGCGCCCGCGCAGCGCCTCGACGAGACCCGCCGCGTCCCGCTCGAGCGTCGGCACGAGGCGCGTCGCCAGCGCGGCCGCGAGCACGGAACGGCGCGCGGTCGCCGCCGCGATCAGACGGTCGTGGTCGAGCAGCAGCGCGTATGCCGCGAACGCGAGGCCGACCGCGGCGAGCCGCAGCGCGTTGATGCCGGCGATGCGCAGCTCCTCCGTCGTCACGTCGACCTGCCCGAGCACCGGCAGATCGGGGCCGCTCCAGAGCACGTGGTAGCCCGTCGACTGCAGTAGCGGCGAGAGCAGGAAGACGAAGCCGGCGCTGAACAGCGTCCCCCACAGGTACGGCTTCGCGCGGCGGCCTGCGCGCAGGCAGACGGCCAGCAGCACGAGCGCGAGCGCGCCGACGGCCCAGAGCCGGTGCGCGACGAGCGCCGTGAGCGCGAGCCCGAGCAGGAGGAGTGCGGCGGCGCTCGGCCTCACGGCACCGAGTAGCGGTAGCGGTACATGCTCGGCACGAGCGCGAGCCGCCTCGCGTTGCCGGCGAACGTGAACTCGACCGCCCCGTCCGGCAACAGGCGAGCGGTGAACCGCGGCCGGCCGCCCACGAGCCGCAGGACGTTCGCGCCCGGCGGCACACGCGTGACGACGCTCCCATGCAGGAGACGCGCGAAAGTGCGCGCAGACGCCGAGGTGCCGACGACGACGGCCCGGCGCACCTTGCCGTCGTAGCCGTGCAGGAACGGCTCCGGGAACGCGCCCACGACGACGGGCACGCTCTGACCGACCCGCCCCCAGTCGCGGTAGTCCCACCACTCGACGTCGCCGGGATGCAGCCGGTACTCGGCAGCGCCGCGGTCGGCCTCGATCCCGTTCACGAAATAGAACCAGTCGTGGCGCGACGAGAGCGAGCCGGAGAGCCCGTCGACCGACTGGACGTAGCGCCCGCCGTAGCGCGTCGTGATCTTCGCCGAGCGCTCGAGCGCCTGTATCGCCGTCTCCCCGGCGGGGACCGAGCGGACGAGCAGCACCGTCCTTCCCTCGTCGCGCGTCACCCAGAGGGTCGCGCGCCCGCGGCCGCCGCTCCCGCATCCGGCGAGGAGCGCGACGGCGGCGGCCGCGGCGGCGACCCGGATCACGGTAGCCTGTTCGAGCGGACGACGCCGGGTGCGGTCGCCCAGACGAGCCCGTGCGTGCGGGTGAAGCAGATGCGGCCCGCGGGCGCGGAGATCGTCCGCCCGTCGACGTGGTAGACAAGACCGGCCGGCACCTTTTGCGCGCCCTGGTCGTCCTGGCCGGTGGCGAAGTAGCAGCCGGGCGCGGTCCGCTTCAGCACGAGCGTCGGCGGGCCGCCGCTCGGGCCGAAGGTGGCCCAGTACCACTCGACGGTGTCGCCGTCCTTCAGCTGCACCTGGTCGGCTCCCACCGGCGGCGAGACGCCGTTCACCTTGAACACCCAGCCGGCGTCGCCGGCGCCGGGGTAGTAGCCGATCTGGTCGACGTAGTTGCCGAACGAGGACGAGGCGACGTGCACGTAGAACTCACCGGCGCGTGCGGCGGCCTGGAGCGCGTCGAGCGGCGTGGCTGCGACCGCGGTCGGGTCGTTGGCGCCGAAGATGGTGAGGGTCTTGCCTTCGACGCGTACGTGGACGACCGCCGCGCCTGCGAAGGGCGCGACGGCGAGGGCGGCCCCGAGGGCCGCGAGGAGAGCGAGCGAACGGCGAAGCACGAATCCTCCTTCCGCGAGGGGTTCGGTCTGCGCGGCGGGCGGCAGGTCTTCTGACTCGGGGCGCCCTCCCCCACCGCCTTCCCGGGCCCGCGGGCCCAGTGGCGTTCGTGGTGGGGAAGCGTCTCCCCTTACAGCGGCGGGACCGTCCCGGACTTGCACCGGAGTTCCCTTACCGCTCGCCGGGTTTGGAGCGCGAGTCTAGCATCGTGTCCGGTGGACGCTCTCGCAGTCGATCTCGACGCCGTGCTCGCGGACACGCGCCCACTCTGGCGCGACTGGCTCGAGGACGTGTCGCGCCGGACGCGCGTCGAGCTCGACCTGCCGGAGGACCGGGTGGCCGCCGCGGCGCTGCTCGACGAGCGGCTCGGCGACTGGCGGCCGCTGCTCGAGCGGTTCGCCGCCGAACGCGGGCCCGTGCACTTCCGACCGCGGGCGAAGACGAGCGCGCAGCTGCGCCGCCTGCAGGACGCCGGCATGCGGATCGGCGTCTTCACCGACGCGCCGCGCGAGCTCGCGGAGGTCGCGCTCGCCCACGTCGGCGCGGCGCGGCGCGTCATCGCAGTCGGCACGCTCGACGAGGTGCTGCGCGAGCTCGGCGACGGCGCCGTCGTCGTCCGCTCCCGGGCCGAGCTGGCCGCCCTAAGATGAGCGGCGTGGAACGCCATGACCTCTCTGACCGCCGCTTCGACGTCCTGCTCGAGCGGCTCGACCGGATCGGCGACGAGCTCGCGAAGATGAACCGCCGCCTCGACCACGACGAGCACTTCGTCCGCCTCACGCGCGAGCTCGCCGCGCTCAACGAGTCGCTGCAGGCGCTGGCGTATGCGGCGCTGGGCCAGCAGGCGCCGCAGGTGCGCAGGCGGCGAACAGGCTAGGCGATGGTTTACGGCTGCAACCAGGTTGCGACGAAGTCGCAACCTGGTTGCAGATGTTCGCCTCGCTCAGTGCCAAATATCGAAGACGCCCGTCGTGGCGTGGTCGTTCGCATTCCCCTCGGGGAGCGCGATGCGGCCGTCGACGACGATCGGGCTGTTCCAGTGGCCGCCGGCGCACGAGAGCGTCGTCACGAGCTTGCCGGTCGCAGGTACGTAGACGTTCAGGCCGCCGCCGGGCGAGTAGACGTAGAGGAGCCCGCCGGCAACGACCGGGCTCGTGCCACCCGTGCCGTTGCGCCACGCCTGGGTGAGGTGGCCGTTGCGGAAGCGCCACGCCGCCGTGCCGCCGTTGTCGGCGGCGAACATCCACGTCGTGGTGGCCTGGTGCCACACCGCCGGGGCGGTGAAGAGATCGGTGCCCGAGGGTGTCGACACGACCTGCACCTCGCCGTCCTGGTGCGGAGCGGTGCCGCGCATGCGCGCGACGCTCAGCACCCGGATCTTGCCGTCCTTGCCGCCCTGGGCGAGATACGTCTCGCTGAGCAGCACCGGCGAGGTGGAGCCCAGGTCGAGATCCTGGGCGTTCAGCTGCGCGGTGTTCGCGGGCGTGAAGTTGCCCAGCAGCTTCGTCGCATCCGGGGACAGGCGCAGCGCGGAGTCGCCCCAGTTCGTCTTCCCGTCCCAGGGCGCGTTGCCGGTCGCGACGAGAATGTCTCCGTTCGCCGGGTCGATCACGGCGCCGCCGCGGCCCCAGATGGCGGAGTCGCTCGCCGGGCAGCTCGAGGGGACGAGCAGCCCGCTCCGGTTCGAGCAGAGCGAGTTCCAGACGTGGAGCAGCTTCCCGCTCGCAGCGTCGATCACCGCAACGTGCCCCTGATACGGCGGCGCGTCGCCGATGTAGCCGCCGGTCGTGGCGATGACGTGCCCGCGGTCGAAGTTGAGCGAGGCGGCGATCTTCTCGCGCGGCGGCAGAAGCGTGATCGAGACGCTCCAGGCGGCGCGGCCGTGGGCGACGGAGAGCTTGTAGATGCGCCCGCCCGGTGACGCCGCGTAGATCCACTGCCGGTCGGGGTCGGCCACCGGCGTCGCCGTCGTGATCTGCGGGCTGCCGGCCCAGGAGGCGTAGCCGGGCGGCGTGAAGCGCCAGAGCACGGCGCCGCTCGCCGCGTCGATCGCCTCGGTCTTGCCGTACGTCGTCGTGACGAAGAAGACGTCGTGCGTCGAGCCTCCGACCTGGACCCCGTGCAGGTATATCGGCGACGAATCGGCGGTGCCGTCGAGCTGCACCTGCTTGCGGACAAGCGACTTCACGCTCGCGGCCGTGATGCCGGTCGGGAAGGTCGGTGCGCTGCTGCGCGAGGCCGACCAGCCGAAGCGCGTCCAGTCGTTGCCGGCCGCGGTCGCCGTCCGGCCGCCCGCGGCCGCTCCGGCGCACAGGCCGACGGCGAGCGCGGCGAGCGCCACGAGACCCAATGGTTTCGCCCCCACGGAGGCTATGAGGCCGCTCGCACGGAAAAGCTTGCTCAGTGTCTCAGCAGGACCCGGCGGAGCTCGTCCTCCTTGCCGGGCTCGAGGATCGCGAGCACCTGGTCTCCCGGCTCGAGCATCGTCGAGCCGACCGCGATCTCGGCCTTGCCTTCCCGCATGACCGAGATCAGGCGTGCCCCTTCGGGCAGGTCGAGACCTTCCACTCGCTTGCCGGCCGACGGCGAGTCGCGGTCGATCTGCACCTCGACGATCTCGAGGTTCTCCTTGCGCAGCTCGAGCAGGTGGATGAGATCGTGCTCCGGCACCTCGTGCTCGACGAGCGCCATGATGCTCGAGGTCGCGCAGACGGTCGGCGAGATGCCGAGCAGGTCGAAGTGCGCCTGGTTGCGCGGGTCGTTGACGCGCGCGATCACCTTCGGGGCGCCGTACTTCTCCTTCGCGAGCTGGCAGATGACCATGTTGTCCTCGTCGTCGCCCGTCAGCGCGAGCACGATGTCCGGCGGCCGCGCGAGCCCAGCGTGCTCGAGCACGAACAACTCGGTTGCGTCGCCGCGCTGCACCTGATGCTCGAACTCGTCCTCGAGCCGGTCGAAACGGTCGCGGCGCTGCTCGATCAGCGTCACCTCGTGCCCGAGACGCAGGAGCGAGCGGGCGACGTTCGCACCGACCTTGCCGCCGCCGGCGACGACGACGTACATCAGGCGGTCGCCCTGACGCCCGGAGCCTCGGCGCGGACGATCTGGGCCAACGAGTCGATCGCGGTCTGGGTCGGGCAGACCGTCCGCATGCCGCGGGCCGCGTAGAACTCGGCGCGGGCAGGGTCGAGCACCCGGACGACGACGCACTTGACGTCGAACCGCTTCTGGGCGACCTCGCCGATCACGATGTTCGTGTTGTCGCCGTCGGTGGAGGCGATGACCGCGTCCGCCTCTTCGATACCCGCCTCGCGCAGGAGATCGGTGTCGATCCCGTGCCCGACGAGGAAGGCGCCGGGCCAGTGGTCGCCGAGCCGCGAGAGCGCGTCCTCGTTCTCGTCGACGACGACAACGTCCCAGCCTTCGCTCTGGAGCTGGACCGCGATCGAGGAGCCGACGCGGCCGCAACCGATGACGAGTGCCTTCATGCCACCCGCAGACTAGTGGATGCGGCAGCTCACGCCGGGGCTTCCGCCAGGACTCCTTGCGGGAAGGCGACGATCAGCACCTCGGCCGATGCCTTCCGCAGGACGTACTCGACCGTCGGCGAGAAGAAGCGGGACTGCCTCCGCCAGCGTGGCGACGAGCCGAGCACGATCAGGTCGGCACCGCTCTCCGCGGCAGCGTCCACGATCGCGTCGCCGATCGAGCGGGCCCGCACGATGCGGCCCGTCACGGTAACGCCGCTCTCGGCGCCCAGGGCCTGCGCCTCCGCGATCGAGGCGGCCGCCTGCTCCTCGACGTCGGGCAGGGGCGCGTCGAACGGCAGGTCGAGCGGCACTCTGATCACGAACAGCGTCTCGACCGCCGCGTTGCGCTCCTGCGCGAGCCTGACGGCGGTCGCCACCGTCTCCTCCCCGATCTGGCCGCGCTTCATCGGCACGAGGATCTTGGAGAACTCCGCCTCGGGCAGCTCATGATCGCCCGCAGCGACGACGTGCTCGAGCAGGCCGGTGCCGCGGCTGCGGCGGACGAGCAGGTAGACCACGAGGCCGCCGAGCAGCCAGGCCGGGCCGCCGTAGCGGGCGCCGATGTGCGTCGCCATTGCCGCGACGAAGACGGCAGAGGTGGCAAGCGCGCCCAGTACGGACGGGAGCGGGATCGTCGCGCCGCGCACACGGATCCCGAGCGGTACGCGGAAGGGCCGGCGCAGCTCGGGCTGCGTCACGCGCAGCTTGATCACCGCGAGCTGCGCCGCGGTGAAGGCGAGGAGGACGCCGAAGCTGAAGAGGCTGGCGAGGAACGTGATCCCGTGGCTCAGGAACGACGTCCCGACGATGAGGCCGATCGCGATCCCCGACGCGGTGACGACCGAGGCCGGCGCGACGAGCGTACGCCGGTGCAAGCGGCCGAAGGCACGAGGGAGCTGGCCGTGCTCGCCGAGCGAATACGCGAGCCGGCCGAAACCGGAGATCGAGGTCGTGGCCGCTGCGAGCAGCACGAGCGCGCCGGTCAGGCCGACATAGACGCGCAGCACGCGCCCGAACCAGTGCGGCACATGCGCCTGGAGCGCCGCGACGATGCCCATGATCGGCGAGCGCAGCCACTCGGTGCCGAGCGCGGTCGTCCCGTGCGGCGCGGGAAAGGCGGAGAGGCCGACCAGCGCGATCAGCACGTAGACGAGCACAACGCAGCCGATCGCGCTGAAGAGGCTGCGCGGCAGGTCGCGCCCCGGCCAGCGGACCTCCTCGGCGTAGTTCGCAACCGTCTCGAGGCCCGTGTACGCCAGCATCGCGAGCGGGAGCGCAAAGGCGAGCTGGTGCCACGTCGGCGACTTCCCGAGCGACAGGCCGCGCGTCAGCGCGCTGCTCGAGAAGAGCAGCGCGAAGCCGAGCACGACGAGCAGCACCTGCGTGACGAGGTCGAGCAGCGGCACGACGATCCCGAAGCTGTAGAGCCTCGTGCGACGCGCCAGCCGTGACAGGCCGACCAGCCCGATCAACACACAGGCCGCGATCACGTCGCCGGGGTGGCGCGCGATGGCGTCGATGCCGAGGGCGAGCCCGAGATAGTGCGGGAAGAACAGCGCCGACAGCGCGATCACGATCAGGTAGTCGAGGAAGAGCACCCAGCCGGTGAGGAAGCCGGCGAAGTCGTTGAACGCGACGCGGACGAAGGTGGCTGCGCCTCCGGTCGCGCGGATCGCGGCCGTCCCCTCCGCGTACGAGAGCGCGATGACGAGAAACAACAGGCCGATGACGCCGAGCACCGCCGGCGTGAGGCTGAGCGCGTGCAGGGCGATGATCCCAAGAGCGAAGTAGATCGACGAGGCGATCGCCCCGTACGCGACGGAGGCGAGCGCGGGAGCATCGAGGACCCGTTGCAGACGCGGGAGCTTGCGGGCCATGCCGCGGGGGAATCTACCGGCGGCGCAGGAGATAGAGGCGGCCGGTGCCGAGCGCGACGAACAGGGCGCCGAAGAGGTAGCCGCCGCCGCCACCACCACGGGAGGCGGTGCGGACGAGGATCGCCGCGCCGAGCCCGATCGCGAGCAGCCCGAAGACGAGCACGGAGCGGGTGTAGAGCGTCCTCATGCCGGGCGGCCGCCCGACGCTCCGCCACGCGATGGCAAGGAGCGCGTTCCCGTCGAGGACACGCTCGAGCTCGTGCTGCCGGCGCCGTCTGCCCACGCGCGGACTCTCGACCGTCCGGCGTAGGGCCCCGTCGCGACCATGACGCGGCAGGGCGCGTCTCGCAAGATCTGCAGGATCTCCTGGGCGAAGGGGCGGCGGAAGCCGCGCCGCGATGTGACCGGGGCGCCGACGACGACGAGCTCGGCCCGGTGGTCGCGCGCCACCTCGGCCAGCTCCCGGCCAAGGCCGCCGATGCGGGTGCGGATGAGCCGCCGCCGCGGCCGGACGCCGTACGAGTCCGCGATCGCGGCAGCGTGGTCGAGCCGCTCCCGGAGCTCCGCCTCCTCGGCGCCGAACTGGGCGTTGAGCGGCAGCTCCTGCTCGACGAGCAGCGGCGCAACGAGGACGACGCGGGCGCGGCTGTCCGCCGCGAGGCGGCACGCGAGGTCGAGCGCGTGCTCCGTCTCCTCCTGGCCGAGCAACGGCACGACGATGCTCCGGTAGCCGACCGAGGCCGTCCTCCGGACGAGACGCCGCACGCGGCGCCTGAAGGGTTTGAGATCGAGGCGCCTCATCGCAGCAGCTGGTAGGGGACGCTCGCAAGGATCACGCGCGGCTCGAACAGGAGCAGCCGCTTGATGTAGAGCGCACGCTGGTTGTGCAGGACGCGCCGTAAGCCGCGCGTGACGAGCTCCGGCATCAGCACGAGCACCGTCGTGCCCTCGTCCTCCGTCAACTCACGTACGTACCGCAGCAGCGGTCCTCCGATGTCACGGTAGGGCGCCTCGTCCACCTCGAGCGGAATCCGCGGCCCGTGTGACGACCAATCGGAGCGGATGTCGTGTGCGCCCTGCGGACTGAAGGCGAAGTGGACCGCACGCGTGTCGTCGATTCCGAGCGTGGTGGAGTAGTTCACGGCACGCATCGACGCAGCGTTGACGCCGGAGACGAGAACGCGCACGAGCAGCCGCTCCGGTACACGGCCGTCCCGCCCGCGCACTGCCGGGACATCGGCGACGACCACTCCCGGCTCGGACAGCAGCCGGAACTTCAGCGCGAGCGTGCGCGGATTCAGCGCCTGTCCGAGCAGCGACTCCGACTCGAAGAACTCGGGAAGGACCACCGTCACGAAATCCGACTCGCCGCGCGGTAGCCGCCAGACCTGCTCGAGCACCGCCTCGGCGAGGCCGAGCCGGCCGTCGAGTACCTCCAACAGGGACTCGCCGTCCACGTGGCGGAACCAGCGCGGCCGGATGCCAGGGTCGGATCCTTGCCGCGGCACGTGCAGGGCGCGGAAGCCTCCGGGCGAGATCTCGCGCGCGAACCAGAGCGCCTGGTCGAGCGCGGGATCGAGGGCCTCGACGAGCACGAGCGTCGTGTTCCGCGCCGGCGGCGCTGCGACGACGGCGGCGGCACCCGCCTCGAGCCGCCGGGCGACGCGGACGTAGTGCCGCTTCACGCCGTAGAAGCCAGTGATCATCAGCGGGATCGCAACGATCACCATCCACGCGCCTTCGGTGAACTTCGTCAGCACGACGACCACCGTCACCACGAACGTGGCGACCGCCCCGATCCCGTTGATCGGCGCGCGCCAGCGCCAGCCGTCGCCGTGCGTGCGCAGCCAGTACCGGACCATCCCCGCCTGCGAGAGCGTGAACGCCGTGAACACGCCGACGACGTAGAGGTGGATCAGGTTGTTGACGTTGGCGTGGTAGATCCAGATCAGGAGGGCGGCGACGCCGGCGAGCACGACGACGCCGTTCGAGAAGACGAGCCGGTCACCGAGATTCGTGAACTGCCGCGCGATGAACCGGTCGTGGGCAAGCAGCGCCGACAGCCGGGGAAAGCCCTGGAACGACGTGTTCGCCGCGAGGATCAGCACGGCGAACGTGCAGATCTGGACGACCCAGAACATCCACGAGGCCCCGCTTCCGGCCGGGAACACGGCCCGAACGACCTGCGAGACGACGGAGTCGGTGGAGCTCGGGTGCGCATGCGTGCGCACGGCCAGATACGAGACGCCGACGAACATCGTGATCGCGATCAGAGCGAGAGCGCTGAGCGTGCGTGCAGCGTTCTTCGACTGCGGATGCTTGAAGGCGTTGACGCCGTTCGCGATCGCCTCGACGCCGGTGAGCGCGCTCGCACCGGAGGCGAACGCCCTGAGTACGAGGAAGACGCCGAGCGCGCCCGCGCCTGCGACGAGTGGATGGGGAGCCACCGCGCGCGGACAGCCGGTCGTGGCGCACTTGGCGACGCCGGTCCCGACCGCGGCGAGCATCGTGACGATGAACAGGTACGTCGGAAGCGCGAAGGTGAAGCCGGACTCGCGCACGCCACGGAGGTTGACCACCGTGATCAAGAGCACGGCGCCCAGGGAGAGCTCGGTGTTGTAGTGGTTGAGCGAGCTGACCGCAGACGTGATCGCGAGCACGCCGCTGGACACGGACACTGCGACGGTCAACACGTAGTCGACGAGGAGCGCCGCTGCGGCCACGAGGCTCGGCAGCGTGCCGAGGTTCTCGCGGGCGACGACGTACGCGCCGCCGGAGGTCTCGTACGCGCGGACGGTCTGCCGGTACGAGGCGATCACGATCGCCATCAGGGCCGCGACCGCAATCGAGATCGGCAGCGCAACGTGCAACGCGGTGAGGCCCGCGCCGAGCAGGACGACCATCGCGGCCTCGGTCGCGTAGGCCACTGACGAGATCGCGTCGGCCGCAAAGATCGGCAGCGCGAGCGGGATCGGAAGGAGCTCTTCCTCGAGCTGCCCGCTCGTCATCGGCCGGCCGACGAAGAGCCGCCGGGCCCGGCGCGGCGGTTGCAGCGCCTCGCTCACGGCTCGAACCGGAGAGGCTCAGGCGGTCGAGCGCAGCCGTGACCGCGGTTCGCGCGGCCTCGGCTTCAGGACGAGCGTCTCCGTCGGCGCGTTCAGGAGGAGCCACGCAAGCTCCTTCTCGGTGAAGCCGCCTCTCCCGTCCGCCGGCGCCGGTGCGACGATCCGATCGAAGGGCTCGACGTCCCACAGGCGGCGGAGGGCGTGCGTCAACGTGCGGCCCTTCTCGATGCGGGCGTCGACCGGGACTCCCGCCCGTAGCGCCGCGTGCTCGACCGCCTCGAGCAGCGGCATCGCGAGCTTCACCTCCTCGCGCAGCGGCGAGTCCTCCCCGTAGCGCAGCGGCACGATCAGGAGGTACGCCGGCACGAGCACGGCCTCTTCTGCGTGAGCGATCCGGATCGCAGCCTGAAGCACGGTCGGGTCGAGGCTGCCCGAGAACGGGACGAGGATCCGGCGGGCGCTCGCGGGCACCGCGAGCCGCCTGGGCGGCCTCCGGCGGAGCAGCAACGTGACGAGCGCGACGGCGAGCGCCGCGACGGCCGCGAGCAGCGCGACGTCGAGGCCGCTCACTGCGGCTGTTCCGGCCGGTCGGCCCGGTTCGCGACGACCCGGATGTCGACGCCCGGGAGCTCGCGCACGAGGGCGGAGAGAAGCGAGCCGCGCACCACCTCACGCCACCGGCTCTCGTCCGGCGTGCCGACGAGCACGTACGTCGTGCCGCGCTCGTACACGATGTGGCGCACCGTAGCCACGAGGTCGTCTCCCTCCTCCTCGAGGAAGTGGGCGCCGAGCACGATAGCCAGGCGGCGGAGCGCCGCGAGCGACACCTGCTCCTCCTCGGACAGCTCCCGTCCTTGCCGGCGCACCCACACCGCGTCGAGCTGTGCGCCGAGCCGCTCCGCCGAGCGCCATGCCCGCCGCAGGATCCGCTGCGAGCGCGCCTCGGGCGTGACGAGCGCGAGCACGCGCTCGGCGACCGCCTGCTGGCTCAGCGGGTCGAGGACGAGGCTCTGGCGTCTCGACTCCACGTCCTCGGCGACCTCTCGCAGCGCGAGCTCACGCAGCGCGGACAGCTTGTCGACGCGGAAGAAGTTGTTGAGCGCGACCTCGGCGCGGTCCTTCGTGTAGACCTTGCCGGCGCGCAGGCGGTCCCGCAGCGCCTCCGGGGTGAGGTCGACGAGCACGACCTCGTCCGCCTCCTCGAGGATCCGGTCGGGGAACGTCTCGCGCACGCGCACGTCCGTCAGCTCGGCGATCGCGTCGTTGAGGCTCTCGAGGTGCTGCACGTTGACGGTGGAGATCACGTCGACGCCGGCGTCGAGCACCTCGTCGATGTCTTGGTAGCGCTTCTCGTTCCGCATACCGGGCGCGTTCGTGTGCGCGAGCTCGTCGATCAGCGCAAGCTCGGGAGCGCGCCTGATCACCGCGTCGACGTCCATCTCGTTGAGCTCGAGGCTCCCGTGCTCGGTGCGGAGCCGCGGCACCTCCTCGAGGCCCTCGGCGAGCACAGCCGTCTCGGGACGGTCGTGCGGCTCGAGGTAGCCGATGACGACGTCCTGCCCTTCTGCGTGCGCCTGCTGCCCCTCCTGGAGCATCCGGTAGGTCTTGCCGACGCCGGCGGCCATGCCGAGCAGGATGCGATAGCGGCCTCTCATCGGGCTGATCCTAGAGTCCCTCGACGATCGGGCCGAGCATCAGGGCCGGGAGGACCATCAGGCCCGCCGTCAGCACGATGACGCCGACGAGGAGCGCCACGAACGTCGGGCCGTCTGTGCGGAAGGTTCCGGCAGATGCCGGGATCGTGCGCTTCTTCGCGACGGCGCCGGCGAGGGCGAGCGCCGCGAGCATCGGCGCGTAGCGCCCAAGCACCATCGCCACCGTGCCAAGGGAGGCCGTGAAGCTGCTCGCTCCGTAACCGGCGAAGGCGCTGCCGTTCGTGTTCGCCATCGACGTCCACGCATAGAGGGCCTCCGTGAACCCGTGCGCGCCGGAGTTGAAGATCGAGGAGAGGCCTGTGCGGGTGACGACGGAGACGGCGGTGAGCGAAAGCGCCATGGTCGGCACCATCAGCGCGCCCAAGGCTGCCAGCTTGACCTCGTGCGCCTCGAGCTTCTTGCCCAGGTACTCCGGCGTTCGGCCGACCATCAGCCCGCCGACGAAGACGGCGATCACGATCATGAAGATCATCGAGTAGAGGCCGGAGCCGACGCCGCCGAAGATCACCTCGCCCACGAACATGTTGGCGAGCGGAACGGCTCCACCGGCCGGCGTGAACGCGTCGAGGCCGCCGTTCACTGCTCCGTCGGAGCTCGCGGTCGTTGCGGTGGCGAAGAGCGCCGTGTTGGCGATGCCGAAGCGGACCTCCTTGTCGGCCATGTTGCCGCCGCTCTGACCGTGGCCCGCAGTGATGTCCACCCCGGAAGCTCGCAACACCTGTGAGCCGTGCTGCTCGGCCGGCAGGACGATCGCCAGCCCGATCACGAACATGGCGAGCATGGCCGCGAACACGGCTCTTGCATGCCTGCGAGCGACGACCATTCTCCCGAACATGAACACCTGCGCGGCCGGGATGAGTAGGAGCGAGAGCATCTCGATGAGGTTCGTCAGCCCGTTCGGGTTCTCGAACGGAGCCGCCGAGTTGACGTTGTAGAAACCGCCGCCGTCCATCGACAGGTTCTTGATCGCCTCCTGGGATGCGACCGGGCCGCGGGTGATCTGCTGGGTTGCGCCCTGCAGCGTCGTCGCGGTCGCGTGGCCGTGGAAGGTCTGCGGCACGCCCTGCGAGATCAGGATCGCCGTGATGACGACCGAGAGCGGGAGCAGGATGTAGACGAGCGACCGGTAGAGGTCGACCCAGAAATTGCCGAGCTCGTTCCGGTTCCGGCGCGCGAAGCCGCGCACGACCGCTGCGAGGATTGCCATTCCGACGGCGGCCGAGACGAACATCTGCACCGCGATCGCCCCCATCTGCGTCAGGTACGACATCGTCGACTCGCCGCCGTAGAACTGCCAGCTCGTGTTCGTCACGAAGCTGGCGGCCGTGTTGAGGGCGATGTGCGGTTGCACAGCGGTCAGATGGTCCGGGTTGACGAACAGATGGGCCTGGAGTCGCTGCACCGCATAGAGGAGCCCGGTGAAGACCGCGCTGAAGACGAGCATCGTGAGCCCGTAGCTCTTCCAGCCCTGCTCCTCCCCGGGCTCCGTGCGCACGAGCCGGTAGAAGCCGCGCTCGACCGTCCCCAAGAGACCCGGCGCCCGGAAGGCGCCGTACACCCTGGCCATCCAGAGCCCGAGCGGATACGCGAGTGCGATCAGGACAGCGGCAAAGACGAGGATCTGCCCGCTGCCCTGGGCGCTCATCCCGGAGCATCCAGCGCGGCCAGTGCCTCGGTCAAGGCGTCTGGCAGTTCGGTTGGACGCTCCGCTCCATCGACCAGCTCGCGCACGACGAGGACGCCGTACGGGGAAACAGGGCGTGAGAGATCGCCGAGCCGGCGGTCGAGCCGACGCAGCAGGAAGAGGCTCTGCTCGAACGCACGCCGGTCGAGCGGCGACGTGCCCGCGCGAAGGCCGACATCCGCCGCCCGGATCAGGCTCTGTAGCCGTTCGACGAGGTGCCGCCGCGCGCGCTCCGAGGTGAGCTGCGGGGCCCGCCAGTCGGTCAACGGGGACGAGATGGTCGAGCGCGGGTGCGTGCGAAGGAGCCGGTCGGCCAGGACGCGGCAGCGCCGGGCGTCGAACCAGGCGTACCCACCGCAAAGCCCTGCGAGGGCCAGCAGCACGCCGCCCGCCGCGGTCGCGACGCCCGCGGAGGTGGCGCCGGTCGCTCCGAGGCCCGCGAGAACGAGTGCCGGCGTCAGAGCCAGGAGGGTCGTGTGCAGCGGCTGCGGCGCGACGAGCTCCTCCCTGTCGGGGAGGAGCTCGTACGACTGGAGGGTTGCGAACCGCAGGTCCGCCGGCATCGGCTGACTACGCGCCGAGGAGGTTGTGCACGATCAGGTCGATCAGCTTGATCCCGATGAACGGGAGGATGATGCCGCCGAGCCCGTAGATCCCCAGATTGCGCCGCAACAGCGCGGTTGCGCCGATCGCGCGGTAGCGGACGCCCTTGAGCGCGAGCGGAACGAGCGCCAGGATGATGAGCGCGTTGAAAATGACCGCGGAGACGATCGCGCTCTTCGGGTCGCCGAGATGCATGATGTTGAGCGAGTTCAACGGCCCGCGCTGCCCCGCCTTCGTCGCGTAGGTGAACGCGAACATGGCCGGCAGGATCGCGAAGTACTTTGCGACGTCGTTCGCGATCGAGAACGTCGTCAGAGCGCCGCGGGTGATCAGGAGCTGCTTGCCGACCTCGACGATCTCGATCAGCTTCGTCGGGTTCGAGTCGAGGTCGACCATGTTGCCGGCTTCCTTCGCCGCGGTCGTGCCGGTGTTCATGGCGACGCCGACGTCCGCCTGTGCGAGCGCGGGCGCGTCGTTCGTGCCGTCTCCGGTCATCGCGACCATGCGGCCCCGCGCCTGCTCCTCCTTGATCAGCGCCATCTTCGTCTCGGGGGTCGCCTCGGCGAGGAAGTCGTCCACACCCGACTCCTGCGCGATAACCGCCGCGGTGACGCGGTTGTCGCCGGTGATCATCACCGTGCGGATACCCATCTTGCGCAGCTCGTCGAAGCGCTCCCGCATGCCGCCCTTGACGATGTCCTTCAGATGGACGACGCCGAGCGCCCAGTTGTCCCGGGCGACGACGAGCGGCGTGCCGCCCTGCTCGGCGACGCCCTGCACGAGCCGGTCGAGCTCCGCCGGCGCGCTGCCTCCCTGCTCGGTGATGAACCGCTTGACCGCGTCGGCGGCGCCCTTGCGGATCAGCGTGCCGTCCATGTTGACGCCGCTCATGCGGGTCGTGGCGCTGAACGGGACGAACTCGTGCTCGCCGAGCTCGCGCTCCCGCACGTTGAAGCGCTCCTTCGCGAGCACGACGATCGAGCGGCCCTCGGGCGTCTCGTCGGCGAGCGAGGCGAGCTGCGCGACCTCGGCGAGCTCGCGCTCCTCGACGCCGGTGACGGGCAGGAACTCGGCCGCCTGGCGATTGCCGAGGGTGATCGTGCCGGTCTTGTCGAGCAGCAGCACGTCGACGTCGCCGGAGGCCTCGACGGCGCGGCCCGACATCGCGAGCACGTTGCGCTGCACGAGGCGGTCCATCCCCGCGATTCCGATCGCCGAGAGCAGCGCGCCGATCGTCGTCGGGATGAGCGCGACGAGCAGCGCGATCAGTACCGTCTGCGAGGTGGACGTGCCCGCGTAGAGCGCGTACGGCCGGAGCGTCACGACCGCGGCGACGAACGTGATCGTCAGGCCGGCGAGCAGGATGTTGAGGGCGATCTCGTTCGGCGTCTTCCGCCGCTCGGCGCCCTCGACGAGCGCGATCATCCGGTCGAGGAAGGACTTGCCCGGCTCCTGGGTCACCTCGATCACGAGGCGGTCGGAGAGGAGCTTCGTGCCGCCGGTCACGGCGGAGCGGTCGCCCCCGGATTCGCGGATGACCGGCGCCGACTCGCCGGTGATGGCCGACTCGTCGACGGAGCCGACGCCCTCGACGATCTCGCCGTCGGCCGGGATGACCATCCCGGCCTCGACGACGACGACGTCGCCCTTCTGGAGCTCCGGCGCGGGTACCTCCTCGAGGCGGCCGCCATCGAGCCGGCGGTGGGCCGTCGTCGTCGTGCGAGTCGCGCGCAACGCGTCGGCCTGCGCCTTGCCGCGCCCCTCGGCGATCGCCTCCGCGAAGTTCGCGAACAGGACGGTCAGCCAGAGCCAAACCGCGATGACGGCGACGAACCACAGCTGTCCATGCCGTCCCCGCGCGAGGTCGAGGAAGAAGATCACGGTCGTGATGACGCTGCCGAGCTCGACGATGAACATCACCGGATTGCGCACCTGACTGCGCGGGTCGAGCTTCGGGAACGAGTCGCGGACCGCCGCGAGTGCGAGCTCGCGCGTGAAGACGCTTGCGCGCTGCCGCGCCATCTACTTACCTCCCAGCTTGTCGAGGGCGAGATTGAGCTCGAGCACGTTCACGCCCGGCTCGCCGAAGAAGCCGAGGCTGCGGCCGTCGGTGTTCTCCTTGATCAGCTTCTGCACGGTCGCCAGCGGCAGGTGCCGCACGGCCGCCACGCGGCGCGCCTGGAGAGCGGCGTAGGCCGGCGAGATGTCCGGATCGATGCCCGAGGCCGAGGTGGTGACCGCGTCGACCGGGATGTCGTGGATCGTCAGACCCGGGTTGTACGGACCCTCGAGCTTGAGGATCGCCTGCGCGTTCTGGGCGACGAGCTTCGCGAGGTCGGAGCTTGTCGGGCCGTAGTTCAGGAACGTCGTCGCGCCGGCGTTGTACGCGGGCGACGTGCCCGACGGGCGCTCGTGGAAGTACGTGGGGCTTGTGAACGCCTGCGCCGCGAGCTTCGAGCCTACGACCGTCCCGTTGCGGACGATCAGGCTGCCGTTGGCCTTGTTCGAGAACGTCACCGAGGCGAAGCCGGTCATCGCCGCGGGATAGGCGAAGCCGAAGAACGCCGTGATGACGACGATGGCTGCGATGGACGCTACGAGGTTCCGCATCAGTGCATCAGCCCTTCCACGATCGGCCCGAGCGTCAGCGCGGGCAGGATCATCAGACCGGCGGTCAGGGCGATCACGCCGACGAGCAGGACGACGAAGGTCGGCCCGTCGGTGCGGAACGTCCCTGCCGACGCCGGCACGATCTTCTTCTTCGCGAGCGAGCCGCCGAGCGCGAGCGCGGCCAAGAGGGGCACGAAGCGGCCGAGGTAGAGCGCAACGGTCCCGAACGAGGCCGAGAAGCTCGTCGCCCCGTAGCCGGCGAACGCGCTGCCGTTGTTGTTCGACTGCGAGTCGTACGCGTAGAGCGTCTCCGTGAAGCCGTGCACGCCGTGGTTGTAGATGGAGGCGACCCCCGACTTCGTCACGATCGCGACGGCCGTCATCGTCAGCACCATCGTCGGCACGAACAGCGCGCCGAGTGCCGCGAGCTTGATCTCGCGCGCCTCGATCTTCTTGCCGAGCCATTCGGGCGTGCGCCCGACCATCAGCCCGGCGATGAAGACGGCGATGATGATGTAGAAGAACATCCCGTAGAGGCCGGAGCCGACCCCGCCGAAGATCACCTCGCCGAGGAAGAGGTTCACGAGTGGCACGGCGCCGCCGGCCGGCGTCTGGGCGTCGAAGCCGCTGTTGACCGAGCCGTTCGAGGCGTCGCTCGTCGCCACGGTCCAGTTCGTCGACGCCGCCTGGCCGAAGCGGACCTCCTTGTCGGCCATGTT
>JBEKEH010000017.1:0-34751 GCA_050013935.1 Gaiellaceae bacterium | reverse complement strand
CGGCCATAAGTTCGTTCGTGTCTGGCGGTTCGCAAACCAAGCAGGCCTAGGACGCAGGAAGGCCGCATACCCGCAGGTATGCGGCCGACCGAGGACAACGGCATGCGCCGCGTTTGCGGGCCGCCAGACGCACAACCGTACTTGTGGCCGCGACCACTAGCTTTCGCGCGGCACGAGCTCGACGACGAGCTCGCATCCGAGCGCCTCGGCGATCCGCAGCACGGATTCCTCGCGCTCTGGACTAACCGCGGCGCAGCCGACTGCGCACTACAACCGCACCTCTATCGATGGGGCCGGCAACCGCCGCCGGCGATCGGACGGCGACTCCTCGTCTGCGGTGTCAGGCGGTGAGCGGGCTGGCGCGTAGCCTCTCCCGGCGGAGCTGCGCCAGGAGCTGCAGCAGGAGGCGCGATCCGGCAGCCCCTGGCCGGAGATGGAGGACGACGATCGCGCCGCGGCCGATCGTCGCCGGCAACACCGATCTGGCGCTCAGGTTCACTGAGCCGGCGATCACGCTGAGGCCGGCGGCGCGCGCGAGCAGGTACTGACCGGCCGTAAGGCCGGTGTTCGGCGCGAGGCAGTAGGCGACGCGAATCGCGCGCACCGACGCGTCCGCGTCCTGCAGGTGGTCGGCGGTCGTGACCCAGCCGAGGAACCCCGCACGGATCAGCGACGGAATCAGGGTGTCGCCGTGCAGTTGCAGGGTCCGTTGTGTCGACGGCGAGGGTGCGGCCGAGAACGCGAACGAGGCGCGCCCGCCGGCGTGGGCGATCGTGATTGCCAACCTCGGCAGCATCCTCGCCGGCGCCTCGACGACCAGTCCGACCTCCGGCGCAGCGGTGCCGATCGTCGACGACGGCGCCAGGTCGAGCTCGCCTGCGACCAGGGCGTAGGCCAAGTCGCTCGAGACGGCGAAGGCCGCCCCGGCAACGGTGGCGGCGAGCACAACCATCGCCCGGCGCGCCCGCCGTCGGGCCGGCCGGGGCAGTCGGCGGGAACGAGCGGTTAGCAGCGCCGCCGCCGGGCTCGGCGCAGAGCTGAAGTCGATGGCAGCCGCACCGGCGCCCGCGGCAAACGCATCGTCGAGCGCGCAGCGCAGCTCGGACGGAGACCGCACGTGCGTGGCGACGCCGAACGCGTGCATCGCGTGCGAGACCGTAGGCACATGGCCCGCAGGCGCGCCGTAGGACACGATCGGGCAGCTCCGGGTGATGGCCTCGAGACAGGTGACGCCGCCGGTTGTGTGAACGAGAGCGTCTGCGGCGGCGAGCAGATCGCTCATCCGGCTCGTGAACCCGAGCACGCGCACGCACGCGTCGTCGGCGAACTCGGAGCGAAGGTCACGCTCGAGCGCTCGGTTGCGGCCGGCAACGGCGATCACATACGAATCCGCAACCGTGAGCGCCGCCCGCGTCGCACCGGCGAGGTCACCGACCCCCCAACCGCCTCCAGAGACCACGACGACCCGGGCGTCGTCAGGGATCCCGAGCTCGCGGCGCACTGCAGCGCCGTCGGCCGGCTCGAAGAACACCCGCGCGACGAGCGGCCGCGTCATCCGGGCGCTCCCGGCTCCAGCCTCGCGCTCGACCTCGACCACGAGACGCTCGTGCATGACGAGGTGCAGGTCGATGCCCGGGTGGGCCCAGAAGCAGACACCACCGAGATCGGTGATCGTCGCGCACGCGATCCCGGCGACGCGTCCCCGACGCCGGAGATACCCGAGCACACTCGTCGCAGCCGGGTAGGTCGAGATCACGAGATCGGCGTCGCGCCCGCGAACGAACCGCTCGAGCCGGCGCGCACCAAGAGCGGCGAGTCCCAGTCGCCCGAGCGCCCTCAGCGGCCCGACACGCAGAAACACGCGAAAGAACAGCCCGAAGATCCACGGCGCCCTGCGCAACTGCGCCCGGTAGGCGTCGAGCAGCAGAAAGCGCAGGACCGGCCCGAAGACGGCGAGAACATCCGCGACCGTCACGTCGACCTCCGGATACAGCAACTCGAAATCCTCCGCCAGCGCGCGCGCGGCAGCGAGATGGCCATCGCCAACCGCGGCGGTCAGGATCAAGGCGCGCCGAGGCCGTGCCGCCACCGGAAGCATCGGCAGAACCTACACCGCTGCTTGCCACGAACCTCCGGAGGACGGGCGATCGTGAGCGCAGCGGGTTGTAACCCTCGTTCGCGTAGCGTCTCCAGCAGAAGCGGCAGCGCCGCGACGGTCCTCCGCCACGGCACGGCCACAGGCGTCCGGTGATCCACCGGCCGCGTACGGTGTCTTCAACCTTGCCGCCTTGCTGGTGGCCCACCGCCGCAGGTGGCAGCCGACGCTGTGGACGCGGTGGGGGCGCGCCTGGAAGCGGCACGCCACCCCCGGCTCGAACCTGTCGCCGACTCGATCGCCTCCGTCGCCGCCCGGATCACCTTGGCAAAGCTTGCGAGGTCGGCGGCGCCCAGGTGCGCGGCGGCACACTTCGCGGCGCGAGAACCGAATTCGCGCACCCCACAGCGCTCTCCGCCGGCGCCGGCGAGACGCCGATCGTCTGCGTCGCCCCCGCCCTCGCCAACGCCGTCTTCGCCGCCACCGGCATCCGCCTCCGCTCGCTTCCCCTCCTCCCCGACGGTCGGATCCCGCAGAGCGCGTAGATCAGCACCCCTGCAGCGTCGTACGCTTCTGTCGTGCGCGACACGAACGACCTCCACCCCCTTGACTCGCCGATGCCGACGCTCCTAGACGGGTCACCGTGTGGGGTGCGCAAGTTCGATCTGCGCCGCCCGGGCCCTGCAAGGGCCGCCAAGTGAACGGCGCCCAGGCACTGATTCGGACGTTGGTTGATGGTGGCGTTGACGTCTGCTTCAGCAACCCGGGCACGTCCGAAATGCACGTTGTCGCAGCGCTCGACCAGGTGCCCGAGATGCGTGGCGTACTGGGACTGCACGAGGGCGTCGTAACCGGCGCCGCCGATGGGTTCGGTCGCATGGCAGGCCGCCCGGCAGCAACCCTTCTGCACCTCGGGCCCGGCCTTGCCAACGGCCTGGCCGGCCTGCACAACGCGCGCCGCGCCTTCACGCCGGTCGTCAACATCGTCGGCGACCACGCAGTTTACCACCGGCAGTACGACGCACCGCTGAACTCGGACATCGACCTGCTTGCCAACTGGTTGGGCAGCTGGCTGAAGACGACGAGGGACGTTGCCGATGCCGGCGCCGACGCAGCCGAGGCGATCGCTGCCGCGATGACTCCGCCGGGCCGCGTCGCAACACTGGTGCTGCCGGCCGACGTGTCGTGGTCGGAAGGTGGCCAGGCGGTCTCTCCAGCCGACGCGTCCGCCGTTCCCGAGCGCACCGTTGTGGCCGACGCCGAGGTCACGGCAATTGCCGACCTGCTGCGCTCCGGCGAGCAGTGCCTGATCTTGACCGGCGGCGCCGCAACGCGCGAGCCCGCCCTGCTTGCGGCAAGCCGGATCGGCGTCGGCAGCGGCGCGAAACTCTTGGTCGAGACGTTCCCCGCGCGGCTCGAGCGCGGGGCAGGACTGCCGGTGATCGATCGCATGGGCTATCTGGCCGAACAGGTCGAGTACCAGCTGGCTGGGGTCGAGCACCTGATCCTCGCGGGCACGCGCGCGCCGGTCTCCTTCTTCGCCTACCCGGGCAAGCCGAGCGATCTCGTACCCGATGGCTGCACCGTGCACGTACTGGCGGGCGGCAGCGACGACTCGGTGGACGCCCTGGAGCGACTGGCCGACTTGGTCGCACCCGATGCCGAACCAGTCCTGCAAGAGCCGGCGCTGCCCGAGATACCGAGCGGCGAGCTGACGGCGCATTCACTGGCCGAGACGATTGGCGTCATGTTGCCGGAGCACGCGATCATCGCCGACGAATCGATTACGTCAGGTCGGTCACTGCCACTGACGACGGTTGGCTCGCCGCGCCACGACATCCTCACGCTGACCGGCGGCGCGATCGGACAAGGTTTGCCGGTCGCGACGGGCGCCGCAGTCGCCTGCCCCGACCGGCCGGTGGTCTGCCTGGAGGCCGACGGCAGCGCGATGTATTCGCTGAGTGCGCTCTGGACCCAGGCACGCGAAGAGCTGAACGTGACGACGGTGATCCTGAACAACGGCTCCTACGCGATCCTACGCATGGAGCTGCGGCGCGTTGGCGTTGCAGAGACCGGTGGCAAGGCCGCCGAGCTGCTGGACCTGTCGCGGCCGAACATCGATTTTGTCGCGCTGGCGACCGGCATGGGCGTGCCGGCAACGCGCGCAACGACCTGCGAAGAGCTGGCCGAGCAGCTACGTGCGGCGTTTGCCGAGCCTGGCCCGCACCTGATCGAAGCAATACTCGCGCCGCTGTTCTAGGCAGCGGCGAACTCGCAGCCTGCTCAATGCGCACGAATCGCTAGACGAGCCGCCAGAGCTTGTCGACGTCTCGGGCCGCGCGGCGCCGAAGGCACGAAGCCCCCGGGTTAGCGGGGGCTCCTGCGGATGGCCGGTACTGAGCTCGAACCACGGCAAAGAAAAACCCCGCATATCACGGGGTTTTCATGGGCCTAACTGGATGTATTCAGGGCAACGGCGGAGCGAACGAGAGCCTTGAGAGCCTTCTCGTCAATCTTGTCGCCTTCGTGAAAATCGATGGCGCGCCTGGCGTTGCCTTCCAGGCTCGAGTTGAACAGGCCCGAAGGGTCTTTCAGCGACGCGCCCTTGGCGAAGGTCATCTTCACCACGCTCTTGTAGGTCTCGCCCGTGCAGATCATCCCATCGTGAGACCACACGGGAGTCCCTCTCCACTTCCACTCCTCGACCACCTCGGGGTCGGCTTGCTTGATGAGAGTACGGAGCCGGGAGAGCGTCTCACCCCGCCAGTCGTCCAGCTCCCTGATCCTCGCGTCTATCAACTCAGACGGGGACCCGGGTTTCTGCGGAGCGCTCTTCTTCACGACATCCCTCTCATACCACATCGATTTTCAAGGACGCGCCAGCTTTGGACTCCAGGTCGGCCCGTATAGGCGAGGATGACGCAAACCGGCAGAACGAGAGACTGAGTTCGATGCCCAGTTCGCTTCGAAGAGCGATCGGAATAGCACCACCCACGATGACTGCCGGCCTGGCTAGGCGGATGATCGAGCGGGCGTCGGAGGATGTGCGTACCCGCCCACCTACGCCGAGCTCGCGGAGGGCGATGCCTGAAGCGTGCCGACCGTGAAGAGCCCCCAGAGGATCGCCGCCGCCGTTCTTGCGTCCGTCGCAGTGATCGCCGTCGGCTGCGGCAGCGGCGGCTCCTCGGGAAGCGCGGCGGTCAAGCCCGAGGAGCCGATCTCCGCGCGGGTCGACGACCTGCTCCGGCGTATGACGCTGGACGAGAAGATTGGCCAGATGACCCAGGTTTCGAGCAGCCAGCTAGCGGGGTCACCGTCGCTCGTCGAGACGTACGAGCTCGGCTCGGTCCTCTCGGGCGGCGACGACAAGCCCTCGAGCAACAACCCGGCGGCCTGGCGCAGGATGGTCGACAGCTTCCAGTCCCAGGCGCTCCGGACTCGGCTTCACATCCCCCTCCTCTACGGCTTCGATGCTGTCCACGGGGCCAACGACGTCGTCGGAGCGACGATCTTCCCGCACGACATCGGCCTCGGCGCGACCCGGGACCCAAAGCTCGTCGAGCGGATCGGGCGCGCGGTCGCGGAGGAGAGCGTCGGCTCCGGCGTTCGCTGGACCTTCGCGCCCTGCGTCTGCGTCGCCCGCACCATCCGTTGGGGTCGCACCTACGAGAGCTTCGGCGAGGATCCGGCGCTCGTCTCGCAGATGGGCGCGGCCCTCATCAAGGGGCTGCAGGGAAACCACGTGAGCGCTGCTCCGACTTCGGTGCTTGCGACCGCGAAGCACTACGCCGGCGACGGCGACACACTCGGCGGTGTCAACGCGGGCAATGCGCAGGTGTCGATGGCGCAGCTCCGCCGCATCGACTTGCCGCCGTATGTCGCCGCAGTCAAGGACGGCGTCGGCTCGGTGATGGTCAGCTTCTCGCGCGTCAACGGCCTGCCGATGCACGCGAACGGAAAGCTGCTGACGGACGTGCTCAAGCACGAGCTTGGCTTCAAGGGATTCGTCGTGAGTGACTGGGACGGCATCAACTGGGCAGACGGGAATCCGCAGTCGCTCACGCCGGCCGACGTCTCCCGGTCGATCAACGCCGGCGTCGACATGGCGATGCTCGGCAGTGACGACCCGGCCGGCTTCCAGAGCATGCTGAAGCAGGAAGTCGAGAACCGGCATGTCCCGATGTCGCGGATCGACGACGCCGTACGTCGCATCCTGACGGTCAAGTTCGAGCTGGGGCTGTTCGAGCACCCGTACGCCGATGCGCGCTATGCGAAGACCGTGGGCTCGGCGGCACATCGCGCGCTCGCACGTCAGGCTGTGCGCGAGTCCGTCGTTCTGCTCAAGAACCAGGGCGGCATCCTGCCGCTCAGCAAGCACGCGAGGATCTTCGTCGCCGGCAAGAGCGCCGACGACATCGGTTTGCAGTCGGGCGGCTGGACGATCAGCTGGCAGGGCTCGAGCGGCAACACGACCCTCGGCACGACGATCCTTCAGGGGATCCGCCGGGACGCGCCGAAGGCGAACCTCGACTACAGCGAGGACGGCTCCGGCGCCGAGGGTCACGACGTCGCTGTGGTCGTGATCGGCGAGGAGCCGTACGCCGAGAGCGCCGGTGACCGTCCGCCGCCGGACACGCTCGGGCTGGACGACGCCGACCTCGCCACGCTGGCCCGGGTCAAGGCTTCCGGCGTGCCGATGGTGGTCGTGCTCGTCTCGGGCAGGCCGCTGATCGTCAGCGGTCAGCTGCCCGAGATGCGGGCGCTTGTCGCGGCCTGGCTGCCGGGCACGGAAGGACAAGGCGTCGCCGACGTCCTCTTCGGCGACTACAAGCCGAGCGGCAAGCTGCCGCAGTCCTGGCCGGCAACCCCGGCGCAGATCGGCGTCCACCCCGGGGACAAGAGCTACCACCCGCTCTTCCCCTACGGCTTCGGGCTCACCTACCGCGGGTAGTCTGGCCTGATCGATGCGTCTTCCGGAGGCGCGCCGGGACGCGCGGCGCCCGGCTCTCACGCCGCCCGCGCAGGCTGCAGCAGCGCGCCTTCGACGGGTGAGCGAGGCTATGACGTCCCGAAATGCGCCGTGAGTGTCACGCTGCCGCTGTGACCGGTGAGGTCGATCGTCCCGGTTGCCGGGTCGAAGCGCTGGAACGCTCGACCGTCGAGTTCGACGCGCGTGATCCGCTGTGCCCCTGGGCGGCGGAGCCGGAGGGTCAGCGAGCGGATCGGGACTCGATCCGGAATCCGTAACCGAACCTGGGCCGAGCTCCGTGCCGAGTCGATCGAGAACGAGATCGCCCCGAAGCTGGTTGGGGCTCCGCGCACGAGGATCTGCTTGCCCGGCTCGAGCCATGAGCGGGGGGTCGCGTAGGCGAGCTCGAGGCCGCGCGGTCTACCGTCCGGCCCCGTCGTCTCGTGCACGAGCATCAGACGGAGGCACTCAAGGAAGGCGGCGTTGCTCGTGCTGTTGGGCGGCAGGTACATCGAGCGGTAGTACTGGCCGGCAAGAGGGGACACCGTTGCGCCCTCGCCCGAGACGAAGGTGTTCTCGGTCATTGCCGCGGCGAGGGCGCCGTAGAGGCTGAGGACGAGCTGGTCTGGCCGGTCGTTGTCGGCCAGGAAGCGAGCGACGTTGAGGCCGTAGACCTCGTCGGTTCCCGAGGTCGTCTGGGCGCTCTTACGATAGAGAGCGTAGGCACCGCCCCGGACGAGTCCGAGTAGGCGCGCGCCATGCGTGAGCATGTACTCGAGCACGCCCGCCGCCTCCGGGCCATGCGGCGGGAAGAAGCCGGAGGCGAGCGCATCCGGAACGACGAGGTTCCAGTAGCTCCCGTGTCGCGACTGCGTGATCGCCTCGTAGGGGCGCTCGTCGTCGAACAGCCGCGCGGGAACGAAGAGCGAGCCGTCAGGGAGCGTGACGGCCGATGCACGGACGGCGGCGCGGAGGCCCGCTTCGAGCCGAACGGCTGCCAACCGACTACCCTCGGCGAGATCGTTGCGGCCGGTCGCCGCCCAGACATCGGCGATCGCCTCGAGCGCCTGCCAGGCGACGGCTTGCGTTTGCAGGCCGTAGGCGACGTCCGGTAGGTCTGCCGTGTACCGCTCCCTCTTGAGCAGGTCGTGCCGGCCTGGAGGTAGTTGCCGCTCCAGGAGCGCCGCGTCCTGCTCGAGCGCGGGCGTCGCGGTCGCGATGAACGAGCGATCGGCGAACAGGCGGAAGTCGCGAGCGGCTGCGAGCAGGCGCGTGGCAGCCTCCCAATTGGGGTACAGGCGGGGCTCGCGCCTGAGGGAGGTTGCGACGATCGCACGGTCGACGTCCGCGAAGCCGTACTCGCCCAGCACGGCCGCGTTCTCCAGACTCTCCGGGAACTCGAACTCCTCATAGGCATTGCCGATGCTGTAGCGCCAGGTCATGAGCAGGTTCTGGATGAGGAGGTTTCGTTCGGCGTCGAGCACCCGCTTTTCCGGAACGATGAACGTCGCGCCTTGCGCGAGCCGCTCGTCCCAGTAAGCGATCAGCGATCGCCGAGCCTGCTCGTACGAGGCCTCATCGAGGGCGATCGGCCGGCTCGGAGCCGGACGGTCGAGCCGCGCAACGTAGATCGTTCGGGAGCTCGGGCCCTGCGAACCGCCGACCGAGTACTCGACCGACGAACCGGTGAAGCGGCCGCCGTCGCTGAAGAACAGGTAGGTGTCGGCGCCGCGCACGAGCCGTCCGTCGCTCGCCTTCAGCCCGGCAGCAGAGGGCGTGAAGCGGATCTCGTCAGCCGGCGCTCCTGCCGGAACGTCAACGGTCAGCCGGACGAAGCTGACGAGAGAGCGCGTTTCTGAAACCCGCGTCGCGAACGACTCTTGGTCGAAGCGAACGCCGTTGCCGTCGACGTACCGCGTCTGCAGGACCGGGTAGTAGCCGCCGTACAGTCGCGGTGTGGCGAGGCGTGCGAGGCAGGAGCCGAAGCGCTCGTGCCCGTCGCGACCCACGTCGAGCGTGAGCCTCGGACCATCGGCGCGGTCGGATACGATCTCGCTTCCGTCGGCGACGTGCAGCGCTACCGACCCACCACCGCCCGGACCGCGGGGCTGGCCGAAGGCGAGGTAGTAGACGCCGGAGTCCGTGAGTCGGTGCGCTCTCGCCGGCTGCCCAACGAGCAGCAGTGGCTTCAGGTAGCGGCGCGCAGCCTCATACGTGGGGCCGCCATTGCCACGGAGCAGCGCGTTCCCCCAGACGTCCTGCCTCGCCAGGATCGTCCGCTGAACCCGGCGGGTGTAACTCGAGCTGAGGCGGAGCGGTCGACAGGACGCCCCGCTCGATCGACTCCCGCCATCCGCTGCGCCGGCGGTTGCTCCAGCGACGAGCGCTCCGACGAGAGCGAAAGCGATAAGGCCGCGCATCAAGCGTTGCATAGCGGACCGGGCTCAATCCTGAAGCCTGGACAGCAAGCCAAGATGGTGGCAGCTGCTCAATCTGCGAGTAGAGATGCCGCGCGTGGCAAGCGCTGGTCGACGACGAGCTCACCTCGCGTGCTCACCAGATCCGCGGCGGCGCGCCCCGGGCCTCCAGGACCTCGCCCTCATCCTCGCCTCGGCCGGCACCGAGCTCGAGCGGCTCGAGGCGAAGTTCCCGACGGCGGCGCTCGCGACGCTCACACTTCCCCGGACAACCTGGAGGCGGCTGTCCCAGGCCGACGCCGTGCTCGTGGCGTACGTCGTTCCGAAGCAGCTCGGCTGAGCCCAGGGTGGCTCAGTGGATCGTGAGGCGCCGCGACCCACGGAGGCCGCCAGAACACTGGCATGAGGCGGGCACTTCTGCTGCTGGCAGCCCCGTTCGCGATTCCGCTTGCCGCGCCCGAAGGGCTCCGGATCCACTGCGTGCGCTGCGGCCATCCCGTGCTGACGGTCCCTGGTCGTCTGCGTTAGCCTCGCATCATGCCGCCCTGGCTGCCTCCGTTCCTCGGCGCCTCGATCACGATCCTGCTCCTCTGGGTCGCCTTGGGCATCCAGCGCTTACGTGCGCGCCGCCCGCAGTGGGCGAGCAGCTTCGTACGCGAGCTTCGCCGCTGGGATGGTCGGCTACCGAGCCACTTCGACGAGCGCTCCGGCTCGTAGCAACTCGAGTCGAGATGCGAAAGTGAGGAAGAGCTCTGCGCGGCCCCGTGTCCGTTCGCCCGGCTCGCGACACGGGGTGACCCCCAGCTGCGGGAGTGTGCGCGCAGGCCCGTGTCGGCCGCGTGCCGAGGCGTCGCAGGAAAGGATGCGGAAAGGCCGACGATTAAGCGTCGCAGACCTTCGACAGAGCAAAGTTGCGCCACCCGCATGCACCGATCACGCATGGGCTGCTCTGAGGGACGATGAACGCGCAGGCGTGCGCAATTACTTTCGACCAGTCTCACTCGCTCCAGGCTCTCCACCATCGCGCCTATCCAGCCAAGATGTGATCCTGGGGGTTCAAGACTCCGGTTCCGCTCGGAAAGGAGTCATTCCAGGACTGAATCCGAGTTTTGAAACCCTCAAGGCTCGCGCTGCTATGGCTTGACGG
The DNA here is from genome assembly GCA_050013935.1 of Gaiellaceae bacterium. GTDB lineage: Bacteria > Actinomycetota > Thermoleophilia > Gaiellales > Gaiellaceae > Palsa-739. The sequence continues at coordinate 24,123 of JBEKEH010000017.1, read as the reverse complement.
TCTTCGAGAGGGGTTCGTCGAGTTCGACGATTTTGAGGTCGACGAGTGCGAGGGGGAGGCGCGCGAGGGGGTGCATTTCGTGGCTGTGTGCCCAGGTGCCGACGAATTGCTCGACGGGGGCTTTCGGGTTCGCACGTTTGATCGCGCGGTAGAGGCGGCCCGATTCCTGGTTTTGATTGACGACGATCTTGTCGTTGTGGCTCCACCAGATGTCGATCGACACTCCGCCGGTCGCGAGTTGGTGTACGTACGACATAGGGCTGCGGGCGGCGTAGGCCTGCGGCACCGTGGCGGGTGTGCCTCCGATCTCGATTCGCGCCAGCCGCTGCAGACCGACTTCGCCCGGCGTCGTCGCGAAGGCGTAGTAGCGCGCGGCCATGTCGGTCGCGGAGTCGAGCGGCGCGGCCGCGGTCAAGAGCTTGGGGTGGAGTGCGGCGAGCAGCAGGGTCTCTTGGCCGCCCATGCTGCTCCCGATCGCATACACACGCGAACGGTCCACATGGAACCAGGGCAGCGCCGCCTCGAGGATGTTGGGCATGCGGGCGAGGTCGTCGATCTCGCCGCGCCAGCCCCAGGAGTACGCGGTCAGCTTCCTGCCCTGCCCTTGCGGGTTGACGACGGCGAACGGGCCGAATGCCGGCAGCCCGCCCCATAGCCGGGCGTTCCCCTTGGCGGTGCCGCCACGTCCGTGCGGTGAGATGACGAGCGGAATCGCGGGATGCGTCCTCGGCCCATACCACTTCGGGAGGACAAGCAGCGCCTCACGCTTAGCTCCGTTCCAGGCCGTGTACGAGACTGAAACCGTCCGGACCAGCTTGATGCTCCGCTTCAGCAGATCCTTGTAGCGAACCTTGAACCCGATCAGCTCGCGCAGCACCGGGTCCGGCCCGGGCAGCTCGCTCGCCCCCGACCCCTTCGGCGGAGGCGGTGAAGCCAGAGGCGAAGAAGGGGTCGCCGAACCAGCGAGGACAGACATGCCGATAGCCGAGGCTATTACCGCACCAAGGTAACTCAGTCTTGTTGGAGGCACGCCGACCTACGCCTTGCTCAGTCGTTTCAACCAACCGTGTTTCCGCTGCCGCGTTGGCCATCCATGCTAACTCGTAACGAGGGGCGAGAAGCCGGGCTCCTCTACGCGCAGTAGCGCACCTTCATCCATTCCGGGCGGCGCGGGCGCGATCTCGAAACATCTCTCCCTCCTTGCGTCCGAACCGAGCCCCTCAGTTCATCTCCTGGCCGCCGGTGACGCTCAAGGCGATGCCGGTGATGTAGCTCGATTGATCCGACGCAAGAAACACGACCGCGTTGCAGACGTCTTCGTAGGTGCAGCCGCGGTGCATCGGGACCGCGTCGCCGTAGGCTTTGCGCACGTCGTCGACCGTGTTGGCACCGGGAACCTTGCCGGCGCGCAGGTACTGGACGAGGAGGCCTTTCTCCGGATCTCGAGGTGGCCTCGCCGTTCGCGAAGGACGCCACCTCCTCGGACGAGACGCCCGCGCGGTGCGGGAGACGGCGGCGGGACTACGATGCGGTGAGGTCGACGCTTCCAGCCTTGAGCATGGAGCACGACCAGGCCCTAGGAGGTTCGGTGGCGGCTGGCATGCGGCGGGTGTTCTGCCTATCCGCGTTCATGTGTGTGGCGGCTGCTTTCGCCGGTGCGGGTGCTGGCGCAGTGGAGAGCGCCGACGCAGCCACGGCATCTCGGCCCGTGATTCTTTCGGTCAGGGTGTCAACGCCGCACGGCCAGCCGCTTCCGGCCGCAGGTGAGGCTGTTGTCGTAACCGTGCGCGTCCGCCATGCGACCAGTTGCACGTTTCTCAGGCAGTACAGCACCTTCTCTTCGCTCTATCCGCTGAAGACGGTTGGGTGCGCCTCCGGCCATGCGAGTGTGACTGTGCCGCCGATCGCCAACTTCTTCAAAGCACCGGTACGGCTCACCTACGCCGTCCGCGCGCGAGGCGCGGGGAACCGATCGGTTCAAGGGAGCGTCACGGTCAGGCAAGCCGCCGCTGTGAGCCAGCCGCCCCCGACCACGACTCCGCCTCCGACGACTCCGCCCGCAACCTCGCCGACCGCCACCCTTGCGATTAGCCCGAGCATTGTCCCCTCGACTGGTGGGTCGGTTGTCCTGAGCTTCTCGTCGTCGAATGCGTCATCGTGCTCCCTCTCGTCGGCTCCGGCGTTCTGGACCGGTAGCAATCCGGAATCGGTGAGCTGCAATGGGACGTACACCGCGACCGTGGCGCCGAGTACGACCGGGCAGCAGTGGACGTTCACCTTCACTGCGGCGAACAGCGCCGGACAATCGGTGTCCTCAACCCAAACACTGACCGAGCAAGCGCCTCCTCCCAAACCGACGCCGCCCGCGGGGGCGCAGCAGAACACCAACTGGTCCGGCTACATCGTCCCGTCCAGCGGCGCGCTGGTCACCGACGTGAGCGGCCAGTGGACGGTTCCGACGCTCGACTGCTCCGTGACGCCGAACGGTGGCGCGGCGATCTGGGTCGGCATCGGCGGCTACGGCTGGCCGACGGGCGGCACCTCCGGGACGCTCCTCCAGACCGGGGTCACGACAGACTGCGTGAATGGCGTGCAGCAAGACGCGGGCTGGTTCGAAGAGCTCCCAAACCCCTCGAGAGACTTCGCCGGCTTCCCCGTGTCGCCGGGCGACTCGATCCAGGCGTCCGTCTTCCAGGGGAGTAGTGGTGCGTGGGAGACGAGAATCGACGACCTGACCACGGGGCTGTCCGGCGTGATGGTCACCGGAGAGGGCTGGGGCGTATCCGAAGACGCAGGCAACGGCAGCTTCGCGGAGCAGGGCTCGACTGCCGGTCTCTCCTACTCGGGCGGCTACACCGCCGAGTGGATCGTCGAGGACTACACCCAGAACGGCTCGCTCGTCCCGCTCGCCGACTACGGCACCGTCGACTTCACGGACCTGAAAACGAGCCTGGCGTCGTGGTACCTGACGGCGAACGAGGGCTGGGCGATCGTTCAGAACGGCGTTGTGCTCTCGACACCATCTTCACCCTCTAGCGACGGATTCTCGGTCAGCTACACCGGATAAGTGGGTGTGAAGCAGCGGGCCGCGGGGCCCGTGCCAGCGGACCGTCGCGGCGTCGGATGAGCCGGGGCCACCGAGGGGGACACCGCGCGAGCCTCCGTGTCACCCCTGACGCATCTGGCCCGCGCAACCAAGCCGTTTCCGCCCGGTTGCGCGAGTTCAGATGGGCGGTACTGGGCTCGAACCAGTGACCCCCAGCTTGTCGAGCTAGTACGCCGGTGACGACGACATCGGACTCTCCCCCACTTTCCCTGCTCAGAGGGAGGTTCTGCCGACATGCCGTAACAGCCTTCTTGGACAGAGGACAAGCGTTTGTGCGTCTATTGTGCGTCGTCCGGCTGGCTCGTTCTCGTTGCGCACGCCCAGGCGTGCGCACATACGCTCGACCAGTCTCACCGGCTCTTCGAGTTCCTCTAGCAGCCGCGAAGCCCCCTCACAGCCTGAATCCCAAGACGGCTCAGCTCTCTCGCAGCTCCTCGATCGTCACCTCGGGAACGCCTTCGAGCTCGTCGACGAGCGCGGCCACGCGCGCGAGCAAGCTGTTCTCGAGGCCGACCGGGCGATAGCGCCGCTCATCCTCTTCGAGCAGTCCGAGAGCGACCAGACCATCGACGTTCGCGGCGGCCCCGCCGTTTGGCGAAAGACCACACGCGACCGCGATGTCGCTCTTCGTCCATCCCTCAGTCGGCGGCTCGTTGTCGAGAATGAACCGCAGCACGAGCCGCCTCGGCCGCGAGCCGAAAATCCAGTCGCGGGCGGTCAGTGCCTTTGCCCCTCTCTGTCGTCCGGGCATCGTGTTAGAAATTATCTCTAATGCCTCTCCTCCACGTCGTCCCGGCCGATCGCGTTGATGGCGATCCTGACGAGCCGCGCTTCGACGGCCCGCCGCCGCGAGCACGCCCTAGCGACCGACTCGAGCCCTGGCCCTTGTCAGCCGCGGCGCGGAAGGCGCTGGCTCACGCGGCACGCGAGCGGTGCGTCGCGTTTGAGACTGCCGCGGTCGTCGTCGTCGAGCGCTCGCTCCTTGACGATGAGTTCGCGCGGCGCGGACTCGCCCCGCTCATGCCCGTCCTTGACGAGGCCGCCCGCGCGGCGAAGGTCGAGGTTGCGCTCGCGGAGCCGCAGCGCGCCTACCTACGCGCCCTCTACCCGAGTCGCAACGGCGCCACCTCAAACACAATGCCGGCGCTTGTCGTGCTCCCGATGCGACTCACCGATCGCGTCGCGTCGGCGACGCTCGAGGCTTGCCTGCGCGCCCAGCTCCTCGACTCAGCGCTCGGCTGGGAGCGTGCGGCGGTCGCGGCCGGTCTGACCATGAGCGAGTGGGCGACTTGGGCCGCGCTCGACGCCGTCGCTAGCCGTCGCTGATCTCGGACTCGCCACCACGAAGACGCGCCGCTTCGACGGCGACAGCCGCAAATCCGGTCGGCAGGGGTGTCAGGCCGTGGAAGCTGCGGTTCCGCGCTGCGTGAGTGAGGCGGTCGGACAGGTGCGCTTCCGCGGCGGGAACCGCCGGTGTCGCAAACGCGTGCGCGTCCGCCTGGATGCACCAGCTGTTGTGGCGAATGATCGCGCTCCGGCCCAGAGGGGGCCTGTCTGGGGCGTGGTGCGGACAACCGCACGGACGGTTGTGGAAGAGCGCCACACGGAGGGCGTCGCCCTCGGCGCCAAGCGGGCCAGCGTTGCCGAGCAGATCGCGATGGTAGGTGTGGACGGCGAGCCGGGTCGGCTCATCCTCGTCATCCGAGTCGAGCTCGTCAGGCGGGAACTTGAAGTTCATACCGTAGAGCCCGGCACAGGTCGCGGAGAGGCCGCTCGCCAGGAAGGCGAGATGCGGGTCGCCCACTCCGGAGAGGACCGTCGGCCGCTCGCTTAGCCGCTCCAGTTGCAGCGCGAGCCGCGTGTAACCACGGAGCTGCTTTGCGCTCTTGGTCGTGTTCACCGCAACGATCCAGTAGCCGTCGACGCCTTCGAGTCCGGCGTACGCGGAGGCCAGCCACTCGACGGTACGCGGGTTGGCCGCGTGCAGCCCCTGGACGATTAGCGTCGCGTACAACTCGCGTCGTCCACGCCGGCCCGGTGCGGGGGCGAAGGCACGCCGCGCGGCGAACTCTTCGGCGGTCAGGCGGGCGAGCAGGAGATCGTTCTGGCGTCCCTCTCCGGCTTCGCGTTCGTGCACGTGGGCGGCCGTCGTCGCGAGTGTCGCCCCAGCGTGCAGCTGCTCGTCGAGATTGTCGACAGCAAGCCGCTCCGCGAAGCTCCCGGAGAACCGGCGCGCCTCAGGGTCGAGCCGCATCCCCGGACGATGTGAGGCGAGCTGGGCGAAGGCGCCGGTGCGCTTCTTGTGCCCGCGCGGCAACTGGTTGCGCCACGTCTCGCCCGGCAGCACGACGCCCATGCCCGCGTCGAGCGCTGCGGAGATCATCTGCGAGTCGGCTCTGGCATGCGCGAGCGGCTTCGCGATCGCACCGACCACCCGCCGGTCGAACGAGGCGAGCGACAGCCCGGAGTGGTAGCCGGGCCAGGCGATCAGCGTCCGACGTCCGCGCCGCGGGTGTCGGGAACCGGCAAGTAGCGCATCCTCCACGATGCTCCAATGATCGCCTGACCACCGGACATCATCGGGGCGCGGCGTCGCAGGTAGGCGCCAGCGGCCAGGACACCTCCCTCGCCAGGGCCGCTCACGCAGGGTGAGAACTGTGTTGAACGCGACTCCCGAGCCTTGACGCTGACGCCAGAACTGAGCGCTCATCTCGTCGGGCGTCGACCCAGAACGGTGCGATCTCGTCGCTGACGCGGACGGCCAGCCGTGCGCTCATAGTCTCGACCGGTCTCACCGGCTCTTCGAGACCTGACGAGGAGGCCGCAGGTTCATAGCCGGGGTGGTGACCGCATGGTTGAGCCAAACCCGTAGGCGTAACCAGCGGCGAGCTGCGGGTGGCACGCCCCGTCTGGCGCCGCACCCGATCGGGGCGAGGCGAAAAGCCGCGCAAAGGGCTACTTTCGCGCGGTTGTAGCATCGGGGACATGGACGTGAGAGACCTGTCCTCCCTGGGCGCGCCGCAGGCGCTCGTCGACGTCTGGCAGCAGAAGGTCGAGGCGCTCACGGAGATTCAGGAGCGCGCCGTGGAGGCGGGCGCGCTCGACGGTTCCACGAACCTCCTCGTGGTCGCCCCGACGACCTCGGGCAAGACGTTCGTCGGCGAGGTGGCGGCGACCGCGTCCGCCTACAGCAGGCGGCGCCACTCGATCTTCCTCGTCCCGTTCCGCGCCCTCGCCGAGGAGCACTACGAACTCTTCCGCGCGCGCTACGGCGAGCTGCTCTCCGTCGTCATCTCGACGTCCGACTACGCCGAGAACGATGCGGACGTCCGAGCGGGCAACTTCAACCTCGCGGTCATGACCTACGAGAAGCTGATGGGTTTCCTCGTCCAGGCGCCCGACCTGCTCGCGCGCTGCACGACGCTCGTCGTCGACGAGGTGCAGACGCTCGGTGAGGGCGAGCGCGGCGCACGCCTCGAGATGCTGCTGACGCAGGTTCTGCTCGCGCCCGAGCGTCCGCAGCTGATCGCGCTTTCGGCGTCGCTCGACGAGATCGGCGGACTCGACGCCTGGCTGCAGGCGCGCCTCGTGATCTCCGCCGAGCGGCCCGTCCCGCTCACCGAGATGGTCTGCGACTCGTCCGGGCGGGCGACGTTCCTGAAGGGCGACGAGCTCATGCAGCGCCACCTCGTAAGTGCGCAGCCCGAGCGCGAGGAGCTCCTGCTCGCGCTCGTCGAGAAGCTCGTCAGCCGTGGCCGCCAGGTGATCGTCTTCCGGTCGACCGTGCGGAGCGTTCATGACACCGCCCGCCGCATCCGCGACCGCCTGCCGGCGGCCGGGGTGCCGCAGGAGCTCGATGCACGGCTGAACGAGCTCGAGCAGTCGGACGCTGCTCTCGAGCTCCGTCGCGGTCTCGCGGCGGGGGTCGGGTTCCACAACGCTGACCTGACCCACGAGGAGCGCGGGCTCGCCGAGGACGCCTTCCGCTCCGGCCAGGCGAAGGTGCTCGTCTCGACCACGACGCTCTCGATGGGCGTTAACCTGCCGTGCGACGCCGTGATCATCGCGGACTCGACGCGCCCGGTGATGACACCGCAGGGTCGCTGGAGCGTCCAGGAGCTCAGCGTCGGCGAGTATCGGAACGCCGCAGGTCGCGCCGGCCGCCTGGGCAAGCGCAGCGCCGGCACCGCGATCCTGCTTGCCGAGAACGAGATCGAGCGGCGGCAGCTCGTGCACGGCTACCTCCTCGGCCGGGTCGAGGCGGTGACCTCGCAGCTGCCCTTTGCCCCGTTCTCGAACATCGTCTTCAACGCCCTCTGCGCCGAGCTGGCTGAGAGCGAGGCCGAGATCGTCGAGTTCGTCGCGTCCACGCTCGCCTATCCGACGTTCTACGAACTGCACGGCGGGCTTCCGGAGGTCGAGCGGGCGGTGGCGCAGGCCGTCGAGGAGTGTGTGAACTCAGGCCTGGCGGTGCGTGACGGCGCGGTGCTTCGGCCGACGCCGCTCGCCATGATGCTCGCCGGCGCGAGCCTCTCGTTCGCGGCCGCCGTCCGGATCGGCGGCCTTGTGCCCGCGCTCGCGGAGGCACCACTCGTGCGCGAGGAGCTCCTCTTCGAGGTCGCTTCGTTGCCCGAGGCGGGCGACCGCCCCTGGGCGCCGCGGCGCTACCAGATGGAGATCGACCCGCGGCCGATGCTCGCGCCGGACGGCGCAGCCTGCTCACCCGGCTCGGCGCTCGCGCGCACGTTGAAGAAAGACGTGCTCAGCCGCGGCGAGAAGGGCGCGCTCGTCCGGGCCCGCTGCCTGCTCCACTGGACGGCCGGCGAGAGCCACCGCGCACTCGGCGTGCGCTTCCGCGGTCTCGGCGCCGCGCCGTCCCGCGTGCAGGCACTCGGTCGCAACGCGGCGTGGCTGCTCGAGACCCTGGCAAACGCCGCGGAGCGGGAGGGCGTCGACCCGGAGCGGGTCGCGTTCGTCCGCGAGCTCGCGCTCGAGGCGCGCCACGGCCTGCCCGCGCCGCTCGCTCCGCTCGCGCGGCTGCAGGCGCCGGGAATCACGCGCGACCACCTGCAGGGGCTTTACCACACGAAGCGCGACGTGCAGCTGCACGACCCGGAGGTGATCCTCGATGCCGACCCCGAGCTGTTCGAGGGCCTGCTCACGCCGCTGCAGCTCGCGCGGCTGAAGCAGGCGATCCTCGCCGACCTCGAGGAGACCCTTCAGCGCCGCCGCGCCGGCCATGCGGCACGCGCCGAGCAGGCCGAGCTTCCCCTGCGCATCGTCGACGACCTCTACAGCGCGACGGGCGGCGGCCTCGAGCAGGCCGTCGCTGACGCGCTCGAGCATGTCGGGCTGTCGGCGCAGCGAGTGCTCCGCCAGCCGCATGGCGAGGAGGACGTGCGGGTCGCGCATCCCGATGGCACGGTCGTCATCTCGGTGACGGCCTCGCAGGGCGACGCGCGGCCAGTGAAGTGGAACAAGGTCAAGGAGGTGCTCGGCGCCGGCATCGGGCAGAACCCGACGAACTACGTCTGCGTCGCGCGTCCGGGCTTCGACTCGCTCGCGGAGCGGAACGCGGCCGGCATCGCTCGCGAGCCGGAGCGGCGTCTCCTGCTCGTGCCCGTGACGGTGCTCGCGGAGGCGGTTGTGCGGTGCTCGGAGGGACGGATGACGAGCGCCGAGCTCGGCAACCTGCTCGCGCGCGAGCGCGGGCAGCTCAGCATCGAGCAGCTTCTGGGCGCCGAGCCCGCGACCGAGCCGGCCGAACCAACCTCCGTGACTCCGTAGGCGGGCACCGTTTCGCCCGATGTCGTTCCTGCCCTTCCGCATCTTCCTCGACTCGAACGCGCTCCAGGCGTTGCTCGAGCACGGCGGCTCCGTCTGGGAGAACGAGCCCTACAGCGCGGCTGCGAACCGCAGCGGCGCGAGCGCCGAGGACGTCGCCGCGCTCCGGCTCGTGTTCGCGGTCGCTGAGCGCGCCCACTTCGACTTCGCGCTCTCTGAGAACACGCTCGCCGAGGTCACCGATGCGCGCGACTCGCACTACTGGCAGTGGGCGCTCGACGTCCTCGATCACTGGCACGCATGCGCTGCCGCGCCCGGCGCGCTCGACGGTTCCGGGGCGGAGCGCGCCGCGTCGCTCGACCTTCGCCGGCTCGGCTACCTCAGCGAGAAAGACGGACGGCTGATCCGTGACGCCGTCGCGCTCGAGTGCGACACGTTCTTGACGATCGAGAGGAGGCTCGCCAAGAACGCCGCGCATCTCGGTCGCGTCACGGGTCTCACCGTGCTCCGACCACCTGAGCTGGCGGAGCACCTCGAGCCGGCGATCGGCCTCCTCTAGTCTAATCTGGCTCTCTAGCTGCGCGTGCGCGGCAGCGGCTGCCGGTGCGCGAGCCCGAGCCGCGCCTCCGTGTGCGGCGCCAGCCAGCGGCGCAAGGGCAGCGCAGCCTCCGGTGTAGGATCGAGCACCACGCCACACGGGCGCCCCGCGGTCGTCTTCGGCGTCGGGAGCGGCGCGGCGGGCACGGAGGACGTCAGCGCTTGCGGAGCGGCGACGGTCGCCGACGCTGCGTGCTGCTGGACGGGCTGATCGGTTTGTGGACGATGGCGCCACCGGGCATGGGTCCAGTGGCAGTGACATGGACCCGCCTCCCCGTCGACATCCGCATCGCACAGATTCGGTGCGCTCGTCGCCGGCGTTAGTCATTCGTAAGAAGTTCCGGCGCGCCGACGTCTACGTGAAGAGGGGTCCAGGGCAGAACCCCACTCATGTTCTTCTGCCCATCCGTGCTCGCCGCGGACTCGGCGTTAAGGCCCCACACGACCCTGGACAGGACCGCATGGAGGACGGCTAGGCCCTCCCATCATTCGGTCATCTTCAACTCAGCGCTGCGGGAACGCCGCACCTGGACGTAATCATCCCGTTCCCTCGTTACTCGTCGTCGTCGCTGGGCGGCTGTGCTCTCTTCGCTTTCGTCGAGCCGCGAACCGCGGCTTCGCGAGCAAGGGACGAGAAACGCTCGTGAGCGGTCTCTGCTTCGTTCAAGTAGTTCCACGCGCGATGAGCGTCCGACATCGGGTAGTCCGGTTGGGGATCGAGAGAGTTGTAGACACTCCGAAGTCGTCGACGTGCTTCGCGCGCCGCCGCAGTCGCAGCAGATTCCTCGCCGAACAGAAGGCCCACACGCGCGAGGCGCAGAAGCACGTCACCGAGTAGCCGCTCAGCACCGGAGAGGATCTCCTGCTCGTCATCCCGCAAAGTGATCTCGTCCATCAGCTCGCCGTGGATCTTGTACGACAGATCCAGAACGGCCGAAAGCTGTTGGTGAGCGAGCCAGAAGCTCTGCGCGAAGTCATCCGCAGCAGCCAGCATCCGTTCCCGCCACTCCTCGCTAGTCCGGCTGCGCGATTGAAGCACGGTGGACACCACACCGCCGATCGCACCACCGCCAACGATTCCGAGCAGGACGTTCGCCCAGACGGGCAACGTCTCATCACCGAGGAGAAGGGAGCCACCTATGACCACCACACGGCGATGCTACTTCGCCCAGGCCGCGAGGTCGCGTCGGCGCAGTGATGTCAGGCGATGAGGAACGAGAGTGGCCAGCACCTCTGTGCGGCGTCGCGCTCCGAGCGCGATGAGACACTCAACCTGGCGTGGACCGTTCCGGCCATCGACTGAAGCACCCTGGGTTTCCTAGAGGCTCCGTTCGAGTACTGCCGCGAGGCACTCGGTTAGGCGGTTCTCCCGCGGGTCGATTTCGCCGCGTGTGTACTTCGTGACCCGCCGAAACAGCGAGATCAAGAGACCTCTGCTTTCACGAATAGATCAGAGTCCACGTCATGCCGAGCGTCCTTGCCGCGGCGGCGTACGCGCGCGGCGTGAAGGCGTAGACGTTTGCATCCTCGGTTTCCAGAGCCCGCCATTGCTCCGGAGTCACCCTCGCCTTCGCCGCGGCGGCCTCAACGGAGAGGCCTTGATCGACGCGGACGCGCTGGAGCTGGCCTCCGAAAGGTCTCCGCTCATTCATATCTGGCCGCCTCCTCCTCGCTGTCTGATTCGGTCGCGAGCCCGAGCCGGCGCCGCTCGAGCTCGATGATGCGTCGCTCCTCTTCGGCGAGCGATGCAGCCTTTCGGGCCTCGGCTACGTCCGAGATGTCGATTGCGTCCGGGCTGATGTCCTTCAGAGCGCTCCTCCTGACGTACTCGTCGAAGAGCGCCGCCTTCGTCGCGAGTATTTGGAGCATGTGCTGATCCACACCGTCTTGTGAGAGCAGGCGGTGAACATCAACCGGGCGGGCTTGTCCCATTCGATGGCAGCGGGCGATCGCTTGCTCCTCGCTTGACGGCTTCCATTGAGGCTCGGCAAGGATCACGACCGACGCCGCCTGAATGTTCAGACCGACTCCGCCTGCTTCGATCTGGCTGACGAGCACGGCGGGCTCGCGAGATGCACTGAAGTCGTCGACGAGCTGCTGACGCTTCGTCGGAGCGACGCTCCCGGTGAGCGGGCCTCGTGCGGCATCATCGAGCGTCTTGGCGATTATGTCGAGGACGCTCCGGAAGAATGAGAAGACGACGACCTTCCGTCCGTTGGACATCGCCTCCTCCACGATTTCCACGAGCCGCGTGAGCTTGGCCGAACCCTGGGGTGTGCCCGGTGCATCGCGAGCTCGAGTTGTACGCCTCGAGTTCCTCATCGCTCGCAAACGCTGACGCCAGTACTCGATTCATCTGCTCTCGGCCGTTCGCGGCGATGACCTGTGGCTCGAGGGTCTTTCCGGAATCGAGCTCACCGGTGTGGATGGTGATGAGCGAACCATCGAGATACGCCGCGTACCCTGCGAGAACTTCCGCAGCCGTCCGACCGTCGTTGTCGGTGATGACAGACACGCGGACGCCGAGCGGCTTCGCAATGTCGAGGAAGCGCTTGAAGCTGAGCCCCCTCGCGTTGATAACGTCGATCCCAGCCTCGAGCGGCAGCCTTCCATACCTGTCGAGGTATGCCCTCTGTACGAGCAGCTCGTCGGACGGCCCTTCCACAAGCACCACTCTCTTCGCAAGGACAAGCCGAAGCGTGTCGTAACCGGAGAGCTTCTTGAAGTACGAGAGCGTGTCCGGCGGCAGCTTGCTCAGTCGCGTACTCGCCTGGCCGTGCAGAAGAACGAGCCTGTCGAGGCCCAGCTTGTTGAGGACGTACGAGCTGTGAGTTGAGACAAGAACCTGCTTCCCTTCGCAGCGATCTGCGATTCTCTTGATGAGGGCGTTGAGGGAGCCAGGCGAGAGGTGGTTCTCCGGCTCCTCGATGAGCACGACGTGCGCGTCGTCAACGCTGCGGTTGAGTGCGAGGAGAATCTTGAGGCTGCTCTGGCTACCATTCCCGATGAACTGGAATGGAAGCTCGTCAAGATGCGGGACGAGACTGCTTTCCCACGCAGTCTTGCTCGAAATGTCGATCGAAAGCGATAGCCGGCGGTCCGTTAGGTCACTCTCCGCCGCGGCCAAGTTCGTGTTCATCCGCTGAATCGACTGGTTAGCGGCGAAAGCCTCACGCAGAGTGCGATACGCGCGTGCGAGCTCAGCACGCTCCGTCGGCGGAAGCTGCTCTTGGATGATCTGCTGCAGGTAGTAGTCCGCACCGCTCTGTAGCCGGATCGCAGAGGCATCGATGCGCGACAACGAGGCGGGAATGCTCCGCGCTGTCACAGCGTTCGCGCCGAAGCTAAGCCACTCGACTTGGTAATACTCGGTTGGTACAGCCGAGACGTCGGCGGGGCTCGAGATGAAGGCCAGGTACTCGTCGTTGTAGGCGGGATTGAACGATGCCCGAACGCGGAGACCGGGCGCGTCTTCACGTAGGAGGTTGTTGGTTCCCCGCAGCGCGGCGATGTCGCCGACAGCCGGATCGATGAACAGATCGACGATCAGCTCCGGCGGTTGCACCTTCTCGCCAGCTTGGATCCTGCTGACATAATTCGTCACGGCGGTCTGGTTGAAGAGATAGGGCGAAAGCGCATTGCCAAGCCAGCGGTCGCCCAGTCTTCCCGTGAGAGCGAGCTGCACAGCTTCGAGGATCGTCGACTTGCCGGAGTCATTGTCGCCGACGAGGATGTTCAGGCCCGGCTCGAAGTCAAGCGAGAACTTCTCGAAGACCCTGTAGTTGTTCAGCGCGACGCGTTTCAGCATGACCCTATAGAGAGCGTGGCGCGAATTGCAGCGTGTCGCAATCCGACGATCCGATCGGTCAGAGTGGGAGCCACGCAGTAGTCCTCAACCTCTGTCGTCCACCTGTTATAGGCGTTCGGCTTCGCCGCTAACTGGCGAGAGCCAGCGGCCCCGGTTCCTCGTCACTCGGCGGCGGCAACTCCAGCGCCGCCACCGGCTGCAGCGCACCGCCTGCGACCCCCTGCAGGCCGCCGTAGAGTCCGGCGAGATTGCGGATCTGGATCCTGATCTGCTTCTCGCGCTTGTTGAACGTGCGGTCGGCCGCGGCCCGCTCGCTCTCCAGCTCTCCCAACTGCCTCAGTGCCGAGGCGACCGTGTTGGTGATGAAGTGCTGCACCTCCTGGCCGCAGACGTACTCGTAGACGTCGTCCGCAACCTTCGAGCGGTTCATATCGATGACCCGCGCCTGCACGATCGCGTCGAGCTGCTGGCGCAGCGCGATCGCGAGCGGCACGACCGAGGCGAAGTCGCAGACCCAGACGCCGCGGATGAACCCAATGTGGTTCACGCCCTCCGGCAGGGCCGAGGTGACGATGACGGCGACGTCCGCTTTCTCGGCCTGCTGGTCTGTCCGCAGCTTGTCGATCCAGCCATCGCTCCAGTGCTTGTGCCTCTTCGACTCCCAGAGGAGCTTCCCGCAGTCGCCACGGCTCGAGCGGACATGATGGACGACGTCGGCACCGCGCTTGCCGGACTTGACCGGCTCGATCTCGTCGGACGGGAACTCCTCGCGGAGCACGTCCTCGATCTCCCGTTCCAGAACTTCGCCCTGCAGGCCGGAGCGCTTCTGGTCGCCGGCGGCCTGAAGGTCCTCGATCCGCTTATTCATCTGTTCGATCTGCAGCTCGCGCTCGCGGAGCTGCAGCTTCCAGTGCTCGTCCGCCTGCTCCTTCGCCGACGCGGCGATCTTCCCCCGCTCCTCGTCGAGCTGGCGCTCCACCTGAAGCTGGAGCGACTCGCGCTCGGCTTCTAGCTCGCGCTTGGCCTGGCGCAGCTCCAGCTCGCGGTCCTCCGCCTCGCGCCGGCGCTCCGCCTGCTCGACGACCTGCGCCTCGAGATCGCGAACCTGTGTCGCGACACCCTCTGCCGCCTTCGCTTCGGCCGCCGCGAGCGACTCCTCCCGCGCCCGCGCGACCGCCGTCTCGACTTCCGCCTCCTTGTCGGCGAGCTGCTGTGTCTGCTCGATGACGAGGCGCTCCTTCTCGGCCTCGAACTCGGCGCGGAGACGCTCCTCGACCTGATGGCTAATCGCCTCGGTCAGCGGGATCTCGGTCTTGCACTTCGGACAGGTGATCGAGTCGGACATGGGTTCAGCTCCTTCGCTTTCCGCAGAAGCCGTAGCTGCGCCGGTGGAGCCCCCTCGACCCGGGCGTATCTACGGCGTAGTACATGAAAGGGGATAGAAGCATGGCCACCGGATGGAGCACCTCACCGCCTCTAGGCCGCGATCCTCATCCGGTAGAGCCCGGATCGGCGACCGACGCTCTGGACTTTCTTGATCCGTGTGACCTGGGTGAGGAAGGTGGCGAGCGGATCGCGGCCCGAGATGCGGTAGCCGGACTCCACAAGGGCGTCAAACCAGACGCGGTAGTGCACCGGATCGCCCGAGGCGGACAGCCGCTGCAGCACCTCCAGGGCTGCCTCGCGTAGACGCTCGCCGCGGAGCTCCTCGCTGATCGCACACATCGCAAGCTGCGGTGCAAGTCCCGCGACCTCCTCGATCGCCCGGACCGAGTCTGCGAGAGCCTTAGCCTCCTCGCGCGCCTCGGCCGTGAGCGCCTCGAAGTGCTCGACCCGCTCCTGAGTCTCCGTGAGGAGCGCCGCGAGGCGGTCACGCTCTGCCTGAGCGGCGTGAAGGAAATCACTCGACGCTGCCTCTACCTTCGCCACGATCGCGACTCTACGAAGCGCGTCGGACGTATCTACAGGGCTCTCTTGACCGCGGGTCGGTGCAGCGCTCCTGCTCATCAGCCAGGCACAAACCCTCCCGAAGGACACAGAGGCGACGCGTCCGCGGTTACTGGCGGGCTGACCGACTACTACGGACGCTCAGGGGCTTGTCAGGGCGCCATCCGCAGTAGGCGATCGCCGGAGGTATCGCAGCGGATCGGCGTGAGCTCTGCCGCGGTCTTCTGGAAACGAGGTGTTCCGATTGACGTTGAGGGCGCGCTCGACGATCCAGCTAGTGCCGTCCCGGATGAGGTCGAACGCTCATGCGACTCCACCGAACTGCGCCCGCTCGGCGTCGACGTAGCCTGAGATTGCGAGCCGTAGGCCGTCGCTTGTCGTCAACTCGGAGATCGCAAAGCTCCGTGGTGACGGACGACCACTCTTCGCTCCAGGCCAGCGCTGCTCGTCGCTCTGCAAGGAGGCGGTCCGTCTCCCGAAGTGCCGTGAGAAGCTCGGAGACTGTCCGTTCCGTGTCGCTCGTTGATGCGTCCTGATCCGGCCGCGGCTTACGACTCATCCGCCTCTCTTCCTGATGCTCGGGTAAGCCGATACATCGGCACGCCGAACCCGCGCTGGAGCGGCTCCTTCTCGAGGCTCTTGAACGCTTTGAGCGCGGCTTTCCGGCGGATGCCGGCGCGAGGGTTGAGATCGTAGTCGCCCATCAGTTGCGGCGCGAGCGGCAGCAGGGTGCCCGACGCTCGCGGCGGCACCCGGCCCGGTTGGTGGAACCACTGTTTGTCGGCCTGGGCGACTGTGAACGCGTTCAGTGAGGCCGCGTGCTCGCGTCGGCATTTCAGACGTGGCGCCTCGTCGTCAGGTTCGTCGGTCCAGGTCATTAGGAGAGCCAGGCGCGGCGACGTCGGTAGTCGGATCTCGCTGCAGCTGACGTCCATGAGATCGAACGGTGTCTGCTGGGGTTGTCGAGCTCGCATGCCCCGTGGCCAGATGACGACCGGCTGGTCGGAGGTCGCAAGGAGAGGCGAGCCGAACTCGAGCAGCGACCAGTGCATCGTGCCGACGAGCGAGCCCATGTGGGCGCCGATCTTGAGCATGCGAAGCAGACGTGCCGTGCTCGCTGGCGTGTCGGTTGTTGGGCTCTCGCGCACCTCGCGGAGTGCGTCATGCCAGGTCACCCAGCGCGGGCCACGGACGATCTGGAAGCCGATAAAGACGGCGAGCCTCGATTTCTCCTCGGGGCCGAGTGGCCAGAGCTCAGCCAGCTTTCCGAGGAGCGGCGCAGCCTTGCTCTCGCAGTCGCTCAACGTCCACTCGACGTCGCTGATCTGCTCGCCGCTCGGCCGCTGCCGTCTGTACGCATAACGCCTCGTCCCCACTTTGCTGGCGGCAAGGTCGAGCGGCGAGTCGTTGCCGACACGCACAGTCAGCCTGCCGTAGGCCTCCCAGGCCCGCAGGTAGCTGGCAGGGACGATGTGCGCGTTCTTGACGTTGGCGTACCGCACACATCGACCGTAGCCACGGCATCTGTCGGAAGGCCCAGATACTTGTCATCTCCTCCTGCGCTTACTGTGAGTCGCAGACGATGGACGATCTGACCAACGAGCTCCTGGAGGTGATCGCCGCCCTGCCGGTCGAGACGACCGGTCGGCTGCCGCAGCTGGTCGAGGACGTTTGGCCCGATCTCGTGCTCATCAGCCTGCGCGGCTGGGCTCGCGGTTTGGGCCGTGATCTGCGCCGTGGCGCGAGCTCGTTGGCGGCCGCTCGTCCGGCCGGCGGTGCTGCGCCAGACGATGACCAAATCGCCTCCCTCGAGGAGTGTTTCTGGCGGATCGCCGCCGCCGTCGAGAAGTTCGATGCCCTCGTCTCGCTGGCCTTCGCCGCTGAGCCGCTGCGGCCGCAGAGACAGAAGCCGACACGCCTGGAGATGCGGCCGAGCGCGGAGCGCAACAAGAAGAAGCTGCGCGAGCTCGCCGGGCAGGCGGAGGAGGAGCTAGTCGAGAGCCGCTCGAAGATCGGCGGCACGCGCGCCGAGCTCCGTCGCAACCAGGTGATGCACAGCCTGGCGCCGCTGGCCTCGCTCGATGACCTCGCCCCCTTCATCAAGGTCATCCACCGCGACGGGCGGATCATGGTTGGCGGCTACCAACCCTGTCGCTTCACGCCCGAACGTTGGAGCGAGGGCATCGAGACGCTGGCAACAGAGGAGCTGTTTGCTCGCCGCCTGCTCGAGGCCGAGCGCGCTTTCGACGATTTGCATGCGGCCGTTCGAGCCTTGATCGCCGCGCTCAGGTCCAACGGCGCGCTGCGCGAGCCGCAGTGGATATGGATCGAGGAGACGGACGGGGTCTGCACGCTTGAGCGCCCAACGTCGCAGGGCCCGCCTCTGCGATATGAGGTCGAGTTCGTCTTTCGTCGCCCCGACGGCACGGAGGAGAGGCGCTCGATCAGCTGCGAGAGCATCCCACCGCCGGGAACGGAGATCCGGTTTGACGATGGCCTCTGGCGGGTGATCGAGAGCCAGTCTCTCGACGATGATCGCTTCGACGCCCGAGCGATCCTGATCCCGAAGGACTAGGCGGCTTTCCATCAGGCCCCCTTCGGGCCGCCCGTGTCGTTGAGCATTCTGATCAGGCCCCGCTCGCGGGCTCGCGTCAGGCGCTTGCTTTTCTGGTTCGAGGGCCAGCCCAGTTTGGCGCTCAGCTCAGCGACCTCGGCCGGTCGGTCGAGGCGGCCCAGAGCCTGGACGAGTTCCTCCCGCCGGGGCAGCGGGCGGCGCGGGCGCATGCTCTCCGGCCACGATCCAGCCCTCTTCGATGCGGCGAGCAATGGCCTACTCGAGGCAATCCTCATGCATCTGCGGCAGCGCGACGACTTCCTCGGCAGCAGACGACAGGTCGAGCCGCCGCGGCGTTCCGACCCGCGAACCGCCGGGATTCGTCCGAGCAGAGCGGTACTCAAAGCGAGCGGGGCACAGCGCCGCCGGCCCCTAGTCGAAGCCTCTCTTGCGGGAGCGGCGTGGCCGCGGTCAACCGTGCGGCACGCGGACTGGCCTCAGACAGTGGCTGCGGCGGACCGCCCTGAAGGCCTAACCCGGCCCCGCCGCGAGACCGCCCCGTCGCGGCGAGAAGTACATCCACCAGACCATGTCGAACAGCTCGATCCGCGAACGTGCCGGTTCGATCTCCTGTAGCTGCTGCCAGACAGCCTCGTTCTCAGGACGTGTCACGTCTACGGTGAGCCAGTCGAGTGCCTCCTTGATCCGCGGCACCGCCTTGACCGTGTCCGCGAGCGCTCGCTTCTCCGGCCAGAGCGGGTTCATGTAAGCGCCGAAGATCGCCATATTGTCGAGGACGGGAATCAGCGCCGGGCGCTTCTTGTGCAGCGTCTTGGTCGCCACCGATGCACCGATCCCCGGCCAGCCCGTCATCGCGCCGATCAGCTCCGCGACCACCTGGCGCTCGTCGTCGGTGGTCTCGCCGAGCGCTTTGCCCGGGAGGACGCTCAGGTCGAGCGTCGCCCCATGCCGAGAAACCCCCATCGCCTGCCTTGCATCGACGCGCGAGTTCATCAGCATGGTGACCGCGAGGTCTTCGACGAAGACACGGTCAGGGGAGGTGATCGGCTCGTGCTCCAGGTAGAGCTGGCCGAAGTCCTTCTCCTTCTCTCGCCACTCGCGCAAGAGCTCCTCCACCTCCGGGACGCGCCTGTCGATCTTGCCCGCTCCGAAGACGAGTTCCATCTGTGAGGGCGAACGCCCGCTACCCGTGTCTCGCCCGGTACGCCGCAACAATCCGGTCTGCTTCGTCCGGGGTCACAGACCAGCGCTCACCGTGGGCGTGGATCACCTGCGGGTTCTTTCTCAGCCAGGCGCGCAGCGTCTTCTCAGAGATTCCGAGCGCGAGCGAGATGTCCCTCGGTGTGACCTCGCTCGGCCATCCCGTGAACGGCATGCCGCGAGGATACTGCCGCGTCAGGCTGCGGGAAGCGCTACCGCCAGCGCACGCTCAAGCTCAGGAACGTCGATCGGCTGCCCCGCCCGGTCAGCGCGGATCAGCTTCCTAAGCGCCTTGCCCCAGAGGGCATACACCTCGCCGAAGCGAAGCGGCTTGAAATCGAGCAGCGACCAGTTGTCGTCCGACATGAACAGCAGCGCCGCTGTCACGGGCACCTCGCGCCACACGTCATCCCCCGCGAGCGCTCGCCGGACAGCGTCGACCTGCGGTTTCATCCCGGCGACGAGCTTGCTGCGGTCACGGCCGCCGACGTAGAGGCGTAGATCGGTCGTGAACCAGCCGCCCACATCCCGCTGCTCCACGCGGCCCTTGTAGTGCTTCGTGTCCACTACGAACACGCCAGCTCGGCTGATCACGAGATGGTCGATGTTCGCTCTGCTGCCGGGGATTCGGCGGTCATGGAGGACCGCGATGCCCTGCTCGCGCAACTTGTCGAGGCTGCCTCCCATCTCCTCCTCGCCGCGCGCACCGGTCGCCCACGAGCTCGTCGAATGCGGGTCGGAGGAGAGCGCCAGCAGCAGCCCGCCCAGGTGTTTGTGCTGGGCGCGAACGGCCACCTCGCGGCGTTCATGGCGGCGCTTCCATTCGCGTGCGGCAGACGCACCCGCCCGGCCACGGTCGATCTCCTCCACGGGCTCGACGGGGGACATCTCGTCTTGCCCGAGACACCGATCGCAGGTCGCCGTCTTCGCCGTCCTGTCCCAGTGGGCGAGTGCCCCGCGAGGAAGATCGCCACCGCAACTGGCGCACGTCGCCGGGTAGCGCAAGCGGATCAGCTCGGCCGTAGCCATCACACCCAGCTATCGGCAGGCCACCGCGCTCCCACAATCCGCCTTCGGCGCGTCACCCCCAGTCGTTGGTGTTGTTCTCACAGGCAGCCGCTCGCGTTAGCCGATGCCGAGGGCGCGGCGCGCGGGCTCGGGGAGCCAGCCCGGATCGCAGGCGTTGATCACAGCCGCGGCGTCTTCGATGCAGCTCGACCCCTCGCCCAGCAGTAGCCGACCGAGAGCGCTCGGTATGTCGGGGTCGTCGGTACGTCCGCGCGCCTTGACGTGAACGACCTCGCCGCGTAGCTCGTTCAGCTTCTTGAAGAGCTCCCAGGGCCGCGTTCCCTTGATCGAGGCGCGTCCGGAAACGAGCGGCGCGACGAGATCCAGCTTCTCGTCCAGGCTGAGCCTCCGCACAAGCTCCGACTGCGGCACCTCGACCTGGTCGCCACGCCGCTCGATCGTCACGGTCGCGGCAGGGTCTAGCCGGTCGATCGCCTCGTTCGCGTATGCCTCGATCGCGGCGACGGAGAGGATGACAGCCGATGCGAGCCTTCCGAGGGCATCGGTCGCGAGCGAGTCGTCGCTGACGTCCATGTCGCTTCCGGTGTCCGAAGGTGATGGCCGGATCGTCTCCATCGTCTTCAGCCGCTCCGGTTCACCACGATCGCGAAGCTCTTTCGCCGTCAGGAGGTAGAAGGCCGGAACCGCAACCGCGTGGAGGGCGAGCACGTGGCCGTCGTTGAGCCGGAGGCGGTCGACGGGGAAGATGAACGTGGGCTCAGTGACCGGAACGCCGCCAGACGCGATCACCTCGACCGTCCAGAGGCGCGGGTCGGGGAAAGCCGCCGTCGGTGCAGTTGCCGGTACAGCTGCCGGTGCTGCTGTCCGGGCCGTCTCGGTCGGCCGCGCGGTTCGCTGACGCTGCTGGCGCCGCCGCTTCTCTCGCTTGCTCTGGTTCCTGCGCGCCATCGAGCCGAGGGTACGGGAGGGCCAGGTCATCATCAGCGATGCGGGCGACCGGGTACGCGAGAATCACGCTGCGTGACTTACCCGCGGCGATGGAGGCGACACGGGCCGCGATCGGCAAGGACGACGCGAACAGCTGGCTGGCGTTCACCGGCCGTGACGCCCTCAAGGAGGCCGTTGCTGACTACATCAAGCGGCGCGGAGGCCGCGTTACGACGGTCGACGCGAGATCGTGATCACGAGCGGCGAAGGCAACGGGTGGGTCGATGCGCCCTTCTGCCTGACCATCCCGATCCTCAGCGTCGGGTGACCCTGATCCTCTCGTTTGCACCCAGCGGCGTGACTCGCGCCGTCACTCCCGGCGACGTGATACTTCGCCCTTCACGGTGAGTCCAACACGAGGAAGGGTGACTCGATGGCGAAGGCAGCAGCTGGCGGCGGCGCGGATAGCTCGGTCGCGGACCAGCTCCGCGCGCTCGGTGTGAAGGGTGTCCTCGTGCAGATGGCCGAGCGCGGCCAGCTCCTCGCCCTGAAGTGCGAGATGCCGCAGTGCTACCACCACAAGGGGCGCGGCGCGTTCGATCCGATCACGACGCCGCGCACCAAGTGGGCGCCCTCGCCCGACCACTACCCGATCCTTAAGTCGGTCGGCGGGCAGCTCGTCCCCGAGAACGTTCGACTGTCCCACATCTGGTGCAACAACCTGGACTATGGATGGCGGACGCAGATCCGGACACTGCTCGCGAAAGGCAAGTCCCTCGCCGAGATCGCCGAGGCCCTTAACAGCAAGGGTGTCCCCCCTGCCCACGGTACGAACCGATGGACGGCCGCCATGGTGCGCAAGGCCTACGTGTCCTAGGCCGGCCGTAGGAACAGCAGTTGAACGGGGTCACCTCTTGCGATCGAACACTCGTCGCCGCGACCGACATGGCGGGCACGGCTCACAGCCGCCCGGGGACTCAGCCGATAGAAATCCCGGCCGCCGGAAAGTCGTCATGGCGCCGAAGGCGCCGGACTTTCCGGCGAGGTGGACTCAACTTGGCGTTGTACAAACCACGTCGAAGCTGAGCCCCTTGACCTCGAGCGGTGCGGCCGTGCTGGCTAGCGAGCTGCGGGTCGTCGCTTCCGCGTGCGGCGTGCAGCGGTGGCTGTCAGGTGGGCCTGCAGCCTGTCGATGACGCCGTTGAGTCCTCGCAGGAAGCGGTCGAGCTCGGTCTTGGACATCGGCCCGAAGAGCGCGCGCGCGAGCGCTTCGTGATCGCGCGCGAGCCGGCCGGTGAGCGTCTCCCCGCTCGGGGTGAGGGTGACGAGGGTCGCGCGGCGGTCCCTCGGGTGGGGTTCGCGCGTAACGAGGCCGCTTGCGACAAGGGCGTCGACGAGCCCAGTCACTGCGCGCGGGGTGACCCTGAGCGCGTCGGCGAGGACGCGCTGAGGCACGGGTCCGCGCTGCCGCAGCTCCCAGAGGAGATGGGTGCGGGAAGGGGTCAGTCCGAGCGCCGCGATCGCTTGCGTCATGTCGTCGTTGAGCAAGACGACAAGCGCCAGAACACGGTCGAGGAGATCTTCCTGTTGGTGTAGGTTCTCTATAGTGAAGTATGGTAATCATATGAGTCGGATAGTCGGCGAGACGTGCAGCCTCCCCAGATCGACGAAAGGACAGCGATGAACTCGGCATCTGGATCGGCGCAGGCGAACGCAGCGCTCGTGCGCGAGTCGGTCGAAGCGCTCAACGCCCCTTCGTGGCGCCGGACATCGTGATCCATTACGCGGAGATGCCGGAGCCGCTCCAGGGGCGCGAGACCTGGCTACAGGGGTTCGAGGTGATGAAGCGGGCGTTCCCCGATCTCGAAGCGCAGGTCGACGACCTCGTCGCCGCCGAGGACAAGGTCGCCATACGCCTCACCCTCCGCGGCACCCACGCCGGCGAGTTCCAGGGCGTGCCCGCGACCGGTCGGACGATCCAGTACGTCAGCCACGAGTTCTACCGCGTAACAGATGGCCTGGTCGCCGAAGAATGGATCTGCTCCGACATGGCATCCCTCTTCCGCCAACTGA
This sequence comes from Gaiellaceae bacterium, assembly GCA_050013935.1. Lineage (GTDB taxonomy): Bacteria > Actinomycetota > Thermoleophilia > Gaiellales > Gaiellaceae > Palsa-739. The sequence continues at coordinate 1,077 of JBEKEH010000017.1, read as the reverse complement.
CCTGAGTCGAAGAGGCCGACGGGTTAGTGCATCCCCAAGTTCATGGGCGCAGCTGGGATCGAACCACTGCGACCGAAAACGTATCGCAGCCTCTGATCAAGGCGTTTGTGCGTCTATTGTGCGTCGCTTCGGCGAGTCAAGCCCCGCGCTCCCTACAAAAAAGGCCCCTAGCAGGGCCTTTTTGTATGGGCGGTACTGGGCTCGAACCAGTGACCCCCAGCTTGTCGAGCTGGTGCTCTCCCAACTGAGCTAACCGCCCTCCGGCGCGGGAAGTGTAGCGGGCAGGATCGGCGTCGGGTCAACGGCCGTGCCGTTCTCGCGCAGCTCGAAATGGAGATGGGTGCCAGTGCACAGGCCCGTGCAGCCGGCGATGCCGAGCTGCTGGCCGGTCGTGACCTCGTCACCGACGGCGACGAGCGGCTGCTCCAGATGGGCGTACAGCGCCTCGAAGCCATGGCCGAGGTCGACGAGCACGATCGTTCCGTAGCCCTCGAAGCCCTTCGTCTCGCCCACCGCCTCGACGACGCCCGGTGCGGCCGCGCTCACGTCGAGCGAGCGCAGCTCGCCGATGTCGATACCCGGATGGAAGCCCCAGGCGTCGTTCCCGAACGGACGCGTGACGGTCCCGCTGGCCGGCCGGCGGAGCGACAGCTGCCAGCCGCCGTCCGTGTGGGCGTACACCGGCGAGGCGAACGCGAGCGCGACAAGACACGCCCCTATGAGCCGCAGCAGCCTCCGCACCGGGCGGAACGCTAGCTCAGAAGATCTCGGGGCACCAGGGGAGCGGGCGCCAGGCGAAAAGTGCATCGGCCCGCGCCGCTGCGCCGTCCACCAGCTCCTCCACCCGGAGCGCGGCGCGCAGCTGCGCGAACGAGACCGCTCCGAGATACGCGGAGCCGAGCGCGTCGACGTCGAGCGCGAGCTCCGCCGGCTCGTCCGTCCGCGCCGCGACGCCGCTCTCGAGCCTCCAGCGGCCCTCGTTCCACGGGCAGAACGCGTCCCGCACCTCGAACACGACCGAGCCGTCGCCCGCGTACGCGCGCCCGGACAGCGCCGCGCCGACGTCGACCAGCCGCA
>JBEKEH010000016.1:0-35127 GCA_050013935.1 Gaiellaceae bacterium | reverse complement strand
CCTGGATGCCCTACCCATGGTCACGGAGATTTACCACCGGGATCTGACCATGGAGCATTACGTAATTCCCTACCTGCGTTACCCCTACGTGTCGTTCTATACCGGCCGGGGCTGCCCGTCCCATTGCGTCTACTGCCTCTGGCCCCAGACCTTTACCGGGCGGCGCTACCGGGTGCGAAGCGTGGCCAACGTGGTGGCGGAAGTGCGCCGTTCCTTGGAACTTTTTCCCCAGGCGGCGGAGATCTTCTTTGACGACGACACCTTCACCGCCGACGGCGAGCGGGCCCAGCGGCTCAGCCGGGAATTCCGCGCCCTCAAATTCGTCTGGTCCGCCACCGCCCGGGTCACTACCTCCTACGAAACCCTTAAGGCCATGAAGGATGGGGGCTTGCGCCTCCTGGTGGTGGGTTTTGAAACCGGCGACGCCCAGGTTTTGAAAAATATCCGTAAAGGGGCCACCCTGGAACTGGGGCGCCGCTTGAATAAATGGTGCCGGGAACTGGGCATCCAGATCCATGGCCTGCAGCAGCCGGGGCAGGACCCCGGGGCCGGCGTGGCGGTCGTGCCGCGGCAAGGCGTGGAAAGCGGTCATCATGGCCGACCCTGGCCGGCCGCCGGGTCGCCCTTGAGCTTGAACGCGGCCGTGAGCGGGTCCGCTGCCGCCTTGGGCAGGGAGCCGACGACGGTCTCGGGTGTCGGCGACACGACGCCCTGGGCGCCGCAGCCGGCGAGCACCCCCAGGACGGCGACTCCGAAGCCGAGAAGGACCGCGCGGCGCATCGGGGCGAGACTTTACTGGACGGGAAACCCGGGGCGAGGGGACAACACGCACCCAACATGGCTGGGGCTACCATGGAGCCATGAAACGCAGAAACTTCGGGCGGGACCGCGGGCTCACGCTCCGGATGCTCGCCACGGGCGGACTGCTCGGGCTCCTCTACGTCGGCTTCGCCCTTGTGCTCCTTTATTTCCTGAACGTCGGCCTCGCCCCGATGCTCGTCATCATCGTCGGCATCGCCGTCGTCCAGTACTGGACGTCGGACAAGCTCGCGCTCGCGGCCTCCGGCGCGAAGATCGTGACCGCGGAGCAGGCGCCCGAGTTGCACGCGATGGTCGAGCGCCTCTGCGCCATGGCGGACCTCCCGAAGCCCAGGATCGCGGTCGTCGACACCAACGTGCCGAACGCATTCGCAACCGGCCGGAACCCGAAGCATGCCGCCGTCGCCGTCACGACCGGCCTCTGGCACCGCCTCGAGCCGCAGGAGCTGGAGGCCGTGCTCGGCCACGAGCTCTCCCACATCGCCAACCGCGACGTGCTGATCATGACCGTGGCGAGCTTCTTCGCCATGCTTGCCGCGCTGATCACGCGCTTCGGCCTCTACTTCGGCATGTTCGGCGGCTTCGGCGGCGGCAATCGCAGCAACAACAACAATCAGGGCGGCGTGCCGATCTGGCTGATCATCTTCGTCGCCTCGATCGTCACCTACGCGATCAGCTTCGTCCTCATCCGCACGATCTCGCGCTATCGCGAATATGCAGCCGACCGCGGCTCGGCGCTGATCACCGGCGCGCCCGAACATCTGATGAGCGCGCTCCAGAAGATCGCGAGCGGTATCACGACGATCCCGCAGCGCGACCTGCGCGAGGTTGCCGGCATGAACGCCTTCTTCATCGTGCCGACGAACTGGCGCCAGCCAATGGGCGAGCTCTTCATGGATCACCCGCCGATGGAGAAGCGCCTCGCCGCCCTCGCCGCGATCGCACGCGAGATGGGCCGCCCGGTCTCCTAGGGTCACGCAGGTCGCGCGGGCTCAGATCGGTGCGTCGAACAGGGCCAGCCAGCGGCTGAGGTCGGGCTCGACCGGTAACTCCGGCTCGAGCTTCGCCTTCAGCTCCATCTCCCGCGCGTTGTCGCGCCCCTGCTTTTCGCCGGTTGGGACGAACGGCCAGAACGTCCCGGTCTTGAAGCCGTAGATCCAGTAGACGGGATGGTCGCCGCCGTTGAAGCGGAACGCTGCCGCGAGCAGCTGCGCCCCGAACCCGTGCGCTTCGAACTCCGAAGCGACCGCGTGTACCGCCGTCACCTGATCCTCGATGTCCGGGTCCCGGACGATGACCCACTCGAAGCCGAACGAGTCTGTCTTCCGGTCGAGCTTCGAGCCAGATTCCGCCGCGACCCCCTGGAGGAGCTGCTCGGTGTCCTGGTCCATCTGGGTGAACTCGCCGGCCGACAGCGGCTTGAAGATGACTGCGGCGGAGCCTGCCGTCTTGAGGCCGCACTGAGAGTCGAGCGTCACGGCGGCCGTCGTCAGCGCGAAGACGCGGTCGCCCGCGGGCTCCTTGAGCTTCTTGCGTCCGAAGAGGATGTCGCCGAGGCCCACGCCTACTGCGACGCAGTGTCGCCGCTCGGCTGTTCCTCCGCCGCGCCGGCCGGGGCGGCCCCGCCGTCCCCTGCGCCGATCTGCTTCGCCTCGCCGCCCGAGCCGATCTCGGCCTTCAGCTTTGCGAGCTCGTCGTCGACCTGGGAGGTGGAGGAGATCTGCGCCAGCTCACGGTCGAGCTGTGTCTGGTCGCCGGCGGTGAAGTCCTCGAGCGCGCCGCTGCTCGTCAGCTCGTCGATCGCGGAGGCCCGCGCCTGGAGCGCCTCGGTCTTGTCCTTCGCGCGCTGGATCGCGAGCCCGGTGTCGCTCATGTGCGTGCCGATCCCGGTCGCGGCCTCGCCGACCCGCACCTGCGCCTCGGCGGCGGAGTACTGCGCTTTGAGAACCTCCTTCTGCGAGCGGAAGGACTCGACCCTCGTCTCCAGCGTCTGCTGCGCCTCGATGAGCTTCTCCTGCTGGGCCTGGAGCCCCTTCACCTGCTCGTCCAGGCTCTGGAGCTGCTGCTGCGCGACCGCCTTGCGCTCGAGCGCCTGGCGCGCAAGGTCCTCACGGTTGGCGGCGACCGCCTGCCGCGCCTGCGTCTCGAGCTTGACCACGTTCTGCTCGAGCTTCTGCGTCTGGAGCTCGAGCCGCTTCTTTGCGGTGACGACGTCGGCCACGCCGCGCTTGACGTTCTGGAGCTGCTCCAGCATCTGCTCGTAGGAGTAGTCGAGCGTCTCCGTCGGGTTCTCCGCCCGGTTGAGCAGCTTCGAGAACTTCGCCTTCACGATCAGAGCTGCGCGTGACATCAGGCCGGCCATCCGTCCTCCTCGTCGGGTCCTTCGGTTAGCCTAGCGCGATGCTGGTCGAGCGGAGCATGCACCCTGACTGGCTCTCGAACGCCTACGTCGTGGCGGACCGGGAGGGAGGCACCGCGGTCTTCGTCGACTCCGGCGCGGACGTCGGGCCGCTCGTCGCCGCAGCCGAGCGCTGGGGCGCCACGCCGGCGGCCGTCCTGCGGACGCACTCTCACACCGACCACGTCGTCCACGAGGACGAGCTGTGCGCCCGCTACGGGATCGGCGTCGTCGCCGAGCCGGGCGACTGGGAGTGGGGCGGGCTGCGGGTTCGCGGCATCGCCACGCCGGGGCACTCGAACGACATGGTCGCCTTCGTGATCGACGAGGAGGCCGTCTTCACCGGCGACACGCTCTTCAAGGACGCGGTCGGCGGCGGCGACCTCGATCGGGTCCGGAGCTCGGTGATGGACGTCTTCATGGCGCTCCCCGACGGGACGCGCGTCCTGCCCGGGCACACGGACGAGACGACGATCGGCCGGGAGCGCGAGTCGAACCCGTTCGTCCGCGTCTGGCGCGGCATCGAGCCGGAGGGGAGCGAGCGCGTCCGTGTCGGCGGCCGCGACGCGACGCTCGTCGTCTGGTCGCCGGACTACGACGGCAAGGGCAAGGCCTGGGTGCGCCTCGACGACGGCACGGACGCCATCGTCGGCGGCTCGCGCGTCGTGCGCGAGGAAGCCTGACGGGTCTGGGCAACGCCGGGTAACCTCCGATTCCGGTGAAGACAGCATTCCTGTTGTCGCTGGCAGCCCTGGCGGCCGGTCTTGTGATCGTCTTCACGGTCCACTCGCTTCTCGGTGTCGCGCTGATCGTCGGCGGTGTCGGCGGTGTCGGCTGGGTGGGATTCACCGTCGGGATCGAGAGAATCGCCGTCTTCCTCTCTACGGGAACCTGGCGGCGGTAGCACAGCCACGTCTGGACCGGGCGATAGCCTGACATCCGATTGAGACTGGACGCCACGAGGGGGCACCATCCCTCGTTCTGCAAGACTCACTAGGGGTCGAGAAGGAGGCGGCGTATGCCTCTCTACATGATCAGCTTCGGCTATAAGCCGGAGGTCTGGGCTGAGCTGATCAGACGCCCGGCAAATCGCGAGGAAGCGCTCGGCCGGATCCTCGAGGAGGCCGGGTGCAAGCTCCATGGGCTGTGGTACGCGCTGGGCGATACGGACGGCTTCACACTGGTCGAGGCGCCGGACAACACGACCGCGGCCGGGGTCGCGCTCGCGATTGCCTCGAGCGGCGCGTTCCGCAAGCTCGAGACGACGGCGGTGATGACCCAGGAGGAGCTGCTGGAAGCGCTACGGGTGGCCGGCGATATCCACTACGCGGCGCCGGTCGACCCGAGCTCGCGCAAGGTATGACCCCGCTCGGGGCCTGGCTCCTCAACCTCGCCTGACCGGAGCGTGAGATCGAGGCCGCCCGCGGGCCTGCACGCGGTACCTGTCCGGAACGGACATTAGGTTGCCCCTGTGCGCTTGATCGTCGCCCGCTGCGAGGTCAGCTACAAGGGTCGTGCCTCGACGCATCTCCCGGAGGCGATCCGGCTGCTCATGATCAAGGCCGACGGAACGGTGATGCTGTGGTCGGACGGCGGTGGCCCCAAGGTTAAGCCGCTCAACTGAATCGCGGAGCCGTCTTCCGTACGCGAAAACCCCGACGGGTCGGCTCAGCAGGCGCACGAGGCTTCACGTGAGCGTTACCGCCAGGCAGCGCGTCACGTACGGGGAGGTTTGAGTCGTGGGTGTGCGTGTACTACGGGCGGCTTGGGTTGTTGTGATCGTGATCGCGGCCGCCGCGGGTGGTGCCGCAGCGGAGCGGTCGGTTTCCGGCAGCGACGTGATTGCCTACCAGGGCAACGGGAAGATCTACCTCATCAACGTCGACGGCAGCGGAAGGCGGCCGATTGCATCCGGGGCCGCTGACCGTGGGCTTGCCTGGTCGCCCGATGGGCGCTGGATCGCCTTCACGGCCGGGAAGGCACCGATGCGAGCGCCGACTGACAAGAGCGCGATCGAAATCGTGTCGGCTGACGGCACACAGGTGCGGCTGCTGACCAGCGCGCCGGGGCACTCCGCACGCAATCCCATGTGGTCACCCGACGGCAAGCAAATCGTGTACGCAGGCTGGAGCGGGCAAGAGGGCGCGTGGGAGCTCTACATCATCGGCGCCGATGGGAAGGGCCTTCGGCTGCTGACGCACGGAGGAGGGTCGTACGGCAACGATTTCCCGGATTGGTCTCGGGACGGCAGGTGGATCGTCTTCGAGAGCTGGGACGGTGGCGCCACGCACGCGATGATGGAGATCCACCCAGACGGGACCGGACTTCACCGGATCGGAGTGTTCGTCGCCGGAAACCACTGTCTGTGTGCTGACTGGTCGCCCGACGGCTCGAAGATCGCCTACCAAGCCGACACCAGCCTCTCCACACAGAACCTCCCCGAGATCTTCGTGATGAACGCCGACGGCAGCGGGCGAAGCCAACTCACCCACAACCGCGTAGTTGACGAGAATCCCGACTGGTCTCCCGACGCTACCCAGATCGCCTTCTACAGCGAGCGGACTGGCAACGGCGAGATCTACGTCATCGGCGCCGACGGACGCAACGTCAGACGCGTGACCCACGACCCCTGGTACAGCGCGATCCCGCGCTGGCAGCCTGTCGCTCAGCTCGCCGCGGCGTGATGGCACGATCCGAGGCCGCTCGGCTCTTCCACGTCGCCCGCTGAAGGAGTCCGCCAGGATCGGAGGGCACGGTGCGCTGCGCCTCTCCGACGGCGGCAGCATGCCTCTGTCCGATGCTCACAACGAAGGTGGGCATGTCCGGAACGGACATTAGGTTGCCCCTGTGCGCTTGATCGTCGCCCGCTGCGAGGTCAGCTACAGGGGTCGCGCCTCGACGCGCCTCCCGGAGGCGATCCGGCTGCTCATGATCAAGGCCGACGGAACGGTGATGCTGTGGTCGGACGGCGGTGGCCCCAAGGTTAAGCCGCTCAACTGGATGACCGCGCCGGCGCTCGTCGAGGAGGACGGCGACCTGCTCGTCGTGCGCAAGCCGAAGACCGAGGACGTGCTCGAGATCCGGCTCGTCGAGGTGCTGAGCGACGTCATCCACGACATGGGCGAGGCGGCCGCGCTGCAGAAGGACGGCGTCGAGCGTGACCTGCAGGAGGAGCTTGCGGTCGCGCCGGCGGCGCTCGGCGAGGAGCTGACGCTCGTCCGGCGTGAGTGGCAGACGGAGGTCGGGCCCGTCGACCTGATGTGCAAGGACGAGAGCGGCGAGTGGGTCGCGGTCGAGATCAAGCGCATCGGCACGATCGAAGCGGTCGAGCAGCTGACGCGCTACCTCGACTTCATCCGGCAGGATCCGGCGAAGGCCGGCTGCCGCGGCATCCTCGCGGCGCAGCGGCTCAAGCCGCAGGCCGTCGCCCTCGCCGACTCGCGCGGGATCCGCTGCGCCGAGGTCGACCTCGAGCTGCTGCGCGGCGAGCGCGAGCCGGACCTGACGCTCTTCGCGGCCTAGACGCGGACGGCCGCCTTCAGGTAGTCGCGAGGCGGGTCGGCGAACAGCGCGGCGACGCCTTCGAGCCCGACCTCGTGCGTGATCAGCCGCTGCCACGGCCGGGCGCCACTGGCGAGGAACGCCAGCGCGGCGCGCACCGCGCGCGGCGTGTGGTGGAAGGCACCACGCAGCGTCAGCTCCTCGTAGTGGAGGCGGAACGCGTCGAACGGCACCTCGGTGTCCGAGGGCAAGCCGCTGAAGAGGACGACGGTTCCGCCCGGCCGCACGAGCCCGACCGCGTCGCGCCAGCCCTCCGCGCTGCCCGTCGCCTCGATCGCGACGTCGGCGCCGGCGGCGTCGCCGAGAACGGCGCCGAACTCCTCCGCGAGTGCACGCCGTTCGGGCCGGCCGCCGACGACGACCGCCCGCGCGCCCGCATCCGCGACGCACGCGCAGAGCATCAGGCCGATCGGGCCGGCGCCGAGCACGGCCACGGCGTCCCCGGCCTCGATGCCCGCCCGGGCGACGCCGTGCAAGCAGCAGGCGAGCGGCTCGACGAGCGCCGCGACCTCGGGACGCATCCCCGGCGGCACGGCGAGGAGGTTCACGCGCGCGATTCGCTCCGGTACGACGAGCAGCTCCGCGTAGGCGCCGTTCAGCAGCGGCAGCAGCTGCTCGCAGAGTGTCTCGTCGCCGCGCGCGCACGCTGCGCACACGCCGCACGGCGCCGAGTTCGCCGCGACGACGCGACGCCCCGTCGCGACCTCGACCCCGCAGAACTCGTGCCCGAACGGCGACGGCGGCTCGCCGAGCAGCACGGGGTGGCCGCGACGGAACGCCTTGAGGTCGGTGCCGTCCGTGAGCGCGACCTCGACGCGCACCAGCACGTCGCCCGGGCCGGGCTCCGGGTCCGGCACCTCCTCGACGCGCAGGTCGCCCGGGCCGTGCCAGCGCAGCGCCTTCACGGCACGAAGACGACCTTGAGCGCCTCGCGGCGCAGGAACAGGTCGAGCCCCTCGGCGAAGCGCTCGAGCGGGAGCACGACCGGCTCGGGCAGATCGAGGTCCGGCAGGAGCGCGACCGCCTCGCGCATCGACTCCGGCGTCGCCGATCGCGCGCCGACGATCGTCAGCTCGCGCCGGTAGATCGTGTCCCCGGGCAGCGGGCCGGCGTCGGCGAACACGACGACGGTGCCGCCGGGCTCGACCGCCTCGAGCGCCGTCGCGCCCGTACCCGAGCCGCAGACGACGGCGGCCGCCACGGGCCCGTCCGGTGAGCGGCCTGTCCGCCGCGGGTCGGCGTCGACGGCGAACATGTCGTCGCCGCGGCGCGCGAGCACCGCCGCGAACAAGCACCCGATGAACCCCTGGCCGACGACGAGCACCCGCCCGCGCGGCACGCGCGCGACTCCGCGTAAGACGCACGCGAGCGGCTCGACCATCGTTCCGTGCACGTCGTCGAGTGCGTCCGGCAGAGGCACGCCGTCGGTAGCGGCGACGCGCTCCGCGAAGCCGCCGGGGACGATCGTCGGCTCCGGGAAGCGCTCGCACGTCGACTCGTGCCCGGCGCGGCAGCGCTCGCACCGGCCGCAGGGGCGGTGGTGCACGAGCGCGAGCCGCTCGGCGCCGACGCGTGCGACCACCTCGTGCCCGAGCACGGTGCCGGCGGGCGCGCGGCCGATCTTCTCGACGTCGGAGCCGCACAGCCCCGACGCGAGCACCCTGACGGACGGCTCGGGCGCCGGGAGATCTCCGAGCCGCGGCTGTCCGTCTGCGTCTAGAACGACCGCGAGCACCGGCGTATCGTAGGGCTGCCCCGGAACCCGAGAGGGAGGGTTGCATGGCTGTGAAGCTCCACCGCTGCTCGAGCCAGTGGGCCAAGGTGCGCGCCCATCCGTGCTGGAAGGTCGAGAAGGCTCTGCAGGAAATGGGGATCGACTACGTCCGCGTGGCGGGACCGATCATGCGCGGCAAGCGCGACGCCGTCATCGCCGGCACGGGCCAGAGGCTCTACCCGGCGATCGAGTTCGAGGACGGCAGCTGGTACCGAGAGCAGTCGAAGGACATGGAGCGCACGATCCGCGCGGGCGAGTTGATGGGGAAGGCGCGGGGCTCGGGCGGATCGGGCGAGTAGCGACCTCGCTACACTTCACTGCCGCGGGGCTATAGCTCAGTTGGGAGAGCGCCTGGATCGCACCCAGGAGGTCGGCGGTTCGAGCCCGCCTAGCTCCATCCGTTGTTCTCATCACAACGAAGTTGCTGCTCGGCGACACGTCTGCGTGTCCGGTCGCTCGAGGGCGAACCTCGCTTACTCAAACCGGAGTCCCTGCGCGACGAGGTCGAGCGGGGTGACGTAATCGCCTGCGCGGTTGTGGAGCGCTCGGCGGAGGTAACGGTTGAGGAAGATGGCGTCGGAGCGATCGATTCCGCCCATCGCCTCGATCCGGTAGCGAGCGTGGAGAGCCGCGTCGTTCATGACGCCGAGGATGCTGCGGCTCGCGGTCTTCGCGAGGTGGACCTCCCCGGGGTCGAGCCGACCGAGCGTGTCGGCCGCGAGGCCCTCGGAGCGGAGGTGGTCCTCGACGAGGCTCACGACGTACGGCTCGATCGGCGTGATGTCGGCCTTCCGGACGTCGGCGACGAAGACGGGGAAGAGTGTCCCGGCGTGGGTGAGCAGGAGGCACTTCCGGCGTTCGATCCAGAGCAGGTTCAGGTACCAGTCGTCGTCAGACGGCGGCACATCGACGAGAGCCGCGGCTCGGACGCCGAGGAGGGTGAGCATCTTCGCGGTGCACCGTAGGTTCATCGGCAACGCGGGTTTGGCGGCGGCGCTCTCGTCCGATTTTGCTTCAGGCGACGCTGAGCGTGAGCGTCTCGCGCGTCGCATCGGCCCCAATCGTGGCGCGCTCTGCTGAGGTCAGGGCCTGGAGCCACTCGTCGAGCGCGTCCCGGACGAGCTCGCGTGCCTCGGCGAGCGTGGGAGCGCAGGTGATCACGCCGGGCAGTTCCTCGACGGTCGCGCGAACCCAGCCTTCTTCGTCGGGCTCGAAGACGACGTGCAAGTCCATGCTGCATAGGGTACTGCGGCCGCCCGGGGCGCGGGATACTCCTGGCCATGACGGCGCTTCGCGAGCTCGAGCGGCATCTGATCGAGCACGGCTGCGAGCGCGTTCGGCACGGAGCGCGACACGACGTCTGGCGCAGCCTGGGCGCCGAGCGGCCGGTCACCGTCCCGCGCCATCGCGAGATTCCGGTCGGAACCGCGCGGGGCGATTCTGCCGTCAGCTCGGGATCCCCGACCCGCCTCGCTGAGCGCGAGCAACTCGATCAGGCGCTCCGAGAGGTTTGAGAGCTGCCCGCCTAGCTCCATCGGAGGAATCCGCCTGGCTCAGCGGTCGAGCGGCTCAGCCGCGAGCCACAGCCTGCCGCTTGCGTACAGCGCGTCGACCTCCGGGCCGACGAGACCCGGCATGTCCGGCTTCACGGTAAACCCCTGCTGCTCCTGCAGGTACGCGAGATGGCGGTACCCCACCGGGTAGCGCTCGAGCGCGTTGCGGTCGAGCTCAAGGCGCATCGCGGGGTCGACGGGGCTGACGCGATCCTGCTCGTAGATCGGCTGCCGGAGCACGAGGCCCCAGCGGCCGTCGCGGCGTTCGAGGAAGTCGTAGAAGCGGCCGGTGCAGACGACGTCACACTCGATCCCATGCACCGGGGCGCGCTGCGTGATCGTCATCTTCGTCTGCGCGACCGCGCGGTCGCCCACAACGTCGACCGAGGAGCCGCCGAGGAAATGAAGGATCCGGACGCCGCGCTCGAACCCTTCGCGGCTGACGCGGATGAACTCGTCCGCGGCCCCCTGGAACCACGTTGCCATCATCCGGCCGTCGTCGTGCCAGACGGTGCGGAACCGCTCCCAGTCGCCGGCGTCGCGCCAGACCACCCAGTTCTCGATCAGCTCGCGGATCGCCTCCGTATCACTGATGCAACCCTGGGAATCGACCTCGATCGTCAGTCCCCGCTCTCGTACTTGAACGAGATGTTCAGGCGCACGCGGTAGTCGGCGATCTGCCCGTCCTTGACCGTGACGTCGAAGCGCGTCGCTTCGGCCACCCGCAGGTCGCGGATGGTGCGGCCCGCGGTCTCGACGGCATTGCGTGCGGCTGCCTCCCACGACTCGGCGCTCGCCCCGATCACCTCGGTGACTCGGTACACGCTGTCGCCCATGCCGGGCTCCTTTCAACGGAGGCATCCAACAACCGGACGACCGATCCTCCCTCGCCGTGCGCGGCTTGGCAAGGCCGCTTGTGTCCACGAGGTCGAATTCGAGCCACGTCCACACCGACTCGAACGCCAGGCTGAGGCGCGATAATGGCGCGACACAGCAGGAGTGTGCGGGCTAGCCCTATTGGCAGGCTCACCCGCCTACCCAACCAGGTCGGAGGATCAGGTGAAGGCATTCTGGAGGCACCGGCCGTCGCCGGCGACCGTGCTCGCAAGCGTGGCGCTCATCGTCGCACTCGGTGGCACCGGCTATGCGGCGGTGGTATTGCCGGCAAACAGCGTCGGAACGGCGCAGCTCAAGAACAATGCGGTGACCTCGCTCAAGGTCAAGAACGGCTCGTTGCTGAACGCGGACTTCAAGAGCGGGCAGGTCCCGGCGGGGCCGGCCGGGCCCGCCGGGACCGCAGGTCCTGCCGGGCCTGCCGGGCCTGCCGGAGCAGCCGGGCCTGCCGGACCGGCCGGGCCGTTCCCCGACGCGCTTCCGTCCGGGAAGACGATTCGCGGCGCCTTCAACATCGGCGCCACCGCCGCCGCGGCGGGCGCGCTCGCCAACACGTCGATCTCTTTCATCTACGCCCTCGCGGCGTCGCCGACGGTGAAGATCGTGCTCCAGGGGGCGCCGGCACCGGCGGAGTGCCCCGGCAACGCAACCTTTCCGCAGGCGCAGGCCGGGGTCCTCTGCATCTACGAGGAGTCCCACGCGAACTCGGCCGGCGTGACGCTCAACGCCGTCAACCGCTCGGGCGCGACGATCTTCGCGAACTCGTCCGCAGCCGGAGGCTTCTTCAGCTACGGCACCTGGGCCGTGACCGCGGCCTGACCACGTCGCGCCGCATGATGCTGAGCTGACGCTTACCCAGTCTCCAGTGCTCGATTCTCTTGAATGCCGGATGTCTCAGGTCGTCGGCCTTCGCGGCCGACAATGCGACGATCGCTCCCGTCTGGGCGACGTCCGCAACAGCATTGAGCAGTCTCGTAGTTGACCCTTCGTTACTCGACCACCGAGTGAGCTCGCCATAGGGCACGTCCGCGATCACGATGTCCGGGTTCCGGCCTTCAAGTCCCACGCGCATCTGCTCGGGGTCAGTGGCGTCCGCGACCCATGCATGGCCGAGACGCTCGGGAACCAAGCGCTCTTGCAGTCGCTTCGCTGCCTCGAGGGCCTCGCCGTGTGATTCCTTGCCGAACGCTTCGCGGTCACGGACGAGTTGTTGGATTCGCTCAACGAGGCCCTCGGCGCCGGCGGCCTGCGCCGACGGGCTGCAGCGAACGCGAGAAGCGATGCAGGCCGGGATCGACCGGCAGGCCGCGCAGCCACTCGCTTCGCCCGGCGACTGCCCGCTCCCACTGCTCGCCCACCTGACGCAGGACCGCGACCTCGCCCTGATCCAGGCCGGAGACTCCGGCGGCCGGACCGACGTCTGTCGCCGCCGCGACCGAGTCGTCACTCCCACCGCTCTCGCTGTAACCGCCGACGGGTGGCATCGAGCAACGACTCCCTCTCAGCGCTCGTAAGACGAGCGCTGCAAAGCCGAGGTTCGCCCGCTGTTCAACATGCTCGGGGCAGCTCGCGGGCTACTGCCTGGACCGCTGGCCGGACCAGGATCAGGCCTTCGACCGCCTGCCGAAAACGGCTACGACGAGCGCAACGAGCAACACGATGAACAGCAACTTGGAAAGGAAGATGCCTCCCCCGACTGCAAGCAGCAGGAGCAGGAACACCAGCAACCAGATCATTTCTCAACCTCCCAGGATTGACACATTGGCTAACGCTCGACGACGCGGTCGCGGACGACTGTCGTTTCCGAGCCGACCGCGCTGCGTGGGTCGGCCGCAACCTGCTCCAACCCGCAACGCCTGTGGGAGGACATTTCGCCGGGTCGCATGCCTTGAGACCCGGCGGGCACTCTGCAGCACCGATGATTACGGCACTGCCAACAGAGGGTAGCACCACCGCCCTCCAGCCCCTGGTGCCGTTCGGGACTGGACAGGCTCGTCCTCGGTTTCCGTAGACCAGGCCTCGCGCGGGATCTGCGACCAGCTCGCCGAGCGGCGTGGCCCGGTTTTGCAACGGCATGCCGCGTCACGCTACCCACCGCAGCGGTGGCGACCGCTCAGCCGCCGGCGCACCGCGGCCTGCGGGCCGGACACCGCGCCGCCGTACCGCCTGCTCGAGCCGAGCTACCGCTTCGGCTACGTCTCGAGGCCTGTCGCGTCCCGCCAGGAATAGGCGGGCGCGTAGCCGAGCAGGCGGCGCGCCTTGCCGATCGCGAGCAGCGTCTCGAACTCGCCGAGTTCGCCGCGGATCTCGACGTCCGGATAGACGTCCGCCATCAGCTCCGCGCTCGGGCGGTTCATCACCGTGTCCGCGGCTGCGACGATGAAGACCTCGGCGCCGCCGACGTCGCTGCGCAGTGCGAGCCGGCACGCCTGCGCGACGTCGCGCGCGTCGACGTAGCCCCAAAGGTTCCAGCGGCGCAGCTCCGGGTTGTCCCAGAAGCCGGGGAAGTGCGCGTAGTCGTGCGGCTCCATCACGTTCGAGAAGCGCAGGCCGACGTACGGGATGCCCGTCCGGCGGTGGAACTGCCGCGCCATCTCCTCGGAGATCAGCTTCGAGAGCGCGTAGCTGAACTCGGGATACGTGGGGTGCTCCTCGTCGATCGGCGCGTACGCGGGCCGCTCGCGCTCGAAGGGAAGGCCGAGCACGGTCTCGCTCGAGGCCCAGACGACGCGCCGGAGTCCGAGCAGCGGCGTCGCGCTGAAGACGTTGTAGGTGCTCGTGGTGTTGACGCGGAACGTGAGCTCGTCGGGGCGCAGCCCCGGCGCCGGGATCGCGGCGAGGTGCACGACCGCCTCTGCGCCGCGCAGCGCTTCGACCGTCTCGCCGAAGTCGGTCAGGTCGGCGACGAGTTGCTCGCAGGCGAGCTCGGGCGAGCGCACGAGGTCGACGCTCAGCACCTCCTCGCCGTGCTCGAGCAGGTCGGCGACCACGGCGCGGCCGGCCTTACCGCTTCCGCCGGTGACGACCACAAGGCTCACCGGCGTCGCACCTCCGCGCCCGCCGACGGCCGGGCGGTGAGCGACTCGACGTCGCGCCCGGTCCGGTCACGGTAGGCGGAGGTTACGGCGGACCCGATCTCGTTTGCACGCTCGGCGTCGACGAGGGCGATGATCGAGCCGCCGAAGCCGCCGCCGAGCAGCCGCGCGCCGTACGCGCCGGCGCCGCCCGCGAGCTCGACGAGCAGGTCGAGCTCGGGAATCGACACCTCGTAGTCGTCGCGCAGGCTCGCATGACCTGCGAGGAGGAGACGTCCCGCCTCGGCGAGATCACGCTCCTCGAGCGCTGCGGCGAAATCGAGCACGCGCCGATTCTCGCTCACAACGTGCCTCAGGCGCTTCGCAGAGAGCGCGTCGAGGCCGTCGAGCTGCGCCGGCGAGACCTCGGTCGAGCGCGTCGCGCCCACGAGCTCCAGCGCCTGCTCGAGCTCCCGCCGCCGCTGCGCATAGCCCGGAGTCTCGTCACTGTGCTCGACGCCCGAGTCGACGACGAGCAGCGCCGCCTCAGTGGGCACGGGCACGAACCGGTACTCCAGCGTCGCGCAGTCGAGGAGGATCGCGGTTCCCGGTCGGCCGAGCACGGACGCCGCCTGGTCGAGGATCCCGCACGGCTTTCCGACCGCGCGCAGCTCGGCCCGCTGGCAGGCGAGGGCGAGCTGGAGCAGCTCGAGCTCGAAGTCGGCGGCGGCGCAGAGGGCGAGCGCGATCGACACCTCGAGCGCCGCCGACGAGGAGAGGCCGGCGCCGGCGGGAACGGTCGAGTCGATCGTCGCCGTCAGCCCGGCCGGCGGCCTGCCGAGTGCGGCGAGCTCGGCGGCGACGGCCTGGCCGTAGCGCGCCCAGCCTGTGACCGGCGCGCCGCTGCCGTCCGGCGCGAACGGCTCGCCCGGCCCGAGCTTCGTCGACGTGAGGACGACGGAGTCCGACAGCGCGTCCACCGCGGTCGTGATGCCGAGCTGGATCGCCGCGGGCAGCACGAGCCCGCCGCTGTAGTCGGTGTGCTCACCGATCAGGTTGACGCGGGCCGGGGCCCAGGCGGTGAGGAGCGGCGCCACGGCGACGGACGCTATCGCCTTCAGCCTTTGCCGGCGCTGAGCCCGCCGTCGATCAGCAGCCCAAGCTCTCGAGCCCCGCGACGAGCGACTCGATCGCCGCCATCAGCCGCTCGGTGGCTACCTCGGCGGCGCGCTTGCGCGGCAACCCGGCGAGATCGTCGAGCGGGACCGGCGACCCGAATGCGACGGAGATGCGGCCGGTCGAGAGCAGGCGGTCGGTGCCCGCGACGCCCACCGGGATCAACGGCACGCCTGCGCTCAGCGCGATGCGCGCCGTGCCGGGGTGCGGCTGGGGCGTGAACTTCTTCCGGAGGCCCTTTCTGCGCCGCGTCCCCTCGGGGAACATCCCGACGATCGCCCCGTTGCGCAGCAGAGCGAGCGCCGTGCGCAGCGCCTCGGTGTCCGCCTCGCCGCGGCGGACGGGGAACGTCCCGATGCCGCGCATCGCCCAGGCGAGCCAGGGCGCGAACAGCTCCGCCTTCGCCATGTAGTGGACGTGGCGCCGAGGGAAGAGGCACCAGGCGACCGCGAACGGGTCGATGTTCGAGACGTGGTTCGCGCCAAGCACGAAACCGCCCTGGGGCAGCTGCTCCAGGCCGACCACACGCTGCCGTTTCACCACCCCGACCGGGGTGTACAGCGATCCGACGACGAGGTAGAGCAGCTGCCGCACCTCAGGCCCGTGTGCCACCGCTCACGCGGTCGAGGACGAGGGCGGCGCTCTCGAGGTCGCTGAGCAGCGCGTAGTCCTCGATCCGGGTCACTGGCCGCTCCTGCGCCCGCCCGAAACGATGCGAGCCAGCCTCGCCATGACGTGCGCGCGAGCCTACTGCGGCGGGCAGCGCGTTTCCAGGGCCGTCGACACGCAGCGCCGCCGGGCGGCGGGGCTCACAGATTCTTAGCTCCTTCACACCCGCTTCTTAGCCGCGTGGAGCACCGTGGGGGTGCGGTCTGCGACGACGAAAGGACGAAGGAGCCATGACCCTGAAGCGAAAGCTCGTTCTTGCGACGATCGGTGCTCTCGTGCTGGCAGGCGCCGGCACCGCTCTCGCGGCGACGACGGGTCACGGCCATCCGAAGAAGAGCGCGGCCGCGTACGGAACGCTCTTCGCCGCCAAGTCCACAGGCAGCGCCTGGGCCGGCGCGGCCCGCTTCGGCGGGGGCTTCGGCCGCGGCGGTGCTTCGGGTGACGACTTCGCTGCGGCGGCGACCTATCTCGGGATCACGACCGACGTGTTGAAGTCGGATCTGCAGTCGGGCAAGACGCTGGCGCAGATCGCGGACGCGACGACCGGCAAGTCGGCGGTCGGGCTGATCCAGGCGCTGGTTGCGAGCGAGCAGAGCAAGCTCGACGCGGCGGTGACGGCCGGCAAGCTGACCCAGGCGCAGGAGCAGACGCTGCTGGCGAACCTGCAGCAGCGGGTGACCGACCTCGTCAACGGGACACGGCCCGCCTTCCCCGGCCCAGGCAAGGGCTTCGGCCACCGGAGCGGCCCGCACGACGGCCGGCCGGGAGGCAGCAACACCTGAGTTTCCACGTTCGCCGCGCGCGCCCGCAACTGACGGCCGGCAAGGCCGGCGCGCGCGGCGGCCCAACCGCCACGATGAGTAGACGACAGTGAGCCGCCGCCGCATCGCACTCGCCCTCCTCCTCGCCGCCGCGGCCGTGCTCGCGCTCGGAGCCGGCACGGCCGTCGCGTCGACCCGCGTCGCGCTCCGCCACGCAGGCGCGGTCGCCTTCGATGTCGCCTCCGAGACGAGCTCGAACTGGGCCGGCTACGCCGTCGAGTCCGGCGACCCGTCGACCGGGGCCGCGCCGACGACGTTCACGAGCGTGACCGGTTCGTGGACGCAACCGGCTGTGAGCTGCACACGCGGCGGCACGACGTACTCGGCGTTCTGGGTCGGGCTCGGCGGCTTCGCCGACGGCTCGCAGGCGCTCGAGCAGGTGGGGACGGGGGCGGACTGCGGCGTCACGGGGCGCCCGAGCTACTCCGTCTGGTACGAGCTCGTTCCTGCCGGGCCGGTGACGGTGCGAATGAGCGTGAAGCCCGGCGACGCGGTCTCGGCCAGCGTCTCGGTCACGGGGCAGGTCGTCTCGCTGCAGCTCACGAACACGACGCAAGGCACGACGTTCGCGCGGCAGCTGACGATGAGCTCGCCCGACCTCACCTCGGCGGAGTGGATCGCAGAGTCGCCCTCGGCCTGCACGGGCTTCGGCTGCAGCCCGCTGCCGCTCGCGAACTTCGGCTCGGTCTCCTTCAGCGGAGCGAACGTGACCGGAAACGGCCACGCCGGCACCGTCTCCGATCCGGCGTGGGCCGCGACCGCCGTGACGCTTCACGCCACGGGCGGCGGCAGCCTGTTCCGCAGCCGCTTCGCGAGCGCGCCGCTCGTCGCCGACGCGATCCCGGCCACGCTCTCGAGCGACGGCTCCGCCTTCGCGGTCAGCTGGCAGCAGCAGGCCGCGCAGCCGAACCCCGCCCAACCCGGCGGTCCCGGCCGGGGCCGTGGCTGGCGCTGGGGCGTATAGGGCCCGCAGGGGCCTTTCGTCAGGGGAAGGCGCCTCAACAGGCGAGCTCCGGCGGCCGATAATCGTTGAACGGCCCTAACTCAGCGTGTCGGGAAACGTCTAAGAACATGAGGGAACGTCGATGCTGAACCCGGTTCGTCCCATCGAGTGTGTGCAGTCGCGCGAGTCCGCTTCGGCGCGGCTCGACGGCGAGCTGTCCGAGCTCGACGAGGTGCGCCTGGACGCGCACCTGCGCGGCTGCGCGGAGTGCAGGGCGTACGCCGAGCAGCTGGCGGCGGTCGCCGTGGAGCTCCGCGCCGCGCCGCTCGAGCGGCCCGAGGCGGCCACCTTCCTGCCGCGCCGCAGGCACCTGCCGGCGATTCGCGTGCAGACCGCCGCCGCCGCCGTCGCCCTCGTCGCCGCGGCCGCGGGGTCGTCCTTCGCGCTCGGCCGGGCCCTCGGCACGAGCGGCACGCCGGTGCAGACCGTTACCACGGCGGCCGACGTCGTCAGCCTGCACGCCGACTCGACCCAGCAGCACCTGCTTGCAATGCTGGACCGCGTCCAGCCCGTCCGCGCGAGACCGGGCCGGCTCCGGGCCGTCTAAGAGGTCGAATCAGAATGACGTCTGTGCCGTCTGGCCGCGCTGGGCGGCGCGATGCGGCGTCCTCAGTCGCGCCCGTAGCTACAGCTACGAGCGCTCCCTGCGTCCTTGCCTCGCACTCGCCCATCACGACCAGCCGACGAGCATCATTCTGATTCGACCTCTAAGGGGCACCAGCGGCCTCCGGGCAGGCCCTCGCCCGGGCTGGCACTTTCCCCCGCAGCTAACTAAGCTACGGCGCCGTCGTCATACGATCGTGACGGGGCGCTCCTTTCAGGGGGGCGTGGAGCGAGCAGGCGCCGCCGTGGTGGGAGCTCCCGGCGCACACCAGACGGAGGGAATCGATGCACAGAAGCCTATGGCTCCTCGGGGGAGCGGCTGCCGCCGTCTTGCTCCTGGCGGCGTCCGCCACCGCGACGACCAAGGTCGCCGGTAGTGCCAGCGCACGGACGCTGGCTGCTGCGCCCTTCGCGCAGGCGTGGGCCCAAGTCCCGCGCACTCCCGCCGGCCGCAAGGCCAAGAGCGTGCTCGTCTTCGGCATGGAGCAGGACATCACGGGCTTCAACCTCGCCCAGGCCGACGAGACCGCCTACTGGGCCGCCCTCACCGGCGAGACCGGTGTCATCCGCGGCGACTACATCGTCGACAACAATGGCGACTATCACCTCGACCTGGCGTCGAGCGTGACCGCCACGAAGAAGGACCTCACCATCACGATCCGCCCCGACGCGTATTGGTACTGGGGCGGCAAGAAGCTTCCGGTGACGAACAAGGACTACGTGTACACGTGGCAGCAGTTCATGGACAAGAACAACAACGTCGCCTCGACGACGGGGTACAGCCAGATCACGGGCTACACGCTCAAGGGAACGAAGACGATCGTCTTCCACTGGAGCACGCCGTTCGCCGACTACCGTGACCTCTTCGGCTACATCTATCCGTCGGCGGCGCTCGTCGGCCAGAGCTTCAACACGTTCTGGTCCAACTGCGTCTGCGGAACCGACGGCAAGCCGGTCTCCGACGGCCCGTTCTACCTCTCGAACTACACGAGGGGCCAGGGCTTGACGTTGAAGGCGAACCCGCTCTGGTACGGCACGAAGCCGGGCCTGAAGGAAGTCGACTTCAAGCTGGTCACGGATACGAACTCCGAGATCCAGGAGATGCGCGGCGGCGAGGTCGACGCGATCAACCCGTCGCCTCAGACGGCCCTCGCGCAGCTCGTCAACCAGCCCGGCCTCAAGTACAGCTCGATTTCGGGCTTCACTCAGGAGCACTGGGACTTCCAGTTCGGCGCGAAGGGGAATCCGCTCCTGAAGGCGCCGTGGATGCGGCAGGCGATCGCGATGGGCGTGGACCGCCACTCGCTGGTCCAGGCGCTGTACGGGACGATTGCCCCCGGCATGAAGCCGCTGAACAACACCATCTGGGAGATCGGCACGAACGCGGTCCCGTCGTTCGCCAAGTGGAGCTTCGCGCCGAAGAAGGCGCTGGCGCTCCTGGCGAAGCACTGCACCGGCGGCCCCTCGACGCCGACGCGCGACAACACCGCGTTCTGGACCTGCAGCGGCCAGAAGGCGGAGTTCCGCTTCAACACGACCGCAGGCAACCAGCGCCGTGCGACGAGTGCTGCGATCTTCTCAGAGCAGCTCGGGGCGATCGGGATCAAGCTGGACGTCGGCTTCGAGCCCGCAAACCCGAACTTCTTCGGGCAGCGGCTCCCGGCCGGCGACTTCGACATCGCTGAGTACGCGTGGCTGGGTGGCGTCGATCCGTCGGGCTTCGATGCCATCTACCAGTGCGTCAACGCCGCCCAGAACCTCGGCGGCCAGAACTACAAGAACTACTGCAACAGGAAGGTCGATGCGCTGCTGAAAGCGGGCGACGCGGAGCTCGACCCGACGAAGCGGACTGCCGAGTATCAGCAGGCAGCCACACTGATCGCGAACGACGTTCCGATCATCCCGCTCTACTCGCCGCCGTCGATTCTCGTCTACAAGTCGGCGATCCAGGGCATGCAGGACAGCAACAACCCGACCCAGGAAGGCCCGACCTGGAACATGGAGTTGTGGCACTGGTAGCTCGACTACCCAGGTGGGAACCAGCGTACTGCTGACGGAATGAAGGATCCGCGCCCGCCCTCCCGGCGGGCGCGGATCCGACTGCCTCAGGACCGAACGGACAGACACCGTGCTCACCTTCATCGCCAGGCGTTTCCTCTACAGCATCCCGGTGCTGATCGTCTCGACGTTCCTGAGCTTCACCTTCGTCTCGCTCGCGGGGAACCCGGTGGCGCTGCTGCGGAACAACCCGCGCATCCCGGCGAACACGATCCACAACATCATCATCCAGAATCACCTCAACCGCTCGATCCCGGTGCGCTACGCATTCTGGGTCCGGGACGTCTTCACCCACAAGCTCGGGAACTCGCTGGCGACGCTCCAGCCGATCTGGCCCGACATCGCGAGGACGTCCGGCCACACTGCGCAGGTGGTCGTCACCGCCGAGCTGCTGGCGATCCTCCTCGGCGTTGCCGTGGGCATCTTCTCGGCGATCCGGCAGTACTCGCCCTTCGACTACATCTTCACCGCGTTCAGCTTCCTCGGCTACGCGATGCCGACCTTCTGGCTGGCGCTGCTGCTCCAGATCGTCTTCGTCGACATCTACCTGAAGTGGAACGTGCGGATCTTCTACACGGCGGGCCTCAACAACCCGCACCACGGCACCTGGTCGATCGACCGTCTCCAGCACATCGCCCTGCCCGTGATGACGCTCTCGATCATCAGCTTCGCGCTCTACAGCCGCTACATGCGCGCCTCGATGCTCGACGTGATCAACAGCGACTACGTACGCACGGCGCGCGCGAAGGGCTTGCCCGAGTGGCGCGTGATCATGCGGCACGTCTTCCGCAACGCGCTGATCCCGATCGTCACGGTCGCCGCGCTCAACCTCGGCGGCCTGCTCGGCGGCGCGATCGTGACCGAGACCGTCTTCACGCTGGACGGGATGGGCTACTACTTCGTGCAGAAGCTCCAGGCCGGCGACCTCTACGCCGTGATGGCCTATCTCCTCGTAACGTCGGTGGTCATCATCCTCTTCAACCTGATCGCCGACGTCGTCTACGGCTACCTCGACCCGCGCATCCGGTATGACTGAGCCGACGCCCGTGCCCCTCGGAAAGCCCGTCGCGCCGGTCGAGCGGACCGTGGACGGGATGATCCCGGCCCCTGGGGGCCTGATGGACTCAACCGTCGAGGCCGGGCTCGAGGTCACGGCCCGGAGTCAGTGGTCCTACGCGCGGCGGCGCTTCCTTCGCCACCGGCTGGCGATGCTCGGGCTGCTCGGCCTCATCATCATCTTCGGCGCCGGGATCTTCGCGAACTACGTCGCGCCGTACTCGTACACCGAGATCGACCTCAACAACATCCTGGCGCCCCCGACGACGGTCGGGCACCACTTCTTCGGCACCGACGAGATCGGCCGCGACTACTTCAGCCGCGTGATCTGGGGCATCCGCACCTCCGAGGAGGTGGGCGTCTTCGTCGCCTTCGCCTCCTCGCTGATGGGGCTCGTGATCGGCGCCATCGCCGGCTACTACGGCGGCTGGGTCGACAACATCCTGATGCGGATCACCGACCTCGTCCTCACGCTGCCCGCGCTCGCGATCCTGCTCACCGCCGCGGCGCTGCTCGGCCAGGGCAGCCAGTGGCGCGTCTCCTTCATCCTTGCGTTCTTCTTCTGGACGGGCCTCGCGCGCGTCGTGCGCGGCGTCTTCCTCTCGCTGCGGGAGAAGGAGTACGTCGAGGCGGCGAAGGCCGCCGGCGCCCGCGACATCCGGATCATGTTCCGCCACATCCTCCCGAATACCCTCGGGCCGATCATCGTGAACGGCACGCTCGCCGTCGCCGCCGCGATCCTCACCGAGGCGGCGCTCTCGTTCCTGGGCTTCGGGATCAAGCCGCCGACGCCGTCGCTGGGCGTGCTCGTCGCCGGCGGGCAGACGAACCCGCAGCAGTGGTGGCTCACGGTGTTCCCCGGCCTCACGATCGTGCTGATCGTCCTCTGTGTCAACTTCGTCGGCGACGGGTTGCGCGACGCCCTCGATCCGACGCAGAGGAGAATCCGTGCCTGATCCGATCCTGTCGATCGCAAACCTCGTCGTCGAGTTCAGGACCGACGACGGCATCGTCCACGCGGTCGACGACATCACGTACGACGTCTATCCCGGCGAGACGCTGGGCATCGTCGGCGAGTCAGGCTCCGGCAAGAGCGTCAGCACGCTGTCGATCCTCGGACTCATTCCGCAGCCGCCGGGCCGTGTCGCCTCCGGGACGGCCCTCTTCAAGGGCCGCGACCTACTGAAGCTGAAGAAGCGAGAGTTGCGGCAGGTCCGGGGCGATGAGGTCGCGATGATCTTCCAGGATCCGATGACCTCGCTCAACCCGGTCTTGAAGGTCGGCTTCCAGCTCGGTGAGGCGATCAAGACGCACTACCCGAAAGAGTCGGACGACACGGTCAAGACGCGTGTGATCGACCTGCTCCGGCTCGTCGGCGTCCCGAATCCGGAGACGCGCTACGACGCGTATCCGCACGAGTTCTCGGGCGGCATGCGCCAGCGCGCGATGATCGCGATGTCGATCGCGAACTCGCCGTCGCTGCTGATCGCAGACGAGCCGACGACCGCCCTCGACGTGACGATCCAGGCGCAGGTGCTCGAGGTGCTCAAGACCGTGCAGGAGCAGACGAACGCCGCGACGATCCTCATCACGCACGACCTCGGCATCGTCGCCGAGATGTGCGAGCGCGTACTCGTGATGTACGCCGGCAAGATCGTCGAGTCGGGCGACGTCCACACGATCTTCCGCGCGCCGCGGCATCCGTACACGATCGGACTGATGGACAGCCTGCCGAAGCTGACCGAGGACGAGGACTGGCTGCAGCCGATTCCAGGTGCGCCACCGTCGCTGATCAACCGCCCCTCCGGCTGTGCGTTCCATCCGCGCTGCTTCCAGTCGCAGGGCCGCCTCCAGTGCCGCGAGCAGGTGCCCGCTCTCCACGGCGTCGAGGGCTCGGGGCATCAGGCTGCGTGCCACTTCTCGGACGAGCTGATCGGTCGCACGTCGAAGTTCTCCGAGCGCGTCGCCGGGGGCGCGGCATGAGCGTGCCCGAGCACGTTCAGGAGGAGGCGGTCGTCGACGAGGCGATCCACGAGCGGGCAAGGCAGGGCGAGGAGATCCTGCGCATCGAAAGCCTCGTCAAGTACTTCCCGATCCGGGCGGGAATCTTCAAGCGGACGGTCGGGCACATCCACGCGGTCGACGGCGTCGACCTCTCGATCAACGCCGGAGAGACGCTCGGACTCGTCGGCGAGTCGGGTTGCGGGAAGACGACGCTCGCACGCACGGTGATCAAGCTGACGGAGCCGACCAGCGGGAAGATCCTGTTCAACGGCCGCGAGATCACGCACTTCAACCGTCGCCAGATGCGCGACGTGCGGCGCGAGATGCAAATCGTCTTCCAGGATCCGTATGCGTCGCTGAACCCGCGCATGACGGTGCGCGACATCGTCGGCGAGCCGCTCCGGATTCATCGTCAGTATCACGGTGACCAGCGTAAGCAGCGCGTCAGCGAGCTGCTGCGCACGGTCGGGCTCTCGCCGGAGCATGCGAACCGGTTCCCGCACGAGTTCTCCGGCGGGCAGCGACAGCGCATCGGCGTCGCGCGCGCGCTCGCGCTCAACCCGCAGCTGATCATTCTCGACGAGCCGGTATCGGCCCTGGACGTGTCGATCCGCGCGCAGGTCGTGAACCTGCTCGAGTCGCTCCAGCGCGACTTCGGCCTGACGTACGTCTTCGTCGCGCACGACCTGTCCGTCGTCCGCCACGTCTCCGACCGCGTCGCCGTGATGTATCTCGGCAAGGTGGTCGAGATCGGGACGAAGCACGAGATCTACGACTCGCCCGCGCACCCGTACACGCAGGCGCTCCTCTCGGCGGTGCCGATCGAGGAGCCGTCGCAGCGCGGCAAGCGCAAACGGATCGTGCTCGAAGGCGACGTCCCGAGCCCGGCGAATCCGCCGTCCGGCTGCCGCTTCCGCACCCGCTGCTGGAAGGCGCAGCCGATCTGCACGGAGGAGGAGCCGGTTCTCGAGGACCGCGGGCAGGGCCACCCCTCCGCGTGTCATTTCGCCGAGATCGTCAAGCCGCTCGATCTCGTCTCCGCGTAGGAAGCTGCGCTTCCTACGCGGGGCTGGGTTGTGCTCCGCTTGGGGTGCGGGGTGGCTGGTGCTGCGAGCGCGGCCGGTGGCGCTTACGCGTCCCCGGCCGGGTGGATTCGCCTACGGCCAACGCGCCTGCGGCTGCGTTAGCCTCCGGCTCTGGCGCTCGCTTCGGACGCGCGTCTACACCCTCCTCGCCTTCGCTCTGCCCTCGCGTGCGCGCAGACGCCACTTGCGTGCTTCTTCCTGGCGCAGGCGGGCGTCGTGGCGGATCGCGATCGCCCTCAGCTCTTTTTGGAGCTTGCGCCAGCTGTGGAACCGCTCGTGCGGGAGCTCGCCCGATTCGACCGCACCGATGACCGCGCAGCCGGGCTCGCGCGTGTGCGAGCAGTCGCTGAAGCGGCAGTCTCCGGCCAGCTCCTCGACGTCGGCGAAGGTCTCGTCGAGGCCGCCGCCGGCGTCCCAGAGCTGCAGCTCGCGGAGGCCGGGCGTGTCGATCACGAGGCCGCCGCCGGGCAGGAGGATCAGCTCGCGGTGGCTCGTCGTGTGCCGGCCCTCGTCGTCGTCGATGCGGGTCTCCTTCACCGCCATCAGCTCGCGACCGGCGAAGCGGTTCACGAGCGTCGACTTGCCGACGCCGCTCGAGCCCAGCAGGACGGCGGTCGTGCCCGGCTGGAGGCGCGCGCGCAGGGCGTCGCAGCCCTGTCCCGTGAGCGCGCTCACGACGTGGACGGGGACTCCGAGCGCGACCGCCTCGACCTCGGCGACGAGGGGCCGGGGGTCCTCGAGCCGGTCGGCCTTCGTGAGCACGATCTCCGGCGTCGCTCCGCTCTCCCAGATCGTGACGAGGTAGCGCTCGATCCGCCGCGGCTCGAGCTCCGGGCCGAGCGAGCTGACGACGAACGCGAGGTCGACGTTCGCGGCGAGCGTCTGGCGGCTCGTCGCCTTTCCGGCGGCGTTGCGGACGATCGCCGAGCGGCGCGGCAGGACGGTCCGGATCAAGCCGTCGCCGAGGCCGACCCAGTCGCCGACCGCGACGTCGACGTTTTCGTGGACGAGGCGTCCAGGCAGGCGCGTGCGCACGGCGCCGTCGGCCGTGTGCACGTCGAAGGCGGCGCGGTGGGCTGCCGCGACGCGTCCCGGCACGAGGCCGGGCTCCAGGTTGTCGGCGAGCTCGCTGCTCCAGCCGAGCTCGCCCAGATCGAACGTGGGCAACGCAGTTCTCCTTCGCGATGTGTAAACAGGACGGCACGGCGGCCGCCTCTTTGAAGGAGTGCCGTCGCGCCGGTTAGGCGGAAGAAGCTGAGGAGGCGGCAGACACAGGCGTCACGGTTCGAACCTCCTCTTCGCCGGGGACGGGAACTGCGGTCCAGGGTAGGCGAGCGGCTGGGCGACGTCAAGCAGACGCCCCCGAAGTTCTTGCCACCTAACGTCGGCGCTGCGCTCTGACCGCGGGCCGCCTTGCTGCGGGTCGCTCAGCTCGCCCAGCCGCTCAGCGACGGGAAGGCGCCGAACTGGGCTGCGATGTGCGAGACCGCCAGGATGCGCCGGCCGCCGCGCACCTGCAGGAAGACCCACTCGTCTGCGGCGGGCAGCTCGGTCAGCAGCCAGCGGCTGTCGGGCGACCACACGAGGCCGCTGAGCCGGCCGCCGGGCGGGACGAAGAGCGTGTGCAGGAGGCCGCCGGCGCGGAGGAGCACCTCATGGCTGCGCAGCAGCGCGAGCTGCCCGTCCGGTGCGAAGGCGAGCGCACGCACGCCTCCGGCGCGGATTGCGGTCGCGTGTCCCGTGCGCGCGTCGAAGACGATCACGCGTGTCTTCGCGGCGAGGGCGAGCTGCGTGCCGTCTGGCGACCATGCGAGCGCGCGCGGGCCGGCGTACGCCGCGGAGACCCACTGCACGTTCCCGCTGTCGGCGTCGAGCACGGTGACGCGACCGCGTGCCGTGACGTACGCGAGCACGTGGCGGTCGCCGGTCGTCGGCTCCCACGCCGGCGGGACGGGCGCGGCCGCGGCTAGCCCCTGCGCAGCGACGTCGCCCGTGCCGTCTCCGGCCACGATGTGGAGACGGCCCGCGGTGAAGTAGGCGATCCGCGTGTCGCTCCGCGTGCCGCCCCAGCGGGGAAAGCGGATCTGCGGCCGCGCGAGCGTCCAGTGGACGCGACCGGTCGGCTCGACCGCCGCCAGCTCGTTCGCGGCCGCCGCGACGACGTAGAGGGCGTGCGGCGACCACGACGCCTGCGGATAGTCGCCCAGGCGGCGCTTCGACCCGTCGTCGGCGACGATCCAGGCGCCGCTTCCACCGGCGACGAGCAGCCGGCCCGGCGCCGGCAGGCGGAACAGCGCAGGCTGGGCGTGCTCGATCCCGATCGAGCGGCGGACGGCGTTCACGACCGCACGTCCGGGCGGCGAGAGCACAGCGGCCGCTGCGGCGGCCGCTACCGCCGCGAGGACGAGTGCGACACTGCTGCGCCGACGGCGTGACCGCCGCGGCTCGCGCTCCGCGTAGGCGGCGCGCACGATCTCCCATGCGCGCCTCGCGGCCTGCTCGTCGACGGGCACCGAGCCGAGCAGCCGCTGCACGCCCCGCTCGCTCATCACGCGGTCTCCCGTCGCAGGACGGCCTCGAGCCGGTCGAGGCCGCGGCGCAGCCTCGAGTTGACCGTGCCGCGCGGCAGCTCGCGCCGCAGCGAGCGCGCCTGGCCCCAGTCGATCGCCCTGTTGACGACGATCCGGTGCAGCCACGGGCCGAACGGCCGCCTGCGATCGAAGCGGTCGAGGGCGCGGATGGCGGCGAGGAAGGACTCCTGCGCGATGTCCTCGGCCGCGGCTGCGTCGCCGACGACGAGCAGGGCCGCCCGGTAGGCGCGCGGCCAGTGGCTCCGGAAGAGGTGCTCCAGCGCCGCCGCCGACCCGCGCTGCGCGTCACGCACCCAGACATGCTCGCGCCGGTCGAGCTCCGGCCGCTCGGGTCGCACGCTCCCCGCCGCACGCGCCGCCGCACTAACGGCGGTGTTCCTCCGCGGTCAGCGGCGAGAGCAGCCCGGAATGCACGGCCAGAGGTCGCACGTACGGAAATACGTTTGCACGCGGCTGAAAGGTCCCGCGGGCCCCGTCGCAGCCCCGCCGGCCGGGGGTAGCCTTTGCAGCGGTGCGCCGGGCTCTTCCGTTCCTGCTCGTCGTCCTCGCCGCCGCCGGCTGGGGGACTCAGCGCACGGACGACTCCTTCGTCCCACCCGGCACCGTCCGGCCGCCGAACGCGAAGACCGACATGGACACCAACCCGGCGAATCTCGCCAGCGCGGTCGTGACGCACGCGTTCGGACAGCTGCCGGAGTACATCGACGGAGCGAGTCTGCGGCTGCTGCCGTTCGACCTGTTCCGCGCCGCGCAGGCCAGCGCACGCACGCTGCGGACCTACCGGATCACCACGCCGCGGACAGGGCTCGTCCTCGACACCGCCGTCACGTCGGAGCTCACGGCGGCCGAGGCCCGGGTGGACGCGGCCCAGTACTCGATCGCGGTCTCGCTCGACGGCCGCGCCGTCCGGGATCCTTCCCGCTACTGGGTCTTCTACCGCAACAACGGACCGCAGATCTGCCGCATCTACTTCCCCGGCGATCTCGGCTCCTTGAACATGGGCGCCAACTCGCTCGTGCTGCGGCCGCTTCCTCCCGGGCGCCACCTCCTGCGCGTCGTCGTACGGCAGCGGATCGCAGGCTCCCGGACCGCGACGCTCGTGACCGACTACGTGCTCCGCGTGCTGCAGCGCCCGCCGAACGCGCGCGAGCGCGCGAGCGCGCCTCCGGACGATACGAACCCTGCAGCGCTCGGCAACCAGCCGCTCGTGCTCCGCACGCCGCGTCCCTAGGAGGATCAGCCGCCGGCAACCGCAGTGACGACGCGGACGGTCTGCCCGCCGGAGACGGGGGTGGAGAGGCCGTCCGCGTAGCGCACGTCCGCGCCGTCGACGTACACGTTCACGAGCGGCCGCAGCGCGCCGTCGTCGTCGAAGAGCAGATCGGCGATCGGGAGCCCGCGCAGCGCCGATTCGACTGTCGCCGCGTCCACCTCGAAGCGCTTGCGGCCACCCGCCTGCGTCGCGAGCAGCGACGGGAGGACGACGGCGACCACGGCGCTAGAGCTCGGCGGCTTCGACCGAGTAGATCGCCGGCAGCTGCGAGGCCGCCTCGTGCCAGCCGCCGTCGCGGGTGACGAAGACGGAGCCACTCTGTGTGCCGAAGTAGACGCCGTCGGCGTCGAAGCTCATGCCCTCGCGCAGCACACCCGCCCACGCGGGCGCCGGCAGCCCGTCGCCGTACGGCGCCCACGACGCGCCGGCGTCGCCGGTGCGCCAGACGGCCAGCCGGCCCTCGGCGGCGACGCGATACTCGTCCGCCTGCTCCGGGAACACGTAGGCGACATCCGGATCCGCCGGGTCGAGCGCGATCCCGAAGCCGAAGCTGCTCGGCAGGCCGTTCCCGTCGAGCCGCTCCCAGCTCTCGCCGCGGTCGTCGGACCGGTACGTGCCGCAGTGGTTCTGCTGCCAGAGCCGTCCGGGCCGGCCGGGGTGCGCGAGCAGCTTGTGCACGCACTGCCCGACCTCCGGGTACTTCTCGGGCAGGAAGTCGGCGGCGACCTCCTTGTTGATCGGCGTCCAGGTCTCGCCGCCGTCGTCCGAGCGGAAGGCCCCGGCCGCGGAGATTGCGACGTAGAGGGCATCGGGCAGCACCTGGATCGAGTGGCAGCAAAGGCCGCCGGCGCCGGGCTGCCAGCGCTCCCGCGTCGGGTGCTCGGCGATCGCCGTGTTCGGCTCCCAGGTGCGGCCGCCGTCGCCGGAGCGGAAGAGACAGCCGGGGTCGCCGCCGAGATAGAGCGCCCCGTCGCCCGCGGGCTCCACGTGCCAGGCCCGCTTGAGCCCCTCGATCGGCTCGGAGCGCTCCCACGTCGCGCCGCCGTCCTCCGAGCGCTGGACGATCGCGCCGTAGACGAAGTGGTTCGCTGCGGCATAGAGCACGCCTCCCGAGGCGATCGCGTGGAACACCTCCCAGCCCTGCAGCAGCGGGCCCTCGACACCGCCGTCGCGGATGACGAACAGCCCCTTGCGCGTTCCTACAAGTAGTGTCGAGGACACGGAGGGGACGCTAACACCAGCAGACGAGGAGATGCCATGCCGAAGCTGAACGAGACACAGCAGAAGTTCCTGGAGCAGCCCTACGTGGGGACGGTGACGACGCTCCGCGGGGACGGCTCCCCGCATTCGACCGTCGTCTGGGTCGACCTCGTCGACGGCGAGCCGGCGTTCAACACCGCCTACGGCCGCGTGAAGCCGTCGAACCTCGAGCGCGACCCGCGCGTCTCGCTGCTCGTGCTCGACCCGAGCGACGCCTACAAGTGGGTTGCCGTCGACGGGAGAGCGGAGCTGACGGTCGACGGCGCGGACGCCCAGATCGACAAGCTCGCGAAGAAGTACATCGGCAAGGACTCCTACCCGTGGCGGCAGCCTGACGAGCAGCGCGTGACCGTCCGGATCCATCCGGAGCGCGTGACGGCGTACGGCCTCGACTAGCAGGAGGGGGTCGCCGGCGACGATTCCGTGCTTGCGGCAAGTCAAGGCCGCGACCGCGCGAACGCGCGGTGTCTTGTGGCCCGATTGACGCAATGCGCAGTTAGCTGGTAGGAATCCCACGCGTTGCGCAGGCCTGACGCCCAGCCGCTCCGGTTCGCCGCCGACTCGCGCCGCGGCCCGGTCGCGCCCGCGCGGAAGGTCGATGAGCTCGACCGGAGGATCATCGAGGCCCTCCAGGCCAACGGGCGCGAGTCGTTCCGGCGGATCGCGGCCGGGCTTGGCGTTTCCGAGGCGACCGTCCGTGCCCGCTATGCGCGGCTGGCGAGCGAGGGGATCCTGCAGGTGGTCGCCGTCACGAATCCGCTCGGGCTGGGCTTCGACCAGGCGCTCGTCGGCCTGAAGACGTCCGGGCCTCCGGGCGAGGTCGCCGACGAGCTCGCGCGCTGGGCCGAGGTCGACTACGTGGTGGTCACGGCCGGCCAGTTCGACCTCGTCGTCGAGGTCGTCGCCTCCGACCGCCACGAGCTGCTCGAGCTCACGAACCGCATGCGCGCGCTCGACGCCGTCGTCTCGACGGAAACGTTCTTCTATCTCGAGATGTGGAAGCAGCTCTACAACTGGGGCGCGCACGGCGTCGGCGGAGGCACCTCGTGACGACGTTCGACACCGCGCGCAGCGTCGAGGACCTGCGGCGCGCTGCGCGCGACCATCTCTGGCTCCACTTCACGCGCATGGGCGGGCACGAGCCGCCGATCATCGTGCGCGGCGAGGGCTGCTACCTCGAGGACATCGAGGGCAGGCGCTATCTCGACGCACTCGCCGGGCTGTTCGCCGTGCAGGTCGGCTATTCGTACGGTGAGGAGATGGGGCGGGCCGCGCTCGAGCAGATGCGCGAGCTCCCGTTCTACACCAACTGGTCGTATGCCCATCCGCGGGCGATCGAGCTCGCGTACGAGGTCGCGCAGCTCACGCCCGGCGACCTCAACCGCGTCTTCTTCGTCTCCGGAGGCTCGGAGGCCGTCGAGTCGGCGTGGAAGCTCGCACGCCAGTTCCACCAGGCGCGCGGTGAGCGGCGCTGGAAGGCGGTCTCCCGGCGGCTCGCGTACCACGGCACGACCATGGGTGCGCTCTCGATCAACGGCATCCCCGCGCTGCGCGCGCCGTTCGAGCCGCTCGTGCCCGACGTGGTTCACGTCCGCAACACGAACCGCTACCACCGCCCGCCGGAGGAGAGCGAAGAGGAGTTCACCGCGTTCCTGCTCGAGGACCTCGAGTCGGCGATCGTGCAGGCAGGCCCCGAGACCGTGGCGATGGTGATGATGGAGCCGGTGCAGAACGCGGGCGGCGCGTTCACGCCGCC
The DNA here is from genome assembly GCA_050013935.1 of Gaiellaceae bacterium. Lineage (GTDB taxonomy): Bacteria > Actinomycetota > Thermoleophilia > Gaiellales > Gaiellaceae > Palsa-739. The sequence goes on along the minus strand of JBEKEH010000016.1, from coordinate 3,759 downwards.
GGTGGGCTACTGGCGCGGCGTACGCGAGATCTGCGACCGCTACCAGATCCTCCTCTGTGTGGACGAGGTGATCACCGGCTTCGGACGGCTGGGCACGTGGTTCGGTTCCGACCTCTACGACATCCGACCCGATCTGATCACGTGCGCGAAGGGGCTCTCGTCGGCGTACGCGGCGATCGGCGCCGTCGTCGCGGCAGACCACATCGTCGCTCCGTTCCTCGACGACAAGGCCGTCTACGCCCACGGGATCACCTTCGGGGGACATCCCGTGCAGTGCGCGATCGCGCTGAAGAACATCGAGATCATGCGCCGCGAGCACGTCGTTGAGAACGTGCGCGACAGCGGTGACGCATTCCGCTCCACGCTCGCGCAGCTGCTCGACCTGCCGATCGTCGGCGACCTGCGCGGCACGGGCTTCTTCTATGCGCTCGAGCTCGTGAAGGACAAGGACACGCGGGCGAGCTTCACGCACGAGGAGTGCGAGTCGCTGCTGCGCGGCTTCCTCTCGCCGCGGCTGTTCGAGAAGGGGCTGATCTGCCGGGCGGACGACCGCGGCGACCCGGTCGTGCAGATCTCACCGCCGCTGATCGCGACGCAGAAGGAGTTCGACGAGATCGCAGGGACGCTCGGCGATGTGCTCGTAGAGGCCTGGCAGCGAATCACCGCCAACGGAGGGAGTGTCACATGAGCAGTGCAGGGCACGCTGTCGAGACGACGACGACGCTCGCGCTCGAAGAGCGCAGCAAGCTGATCAAGTCGCTTCGGCGTTTCGACATGGTCTTCTTCACCGTCTGCGCGTTCGTCGGTCTCGACACGCTCGGGACGGTGGCGAAGAACGGCCCGCAGGGGTTCCTGTGGCTCGTGCTGCTGGCACTGGTGTTCGTCGTCCCGTACATGCTCCTGATGTCCGAGGTCGGCTCGGCGTTCACTCAGGAGGGCGGTCCGTACGAATGGGTGAAGCTCGCGTTCGGTCGCTTCCACGGCGGCATCGCCGCCATCCTCTACTGGGTCACGAACCCGCTCTGGGTCGGCGGCTCGCTCGCGTTCATCGCTACCGACTCGTGGACCGCGAACGTGTTCAAGATCGGCAGCGGCACGGTCGGCGACTACACGTTCAAGATCGTCTTCATCTGGATCTCGATCGGCGTCGCGATCGCCTCGCTTCGCTACGGCAAATGGATCCCGAACTTCGGGGCGCTGCTCCGCATGATCGTGCTCGGCTTCTTCTCGATCACGGTCATCGTGTACGGGATCAAGCACGGGGTCGCAGGCTTCTCGGTCGGCCACCTGAGCCCGTCACGCGCGGTGTTCTTTGGTCTCGCGCCGATCCTCCTGTTCAACTACGTCGGGTTCGAGCTCCAGAACGGCGCGGCGGAGGAGATGGAGAACCCGCAGCGGGACGTGCCGCTCGCCGTGCTGCGCAGCGGCGTCATGGGGGTGCTGATGTACGTGATCCCCGTCCTCTGCATCATCCTCGTGCTTCCCGCGAAGACGGTGACGGGTATCGGCGGCTTCATCGACGCGGTCACGCTCGTCTTCCACGGCGTCTACGGCGGTGCGGCACATGCGCTGCTGATCGTGATGACGCTCGCGTTCATCGGCGCCCTCGTCACGTCGGGTGCGGTGTGGATGATCGGCTCCGACCGGATCCAGGCGGTCGCGGCGTACGACGGGGCTTTCGTGCCGTTCTTCGGCGTGTTCAACCGCAGACTGGGGACGCCTGTGCGGGTGAACGTCATGTCGGGCATCGTCTCGACGGCGTTCGCCGTGGTCGCACTCGGAGCGTTCCACGGCGGCGACAACGCGAAGTTCCAGGTCGTGCTGGACATCGCGATCTCGACGACGCTGCTGTCCTATCTCTGGATCTTCCCGGCGGCGCTGAAGCTCCGCTACTCGCACCCGGAGGTGCCGCGGCCGTACCGGCATCCGTTCGGAATGCCTGGCATCTGGATCTCCACGATCCTCGTCACGTTCTGGATCGCCGTCGGCTCGTGGGTCGCAGTGTTCCCCGACTCGCTCGAGAGCCTGTTCGGCGTCGGCTACAACTTCAAGGACACGTGGAGCGTCACGCGAACGACGTTCGAGCTGCTCACGCTGGGGACGCTCCTCGTCATTGTCCTGCTCGGCATCGTCGGCTACGCGCTGGCCGCCGGCGTGCGGAGCGAGAGCGTCACCGCCGAGATCGGCGGCGATGTCCAGGACGCGCTCGCCCAGGTCGCCGGCTGACCCAGCTCTCGGTCCAGCCGGCGCTGCCGTCGTGGTGGCTGGAGGAGGCGCTCGCCGCCGAGGAAGACCTGGCGGCGGCGCCCCCTCTCGCGGGTGAGGCGAGCACCGACGTCGCGGTCGTCGGCGGCGGCTACACGGGGCTCTGGACTGCGCTCGCGCTGCGCGAGCGCGACCCCGGGCTGCGGGTGACGCTGCTCGAGGCGGAGATCTGCGGGCACGGGCCGAGCGGGCGCAACGGCGGCTTCGTGCACGGGTACTGGGCCTCGCTCGCGTCGCTGCGGCCGGTGCTCGGCGACAAGGACGCAGTCCGCCTGTGCCGGGCAGCGGAGGCGATCGTCCCCGGGGTCCGTGCGTTCGCCGAGTCGCGGCGCGAGGACATCTGGCTACGCGAGGCCGGCATGCTGATGGTCTCCGCTGCGCCCGCCCAGGACGCCACGGTCGAGCGCGCGGTCGAGGCTGCGGCCGCCGTGGGCCGCCCGGACGAGGCGGTGGCGCTCTCGCAAGACGACGTCGCGGCCCGCTGCACGTCGCCGGCCTTCCGCCGCGGCGTCTTCTTCCCGGACGGCGCGACCGTGCACCCGGGGCTCCTCGTGCGTGCGCTGCGGCGTGCAGCGCTCGCCAACGGCGTCGCGCTGCACGAGCACACGCCGGCACTGCGCGTACGCGCGGGCACGCCGAACGTGATCGAGACACCGGGCGGGATCCTGCGCGCGCCCGAGGTGGTGCTGGCGACCAACGCGGCGCTCACCGGCTGGCGGCCGGCGGGGCACAGCCTCACGAACTTCGGCTCGTACGTCGTCCTGACCGAGCCCGCGCCGGAGCTGCTGGCCGAGATCGGCTGGACCGGCGGCGAGGCGATCGTCGACGGCCGCATGTTCCTCCACTACTTCCGCACGACCACCGACGGGCGCGTCTTGATGGGCAGCGGCTCCGGCCCCACCGGCTTCGGCGGCAAGGTCGACGCGCGCTTCAGCGCCGACCTGCCGACGGCGGCCCGGGCCGAAGCCGGGCTGCGGCGGCTGCTGCCGGGGCTCGACGGAGCGTGCGTGCAGCGCGCGTGGGGCGGTGCGATCGACGTCTCCGCCGACCATCTTCCGTTCTTCCGGACGAAACCCGGCACGCGCATCCACTACGGCGCCGGCTACTCGGGGCACGGCGTGGGGCCGAGCTGGCTCGGCGGCCGCATCCTCGCCTCGCTCGTGCTCGGCGCGGACGACGAGTGGACGCGGCTCCCGCTCGCCACGCGACGCGTGCCGCGCCTGCCGCCCGAGCCGCTGCGCCGTCTGGGCGGCGGGCTCGTGCGCGCCTCGATCATGGCCTGCGAGGAGGCCGAGGAACAGGGCCGGCGTCCGCCCCTTGCCGCCCGCGCCGGCGCCGCCCTGCCCCGCCTCCTCGGCATGGAGCTCGGCACCCGCTAGTGGACTGTCTCAAGAACGGCTTTACAGCGTCCGACCTTGGCGAGGATCGAGTCGACTGACGCCGTCCAGACGAAGGGTTTGGGGTCGTTGTTGTGGGCGGCAAGGAATGCTTCGA
>JBEKEH010000015.1:0-36021 GCA_050013935.1 Gaiellaceae bacterium | reverse complement strand
CGCGACACGGCTCTCGCGGAGCCGCTGCGCAAGCTCGCGCGGCGAGCGGCCGCGCGTGTCGGTCACCGCGAGCAGCTCCGCCGAGCGCCGGCCGCCGTCGTGCAGCTCCCGCGCCGGCGCCTCCGTCAGCAGGCCGTGCTCGTCGAGCAGCGCAAGCGCGTGCTCGATAGCGGGACGGATCGGCGCGCCGAGCGCCGCCACGATCTCGTCGACCGTGCGGGTGCCGTCGAGCAGCGGCAGAAGCTCGGGCAGGAGCGTCGAGGCCGCGCGTCCCTCCAGCTCGAGCAGCGACTTGCCGAAGCGCAGCGTCACGCGTTCGGCGCCGGTCGCCAGCCGGTACCACGGCTTGAGGAGAGGGCGTGCCGATCCGTCCACCGGGCGCACCGCCTACTCGTACTCTTCCTTGGACGAGCAGCTGCTGCAGAGCGAGATGACGAGGCTGCAGCAGAGCGGGAGCGCGGCGAGCCCGTTGCCGCCACTGCGGCCCTTCTCCGTCACGCGCAGGTCGAGCAGGTCCTGCGTCAGTTGGGCGAACATCGGCTTCTCCTTTCGTCGCGGGCTGAGGTCTTGTCACCGTAGCGTTGTCAGATCTGACAATCAAGATCGCACCTTTGGACATGCCCGCAACCGACATGCATAAGCGATTCGCATGGATGGAATAACCAGGGAGTCGGTATAGTCGGGTCAGCTGTGCGGGAAAACGGCGACTTCGACGTGCTGGTGATCGGCAGCGGGGCCTCTGGCCTCGCCGCCGCTGTGTCCGCAGAGCGGGCCGGCGCCCGCGTGGCGCTGGCGACGAAGGGGTCGATCCAGTCCTGCAACTCGGCGAAGGCGCAGGGCGGCATCCAGGCGGCGCTCGGCGAGGACGACTTGCCCGAGCAGCACGCCGAGGACGTCTGGCGCAGCTCCCACGAGACGGCGGACATGCGGCTCGTCGAGGTGCTCACCTCGGAGGCGCCGTCCGCGATCCACTGGCTCGAGGAGCTCGGCGTCGAGTTCACGCGCGAGAACGGCGGCTACCGGCTCGCGCGCTGCGGCGGCGCGACGCGCAAGCGGCTGCTCCAGGTCGGCGACAGAACGGGGCACGCGATCACCGCGGCGCTCCGGGACGCCGTCGAGGCCGGCACCGTCACCGTCTTCCCGAAGGCGCCGCTCGCGGAGCTCGAGCGCGGCGAGCACGGCTGGCGCGCGCGCTGCGGCGAGGAGACGATCGACGCGGCGACGGTGATCCTCGCCGCCGGCGGCCGCTGCTTCGCCGAGGCCGAGCAGCGCGGCGAGCTCTCGACCAACCACCCCGGCGCGACCGGCGAGGTGACGCGCATCGCGCTGGGCGCAGGCGCTGAGGCGCGCGACCTCGACGCGCTCCAGTACCACCCGAACGGCGGCGCCTGGCCGGAGACGATGCAGGGCTACTCGATCCCGGAGACGACGCGCGCCTACGGCGCCGTCCTCCTCAACGCCGACGGCGAGGAGTTCACCGACTCGCTCGGGCCGCGCGACGTCGTCAGCCAGGCCATCTTCGACGAGGTCGCCAGGGGCAAGGGCGTCGAGACGCCCGACGGCCGCCCCGCCGTCTTGCTCGACACGACGCGGATCGACCCACACGACGCGGAGCTGTCGCTGCCGTACATGCTCCGCCGCTACCGGGCCGGCGGAATCGATCCGCTGGCCGAGAGGATCTACACCTACCCTGTCCTCCACTACCAGAACGGCGGCCTCGTGATCGACACGGATGCAGAGACCACGCTCGAAGGCGTGTTCGCCTGCGGCGAGATCGCGGGCGGCACGCACGGGCGGAACCGCATGATGGGCAACTCGCTGCTCGAGTGCGTGGTGTTCGGACGCCGCGCCGGAAAGGCAGCCGCAGAGAAAGCGAGAGCATGAGCGTCGTAGCGACAGATCTCCAGCACGCCGTCGAGGACGCCGCCGCGCACCTCTACGTCTGGGCGCTGAAGGACATCCCGCAGGACCTCCGCGACGCGCTCAAAGCCGCAGCGGCCCGCGAGACCTCCATCCCCGGTCAGCGCGTCCTCAACACGATCCTCCGCAACGTCGAGGTCGCAGACGGCGAGAACAACCTCGTCTGCCAGGACACCGGCATCGCCGTCTACACCTGCCGCGTCGGCGAGCACTTCCCGCTCCACCCGGCGCGCATCTACGAGGCACTGCGCGACGGGACGGCCCGCGCGACGATCGAGCACCCGCTGCGCTCGAACGCCGTGCACACGATCACGCGCGAGAACACCGGCCCGAACATCGGCCACCGGCTGCCGATCGTCCACTGGGAGTTCATCCCCGACTGGGACGGCCTCGACGTGAAGTGCGTGCCGAAGGGCTCCGGCAGCGAGAACATGAGCTTCCTCAAGATGTGCGTCCCCGCCGACGGCGTGAAGGGGATCAAGCAGTTCGTGCTCGAGTCGATCGTCGGCGCGGGAGGGAAACCGTGCCCTCCCGGGATCGTGGGAGTCGGCATCGGCGGCAGTGCGGACTACGCCATGTACCTGGCGAAAGAGGCTGTTGCGCGTCCCATCGGGACGCGCAACAGCGATCCGATCGTCGCACAGCTCGAGGACGAGCTGATGGGCCTGCTGAACGAGACCGGGATCGGCCCGATGGGGCTCGGCGGTGACGTGACCGTCCTCAACTGCCACATCGAGCACGCGGACACGCACATGACGCTCAACCCCGTCGCCGTCAACTACCAGTGCTGGGCAGCGCGGCGCGCAAGCGTGCACATCGCCGCCGACGGCTCCTTCGAGTACGACAGAGAGGCGTAGAGATGGCAACCCACGAAGTGACGTTCCCGGTCACCGATCCGCAGGAGATCCTCAAGCTGCGCGCCGGCGACGAGGTGACCGTCCAGGGCCACATCATCGGCATCCGCGACCGCACGCAGATCCGGATCTTCGACCAGGGAGTCGAGCCGCCGATGGACCTGCGCGGCGCCTTCCTGCTCCACACCGCCCCCGGCGTGCGCAAGCTCGCCGACGGCAAGTACGAGAAGGTCTGCATCGGCACGACCACGTCCGCGCGGATGGTGCGCTTCACCGAGCCGCTCGGCGCGCAGTACGGCGTGCGCGCGATCTGCGGCAAGGGCGGCTTTCCCGACGAGGCGATCGAGCCGATGCGCAGGCTCGGGATGGTCTACTTCGCCATCGTCGGCGGCGCCGCGGCGCTCGAGACCACACAGATCGAGGAGATCGAGGAGGTCGCGTGGGAGGAGCTGATGCCCGAGTGCCTCTGGAAGTTCCGCGTCAAGGACTTCGGCCCGCTCACCGTCGGCATCGACGCGCACGGCAACTCGCTCTACCACGACGTGCAGGCAGCAGCCCACAAGAAGCTGGAGGAGCTCTATGCCCGTCTCTGAGCTCGACCTCGGAATCAAGCGCAACGGCGGCCTCACCCACGTCCTCGACAAGGGCCTCGGCCCGCGGGGCTGGGAGGACGTCCTCGACACCGCCGGCGACTACATCGACATCGTCAAGCTCGGCTGGGGCACGGCCTACGTGACGAAGAACCTCGAGCGTAAGCTCGAGGTTCTGCGCGAGAAGCCCGTCGTGATCGGCGGCACCTTCTTCGAGGCGGTCTACGTCCGCGGCAAGTTCGACGAGTACAAGCGCTGGCTCACCGATCTCGGCCTCACTCACGTCGAGATCTCCGACGGCACGATCGACATCCCCCGCGACCGCAAGCTCGAGCTGATCCAGGACTTCGCGCGCGACTTCACCGTCCTCTCCGAGGTCGGCTCGAAGGACGCGGAGGCGATCTTCGCCCCGTACCAGTGGGTCGAGTGGATCAAGTCGGAGCTCGAAGCGGGGGCGTGGAAGGTGATCACGGAGGGCCGCGAGGGCGGCACCTCCGGCATCTACAGGCCCACCGGCGAGATGAGGACGGGCCTCGTCGACGAGATCGCGCACGAGATCGACATCTCGAGCCTCATCTTCGAGGCGCCCTCGAAGGCCTCGCAGGCCTGGTTCGTGAAGCACTATGGGCCCGGGGTGAACCTCGGCAACATCCCGCCCGAGGAGGTCATCCCGCTCGAGACGCTGCGCCTCGGACTACGCGGCGACACGCTGAAGGAGGTGCTCCTTGGCGGCGAGCCTGCAGCTGCCGGCTGACGTCGAGGGCATGAGCGCGGAGCAGGTCCTCGGCTTCGTGCTCGAGGAGTTCCCCGGCCGTGTCTCGCTCGCCTGCTCCTTCCAGAAGGAGGAGTCGGTGCTGCTCGACATGCTCTTCGCGCTCGAGCCGAAGGCGCGCGTCTTCGCGCTCGACACGCACGTGCTCTTCCCCGAGACGTACGAGGTCTGGCGCGCGGTCGAGAAACGCTACGGGGCGACGGTCGAGGTGTACGAGGGGCCGTCGCTGGGGCGGCAGGCCGCCGTGCACGGCGAGGCGCTCTGGGAGCGCAAGCCCGACCTCTGCTGCTCGATCCGCAAGGTCGAGCCGCTGAACCGCGCGCTCGCCGGCCTCGACTGCTGGATCACCGGCCTGCGCCGCGACCAGTCGCCGGCGCGGGCGAGCGCGCCGAAGCTCGGCTGGGACGAGGCGCATGAGCTCTGGAAGGCCAACCCGCTCGCCGACTGGACGGACGAGCAGTGCTGGGCCTATATCGGGGAGCGCGACCTGCCTGTGAACCCGCTGCACGAGCGCGGCTACGCGTCGATCGGCTGCACGCACTGCACAGCGCCCGGTGCAGGGCGCGAAGGACGCTGGGCCGGGTCGGACAAGGTGGAGTGCGGCCTGCACACCGCTCGGAGCGCAACATGAGCGACCTGACTTCAGTCAGGTCGCGGCCGTTCCGGAGCGGCACGTGAGCGGATTCGTCATCTGGTTCACGGGGTTGCCGGCGGCCGTCGTCGTCTCCGCGATCTCGCCCTACGCGGAGGCGCGCCGCGATCCGAAGGGCCTGTACGCGCAGGCGTTCGCCGGCGAGCTCGAGAACTTCACCGGCGTCTCGGCTCCGTGCGAGGAGCCGCGCCACCCCGAGCTGCGCCTCGACACGACCGGCGCGACGCCGACCGAGTCGGCGGCGCTGGTGCTCGCACGCCTCGAGCAGCTGCACCTCCTCTCGGCGGAGACGGCGTCGTGACCGCTGCGCGCGCCGTCCCGACGCTCACCCATCTCGACTCTCTCGAGGCCGAGGCGATCCACATCTTCCGCGAGGTCGCCGCCGAGCTCGAGCGGCCGGTGCTGCTCTTCTCCGGCGGCAAGGACTCGATCGTGCTGCTCCGGCTCGCCGAGAAGGCGTTCCGGCCGGGCAAGTTCCCGTTTCCGGTGATGCACGTCGACACCGGCCACAACTTCCCCGAGGTGCTCGAGTTCCGCGACCGGCGCGTCGCCGAGCTCGACGAGCGGCTGATCGTCGCCTCGGTGCAGGAGTCGATCGACAAGGGGCGCGTCGTCGAGGAGACGGGGCCGCGCGCGTCGCGCAACCGGCTCCAGACGACGACCCTGCTCGACGCGATCGAGGAGCACGAGTTCGACGCGGCCATCGGCGGCGCACGCCGCGACGAGGAGCGCAGCCGCGCGAAGGAGCGGATCTTCTCCTTCCGCGACGACTTCGGCCAGTGGAACCCGCGTGTGCAGCGGCCGGAGCTGTGGAGCCTCTACAACGCGCGCGTGCGCAAGGGCGAGCACGTGCGCGCCTTTCCGATCTCCAACTGGACGGAGCTCGACGTGTGGCAGTACGTGGCACGCGAGCAGCTCGAGCTGCCGCCGATCTACTTCGCGCACGAGCGGGACGTGTTCCGGCGCGACGGGATGCTGTACGCGGTCTCGCCGTTCGTCGAGCGCATGGAAGGCGAGGAGCCGTTCAACGCCTCGGTGCGCTTCCGCACCGTCGGCGACATGTCGTGCACGGGCGGCGTGCTCTCCGAGGCGCGGACGATCGAGGAGGTCGTGACCGAGATCGCCGCGACGAACGTCACCGAGCGCGGCGAGACGCGCGCGGACGACCGGTTCAGCGAGGCCGCGATGGAGGACAGGAAGCGCGTTGGCTATTTCTGAGCAGACCGAGCTGCTTCGCCTGGTCACGTGCGGCTCCGTCGACGACGGCAAGTCGACGCTGATCGGCCGGCTGCTCTACGACACGAAGCAGATCTTCGTCGACCAGCTCGAGCACATCGAGGAGACCTCGAAGCGCCGCGGCGACGCCTACGTGAACCTCGCGCTGCTCACCGACGGCCTGCGTGCGGAGCGCGAGCAGGGGATCACGATCGACGTCGCCTATCTATCCTTCCTGACGCCTCGCCGCCGCTTCCAGCTCGCCGACGCGCCCGGCCACGTCCAGTACACGCGCAACATGGTCACCGGCGCGTCCACGGCCGACGTGGCGATCATCCTCATCGACGCGCGCAACGGCGTCGTCGAGCAGACGCGGCGGCACGCGTACATCGTCTCCATCCTCGGCATCCCCCACGTGGCCGTGGCAGTGAACAAGCTCGACCTCGTCGGCTGGTCGGAGGAGCGCTTCGACGAGATCGTGCGCGACCTCGCGACGCTCGGGCTGCCCGACATGCAGGTGATCCCGATGTCGGCGCTGTACGGCGACAACGTCGCCGACGGCTCGGAGCGGATGCCGTGGTACGACGGGCCGACCCTGCTCGAGCACCTCGAGTCGGTCGAGATCTTCTACGACCGCGACCTCGAGCGCCGGCGCTTTCCGGTGCAGTGGGTGATCCGGCCGATGGCGGAGGAGTTCCACGACTATCGCGGCTACGCCGGCCGCGTCGCCGGCGGCGTCTGGCGCGCCGGGGACGAGGTGGTCGTGCTCCCGTCCGGGCTGCGCTCCCGTGTCGAAGCGGTGGAGACGGCAGCCGGCCCGCTGGACGCCGCCGTGCCGCCGATGTCGGTCACGATCCGGCTCGCGGACGACGTCGACGTGTCGCGCGGCGACATGCTCGCCGACCCCGAGCGGCCGCCGGTCGTCGCGCGCGACCTCGAGGCCCGGGTGTGCTGGATGAGCGAGCGGCCGCTCGAGCCGCGCGCGAGGCTTGCGGTCAAGCACACGACCCGGTCCGTGCGGGCGGTCGTCGAGGAGCTCGTCTCCCAGATCGACCTGGACTCGCTTGCCGACGTGCCGGGCCCCGAGCGGCTGGCGCTGAACGACATCGGCGTCGTCCGGTTGCGGCTGGCCGAGCCTCTCTGCGTCGACCCGTACGCCGAGAGCCGCGAGACGGGCGCGTTCATCCTCCTCGACGAGGCCACGAACGAGACCGTCGGCGCCGGCATGGTGCTTTCAGCCAGTTGACCTGGCAGTTCACGCTGACCGGGCTGCTGCTCGGCTCGCTGGTCGGACTGACGGGGATGGGCGGCGGCTCGCTGATGACGCCGATCCTCGTGATCGTGTTCGGCTTCCAGCCGACGTACGCCGTCGGCACCGACATCTTCCACGGCGCGATCTTCAAGTCGTTCGGGGCGATCCGGCACCGGCGGCTCGGCACCGTGCACGCGCGGCTGACCCTCTGGATGTTCCTCGGCTCCGGTCCGCTGTCGCTGGCCGGCGTCGCGCTCGCCGGCTGGATCAAGCACCACTACGGCAACGCCCAGAACCTCGAGAGCTACGCGGTCGGGGCCGCGCTCGTGATCGGCGGCCTCGGCTTCCTCGCCAAGTCGTTCATCAAGCGCGGAATCAAGGCGAGCGACGCGCCGTTCCTGCTCTCACGCCGCGACAAGGCGATCGCCGTGACGATCGGCGCCGTCTTCGGCTTCATCGTCGGCCTGACCTCGGTCGGCAGCGGTACCTTCTTCGGGCTCGTGATGGTTCTCGCCTACCCGTTGACCATGCCGAAGATCGTCGGCACCGACATCTTCCACGCGGCCGCGCTCCTCTGGGTCGCCGGCATCGGCCATCTCGCCACCGGCAACGTCGATCTGCACGCGACCGCATGGCTGCTCACGGGCTCGATCCCCGGCATCCTCATCTCGAGCCGCTTCACCGTGAGGCTGCCTGACGTCGTGCTCCGTCTAGCGCTCGGCACGGTACTGACGCTGAGCGGGCTGAAGCTCCTGAACGTGCCGCAGTCGACGTGGATCCTCGTCGGCGGCCTGGGGGCGCTCGGCTGCGGCCTCGTGGGGTACGGCGTCCACGCGTGGCTCGCCTCGCCGCGCCCGCGAACCAAGCTCGAAGGCGTGTGACGCCCCGCACGAGCGTTGCTCATGCCCCGCTTAGCATCGCTGCGTAGAATCGCCAGGCTTTGCAGCGGCTTCTCTCGACGGCGACCATCGTCGGCCTGCTCATCGCCACGGCCGCCGCGTTCGCGATCACCGAGCGGCTGAAGCTGACCAAGAGCCCGATCACGGGCACGCTCGTCTCGAGGACGTTCTCGCCGAGCTGCGGCTGCGCCCGCGTGCGGGCCAACATCAGCGTCAAGCTGCGCCGCAGCGACACGGTGGACGTCACGATCGACGATGTCCACCGCCGGCCCGTGCGGACGCTCGTCTTCGGCGAGGGGGTCCCGCGCGGGCGGACCGTCTTCCACTGGGACGGCACGACCGACGCCGGCACGCGCGCGCCGGACGGCGTCTACCGCGTCCAGATCCACCTCGACGCGCAGCACCGGACGATCCTCCTCCCGAACGAGATCCGGCTCGACACCACGCCGCCGGAGGTCGTCGCCGCCTACTCGTCCCATCCGCAGTTCTCGCCGGACGGTGATCACCAGGCCGACTCCGTCACGATCCGCTACGCGCTGAGCAAGGAGGCGCACATCCGCGTCTACCTCGGCGGTCGCCTGCTGATCCGCAGCCGGTCGGGCAAGGCGGAGGGCGCCATCGGCTGGTCCGGCACCGTCGACGGACGGCTGCTGCCGCCCGGGACGTACACGCTGACCGTCGGCGCCGTCGATCTCGCGGGCAACAGCACGCCGCTCGCTCGCCGGGGACACGTGCGCGTCGAGCTGCGCTACATCACGCTCGCGAACCACCGGCTCAAAGGGGTCGCCGCGGGCGCGCGCTTCGACATCGGCGTCTCGACTGACGCGAAGCGCTACACGTGGACGCTTGGCGCCCGCAAGGGCGTCGCGAGCGGGCCGGATCTGAAGCTGCGGGCGCCGCACACCCCGGGTACGTACCGGCTCACGGTCACCGAGCACGGACACTCCGACCGTGCGGTGGTGATCGTCGGGTGATCGGGATCGCGCACCTCGGCGGCCCCGTTGCCTGCCTTGGGCTGGCGCTGCTGCTCGTCGCCCGCTCCCGCCGCGACCGGCTGGCCGGGCTCGGCTTCGCCGCGCTCGGCGCCTGTCTGCTCTGCGCGGCACTGGCGCCGAACAAGCCGGAGGAGGTCGCCGGCGGGGCGATTGCCGGGCTCCTCGCCGCCGCCGTGCTCGCCGTCGTCTTCCGCCGCGTGCCGTGGCTGCTCCCGCTCGCCGCGCTGGCCTGCGTCCCCGTGCGGGTCGGCGCGCTCGGCCACCAGCTGCTCGGGCCGCTGTACGTCGTGATCCTCGGCGCGGCGGTCCTGCTCGCGTGGGAGCTCGTGCGCGGCAACGGCCGCTCTCGGGAGCTGGGGCCGGCCGCGTGGCCGCTGGCGGCGTACATCGCCTGGACGGGGCTCTCGCTCGCGTGGAGCCAGGACGTCCACGAAGGCGCGGTCGAGCTCCTCGCGTTCTACGTCCCGTTCGCGATCCTCGCGCTCGCGCTTGCGCGGCTTCCTTGGAGCGAGCTGGGCCTGCGCGTGCTCTACGCGGAGCTCGTCGTGATGGCGCTCGCGTTCGCGGCCGTCGGCTTCTACCAGTACGACACGCGCAACGTCTTCGAGAACCCCAAGGTGATCAACTCGAACGCGTACGCGCCCTTCTTCCGCGTCAACTCGGTCTTCTGGGATCCGTCCGTGTACGGGCGCTTCCTCGTCGTGGCGATGGTGCCGAGCGTCGTGCTGATCGTCCGCGGGCGGAGGGGCCGGCTCGCCTGGGCGGTCGCCGCGGCGGTCGTCGTCACGTGGCTCGGCCTGCTCATCTCGTTCTCGCAGTCGAGCTTCGCCGCGCTGCTCGTCGCGGTGGTCGGCATCGCCGCCGTAGCCTGGCGGTGGCGGGCGCTCGCCGCGGTCGCGCTCGCGGCGGTCGTGCTCGCCGGGATCGCGGTGTCGGCGCCGCAGGTGCGCCGCTCGATCCAGCATCACACGACGAGCGGCCTGAACAGCGCCACGAGCGGCCGCGCGAGCCTCGTCGCGAACGGGATTCGCATCGCCGCCGCCCATCCGGCGCTCGGTGTCGGTGTGGGCGGCTTCAAGCACGCGTACGCTGCACGGATGCACCTGAAGGGGAAGGAGCCGAAGACGGCGGCGTCGCACGACACGCCGGTGACCGTCGCGGCCGAGACGGGGGTGATCGGGCTCGGCCTCGCCACCTGGGCGATCCTGGCGCTGCTCCTGCCGGGCTTCCGGCGCGTCGACCGCAGCTTCGCCGGCATGACGTCCCTCGCGGCCGTGGCCGCGCTCGCGGCGATCCTGTGCCACGCGCTCTTCTACAACGACTTCTTCGAGGACCCGACGACGTGGGCGCTGCTCGGGCTGATCGTGCTCGCCGCGCCGCGGGCCGCCCCCGCGGGCGGGCCGCCGCCGGTGATCGAGGAGCAGGAGGCGGTGCCGGTCTGATCGAGCAATGGCAGCGGGCTGTCGTGCTCGCGCCGCACACCGACGACGGCGAGTTCGGCTGCGGCGGCACGATGGCGAGGCTCGCCGAGGCGGGCTGCGACGTGCGCTACGTCGCGTTCTCGATCGCCACGCGCTCGCTGCCCGAGGGCTTTCCACCGGACACGCTCGCGCGCGAGGTGCGAGAGGCAACGGCCGAGCTGGGGATTCCGGAGGAGCGGCTGACGGTGCACGACTTCGACGTGCGCACCTTTCCGGAGCACCGGCAGGACATCCTCGAGCTGCTCGTCGCCCTGTGGGAGGAGTGGCAGCCGGACGTCGTCTTCCAGCCGAGCCTGCACGACATCCACCAGGACCACCAGACGATCGCGGAGGAGGGCCTGCGCGCGTTCAAGCGCACGACCATCCTCGGTTACGAGATCCCCTGGAACAACTTCGACTTCTCCTACCAGTGGTACGTCGCGCTCGAGCAGCGCCACCTCGAGCGCAAGGTCGCCGCGCTCGAGAAGTACGCGTCGCAGCACCATCGCCGCTACGCGAACCCCGAGTACGTCTGGAACGTCGCGCGTACCCACGGCATCAACGTGAACCGCGAGTACGCCGAGGTGTTCCAGGTGTACCGGGTGATTGCGTGAGATGAAGCCCTCGCCCGCGGCCGTCTCCCGCGCGGCGATCCTGCGCGCCGCCGAGAGCCCGCGCTTGCGGCGGCTCGTGCGCAGGCACGGGATGCGCGCGGGCGCCGCGCGGTTCGTCGCCGGCGAGACGCTCGAGGAGTGCCTCGTCGTGCTCGCTCGGCTCAACGCGGAGGGGCTGCACGCGAACACGACGCTGCTCGGCGAGGCGGTCTCGGACCCGGCCGCCACGGAGACCGTGGTCGCGGCGTACGAGGGCGTCCTCTCCGCCCTCGCGGGGAACGAGCTGCGCGCGAACGTCGCCCTGAAGCTGACGCACCTCGGGCTCGTCTTCGACGAGGAGCTCGCCTACCGGAACGTGGAACGGCTCGTGGCGCGCGCGGCCGAGCTCGGGAACTTCATCCGGATCGACATGGAGCAGTCGGAGTACGTCGACGCGACCCTGCGGATCTACCGACGCCTGCGCGAGAGCGGCCACGACGCCGTCGGCACCGTGCTCCAGGCATATCTGCGGCGCACCGCGGCGGATCTCGACGACCTCTTCGCGTTCCATCCCAACCTGCGCATCGTCAAGGGGGCTTATCTCGAGCCGGCGTCGGTCGCCTTCCCGGAGAAGGAGGAGGTCGATGCGGCGTACGTCCGCCTGGTCGAGCGTGGGCTCGAGGGCGGGCTCACCATCGCCGTGGCCACGCACGACGAGCGCATCGTCGAGCACGTGAAGACGTGGACGGCCGCGCACGGGATCGGCCGGGACCGGTTCGAGTTCCAGATGCTCTACGGCGTCCGGCCGGCGTTCCAGCGCCGGCTCGCGGCCGAGGGCTACAAGGTCCTCGTGGCGACGCCGTACGGCCCGGACTGGTACCCGTACCTGATGCGGCGGCTCGCCGAGCGGCCCGCGAACGTCGGCTTCCTGCTCCGGAACCTCGTCCGCTCGTAGCCGCGGCGGCTGTCGCTTGACAACCGCCCGCCGACCTGAGAGATTGCCGTCTGCCAAGCCCCTGTGAGCCTTCGGGTTCGCGGGGGCTCGGCATTTTCGGCGCCCTTTTCACAGCACCAGCTAGAGCACGAGCTCGGCCAGCAGCTGCAGCGCCTCCGGCTGGGGCGAGCCGACGATCAGGGTCGTGACCGGCGTCGCGCGCCAGGCCTCGAGCCGCTCGCGGATCCGCTCCTTCGGCCCGACGAGCGCGACGGCGTCGACGAGCCCGTCCGGCACGGCGGCGATCGCCTCGCGCTGGTGGCCGCCGAGGTACAGCTCCTGGATCCGCTCCGCCTCGGCCTCCCAGCCGTACCGGCGCACGAGCGCGTTGTAGAAGTTCTTCCCCTTCGTGCCCATCCCGCCGACGTAGAGGGCGAGGTGCGGCTTGAGCGCGTCGCGGAGCGACTCCACGTCGTCGCCGACGAGCACCGTCGCGGTCGCGGCGATCTCGAAGCCCGCGGGGGCCGCTGCGAGGCTCGGCCCGAACGCGTCGCCGAAGCGCTCCGGGTCGACGAAGATCGGCAACCAGCCGTCCGCGATCTCCGCCGCGAGCGCGACGTTCTTCGGGCCGATCGCGGCGAGGTAGATCGGGATCTCCGCGCGCAGCGGGCGCAGCATCAGCTTCAGCGGCTTGCCGAGCCCGGTCGCGCCGGGGCCGTCGTACGGGATGCGGTAGTGCTCGCCCTGGTGTGCGACGGCCTCGCGGCGCAGCGCGGCGCGCACGATCTCGACGTACTCGCGCGTCTTGCCGAGCGGCTTCCCCCACGGCTCGCCGTGCCAGCCCTCGACCACCTGCGGCCCGGAGGTGCCGAGGCCGAGGATGAAGCGGCCGCCCGACATCAGGTCGAGCGTGGCGGCGGTCATCGCCGTGTTCGCCGGCGTCCGGCCGGGGATCTGCATGATCGCCGAGCCGATCTTGATCCGGCTCGTCGAGGCTGCGATCCAGGCGAGCACCGACACCGCGTCGGTGCCCCACGCCTCTGCCGCCCACGCCGAGTCGTAGCCGAGCCGCTCCGCCTCCTGCGCGAGCGGCACGAGCTCCGCGGGGTTCGTCCCGGGAGGCGCGTAGCCGAGGTTGACCCCCAATTTCATGCTGTGATCCTACGGTGCCAACGGCTGCAACCAGGTTGCGTCCCGCAACCTGGTTGCGGAGGTGGACGCAGACCGCGGCTAGCCTACGCAGGTGGCCCACCCGGAGCTGCAACAGGAACAGGCCTACGTCGACCACGCGTACGCGTGCCTCGACAGCATGCGCTCGTCCGTCGAGCGCGCCGCCGACTCGAGCGACAACGAGGTCGCGGCGCTCGCGCTCGAGGCGTGGGCGCGGCGGCGCCTGCGCACGTTCCAGGACGCGGAACGCGGGCTCTGCTTCGGGCGCCTGACGCTCGACGGCGTGCTGCGGCCGCTCTACGTCGGCCGCCGCTGGGTGCACGACGACGGCCACGATGTGCTCGTGATCAACTGGCAGGCCCCCGCCGCGCGGCCGTTCTACACCGCAACGCCGGCCGACCCGCAGCGGGTCACGCAGCGCCGCCGTTACCGCACGGCGGCCCGCCGCATCCTCGACATCTCGGACGAGTCCCTCGACGGCACCGCCGTCGAGGGCGCGTCGGTTTCCGACTTCCTGCTCGAGGAGCTCGAGCGCCGCCGCGAGGGGCGGATGCGCGACATCGTCGCGACGATCCAGTCCGACCAGTACCGGCTGATCACGGCCGAGCCCGAGGGCGCACTCGTCGTCCAGGGCGGGCCCGGCACGGGCAAGACGGCGGTCGGCCTGCACCGCGCGTCGTGGCTCCTGTACACGCATCGCGAGCAGCTGCGGCGCGTGCTCGTCGTCGGGCCGAACCCGACGTTCATGGACTACGTCTCGCACGTGCTGCCGGCGCTCGGCGAGGAGGCGGTCGAGCAGCGCGCCGTCTCGGAGCTGCTCGACGGGATCGAGGTCGGGCGCGAGGACGCTCTCGACGTCGCGCGGCTGAAGGCGGACACGCGGCTCGCGCAGGTCGTGCGGCGCGCGGTCGAGCTCGCGGTGCGGCCGGCGCCGCAGGAGCTCGTCCTCTACGCCGACGGCGTCTTCGTCTCCGTGAAGCAGCGCGAGGTCGAGGAGCTGCTCGAGACCGCGCTGGAGTCGGGTCTCGCGCTGACGCCGGCGCGCGAGCGCTTCCGCATGGCGCTGCTGCGACGCTTCTACGAGCGCTACGGGGAGCTGCTCGGCGCGCGCGCACTGCGCAGCTTCGACGAGCTCGAGCGGGCGTTGAAGCGGAACGGCTTCCTCACGAAGTACCTCGACCGCGTGCTCGCGCTGCCGAAGCCGGAGAAGCTCGTCGCGCGGCTTCTGACATCCCCGGGCGCGCTTCGCGAGGTGTCGGACGGCATTCTCGACAGCGCCGAGCAGGAACTGCTGCTGCGCGACCGGCCGAAGCGTGCCGCAGATCTGCGCTGGAGCGAGCACGACCTGCCGCTGCTGGACGAGGCGCGCACGCTGATCGAGGGACCGCCGCGTGCGTACGGGCACGTGATCCTCGACGAGGCACAGGACCTCTCGCCGATGCAGCTGGTCGCGGTGGCGCGGCGCGCCCTCGACGGCTCGCTGACGATGCTCGGCGACGTCGCGCAGGCGACCGGGCCGGTCACGTACCGCCGCTGGGACGAGCTGCGGCCGTACCTGCCGGAGGACGCGAAGGTGCGCATCGAGGAGCTGCGCCACGCGTACCGCGTTCCAGCCGAGATCATGGAGCTCGCCCTGCCCCTGCTGGCACGGATCGCCCCCGACGTGGAGCCGCCGATCGCCTACCGGCAGGGCGGCGCTCCGCCACGGCTCGTGCATGTCGGCGAGGACGAGTTGCTGCAGGCGGCGATGCGCGAGGCGGCGACGCTCGCCGAGCTCGACGGGCTGCTCGCCGTGATCGCGCCGCGCTCGCTTGCCGGCGGCGCGCCGCACGGCGAGGCGTTCGACGAGGCGTCCGTGCCCGTGTTCACGCCGCGGCAGGCGAAGGGGCTCGAGTTCGACCACGTGGTCGTCGTCGAGCCGGCGCTCATCGCGGCGGAGGGCGGCGAGCAGGGTCTGCGCGAGCTCTACGTCGCGCTCACGCGGCCGACGAAGACGCTCGTCGTCGTGTACGCGCGGCCGCTGCCGGAAGGCGTCGGCGTCTGATGCGCTACTGGGAGGACTTCCAGCCGGGCGACGAGGCGGTGCACGGCACGCACGAGATCACCGCGGAGGAGATCGTCGAGTTCGCGCGCGAGTTCGACCCGCAGCCGTTCCACACCGACCCGGCCGCCGCCGCGGAGGGGCCGTTCGGCGGGCTGATCGCGAGCGGCTGGCACACGGCGGCGCTCTACATGGGCCTGTTCGTCCGCAGCGTGCTGCTCGGCAGCGCGAGCCTGGGCTCGCCCGGCGTCGAGGAGTTGCGCTGGCTCGTGCCCGTGCGGCCGGGCGACGTGCTCACCGGCCGCAGCCGCATCGTCGAGGCGTGGCCGTCTGAGCGCAACCCGGGACGCGGCACGGTCGTCGGCGAGCACGAGCTCGTCAACCAGCGCGGCGAGGTCGTGATGCGGATGCGCGCCCGCGGGCACATCGCGCGCAGGCCTCTCGCGAACGGATAGCGTCAGGCCCATGCGCGCACGGACACTGGGAGACGGTGGGCCCGAGGTCTCCGTCGTCGGGCTCGGCACGAACAACTTCGGCGCCCGCTGCGACCTCACGCAGGCGCGGGCCGTGATCGACGCCGCGCTCGACACGGGCGTCACGCTCTTCGACACGGCCGACATCTACTCCCAGGGGACGAGCGAGGAGCACATCGGCGAGGCCTTGCGGGGGCGTCGTGACCGGATCGTGCTGGCGACGAAGTTCGGCAAGTCCATGACCGGCGGCCCGGAGATCCCGCGCGGCTCGCGCGAGTACATTCGCTGGGCGATCGAGGGCTCGCTGCGCCGCCTGCGCACGGACGCGATCGACGTCTACCAGATGCACGAGCCGGACCCGGAGACGCCGAT
Organism: Gaiellaceae bacterium; assembly: GCA_050013935.1. Taxonomy (GTDB): domain Bacteria; phylum Actinomycetota; class Thermoleophilia; order Gaiellales; family Gaiellaceae; genus Palsa-739. The sequence continues at coordinate 19,829 of JBEKEH010000015.1, read as the reverse complement.
CGAGGAGACGCTGGCGGCCCTGCACGAGCTGGTGCAGGAGGGGAAGGTGCGCCACATCGGCTCCTCCAACTACTCGGTGGAGGAGATCGAGGAAGCCGACGGCGTCGCCCGCGCGCGCGGACTCACGCGCTTCGTCGCCGCCCAGAACCACTACAGCCTCGTCCACCGTGAGGCGGAGGACGCGGTGCTGCCGGCGTGCGAGAGGCTCGGCATTGGCGTGCTGCCGTTCTTCCCGCTGGCGAGCGGCCTGCTGACGGGCAAGTACGTGCGAGGCATCGAGGCGGCGGAGGGGAGGCTCGCGGGCCGCGAGATCCCCGCGGAGCGGTTCGACCGCGTCGAGGCTCTCCAGCGCTTCGCGGACGAGCGCGGCGTGTCGCTGCTCGAGGTGGCGATCGGTGGACTCGCGGCGATGCCGGCGATCGCGTCGGTGATCGCCGGCGCGACGACGCCGGAGCAGGTGCGCGCGAATGTGAAGGCCGGGGAGTGGGAGCCGAGCGCGGACGACCTGGCGGCGCTGCAGGCTCTGCGCTGATCGCCGACGCGGACGACGTCGAGCTCGTCCGCACGTTGTTCCGCGAGTACGCGGCCTCACTCGACGTCGATCTGGCGTTCCAAGGCTTTGCGGAGGAGGTCGCCGCGCTGCCGGGCGGATACGACGTGGTGCTCGTCGCTCGGGTCGACGGCGAGCCGGCGGGCTGCGTCGGCGTCCGGCGGCTCGAGGACGGCGTCTGTGAGATGAAGCGCCTCTACGTGCGACCGTCCGCGCGCGGGACCGGCCTCGGACGCGCGCTCGCCGAGGCCGCGATCGCCCGTGCGCGGGCGCTCGGCTATGCCCGGATGCGGCTTGACACGCTGCCCTCGATGGCGGCGGCGCGCGGGCTCTACCGCTCGCTCGGCTTCGTCGGGATCGAGCAGTACCGGCACAACCCGGTGAGCGGGTCGGCGTTCTTGGAGCTGAGGCTCTAACGGCTGCGACCTGACTGAAGTCAGGTCGCGGGTTTACGGCAACCTGGCTTTCAGCCAGGTTGCAGCCGTAGCAATCGTCGCAACCGCTTCCGCTCCGCCGGCAGGTAGAAGCCGAGCACCGCGAGCGCGAGCGGGTACACGAGCACCAGCAGGAAGGACGGGGCGAGTGGGAGCTGCGCGGCGCGCGCGGCGACGGTCAAGCCAACGGCGGCACCGACGACCGTGACGATCCGCCGCCACTGGTACGGCACCGGATACACGTACTGCGCGTATAGCGTCATCCCGGCGAAGAGGACGACGTACGCCGCCGCGGTCGAGATCGCCGCGCCGACCATGCCCCAGCGCGGAATCAGGACGAAGTTCAGCGCGATGTTCACCGCCGCACCGGTACCCGTCACGACCCAGTTCAGCTGTGTCCGCCGCGCGCGGCCGCTGCCGATCGCGAGCACCGTGTAGCCGGCGTAGACGGCGCCGGCGAAGGCGAGCAGCGCGACGCCCTTCTCCGCCCGCTGGTAGCGCGAGTTCGTGAGCAACTCGACCCACCACGGCGCGAGTGCGCCGAGCGCGAGCGACATCCACGACGCGACCGCCAGCAGGTACGTGAGCACGAACGCGTACGCGCGGCGCGCGTCGCCGTCGTCCTCGATCGAGTACGCGAACGCGGGCCACGCGGTGCGGAAGGCGACCATCACGAACGTGATCACCGACGCGATCTTGATCGCTGCGGAGTAGACGCCGACCTCGGCGTTGCCCTTGTACCAGCTCACGAACTCGCGGTCGACGAAGTTGATCGCCCAGAGCGCGAGCGCCGACGGGACGAGCGGCATCCCGAACTTCTGCATCTGCCGGAAGAGCTTCCGGTCGAACTCGAGCCCGAGCTGCTCGCTGCGGTACGCGACGAGCACGAGGTAGACGGTGAGCGTGCCGGTGAAGTTCCCGACGACGAGCCCCACCGCGCCCCAGTGGAAGACCGCGACGAAGAGCACCATCGCGGCGACGGTGATCAGGACGTTGGCAACGCTGGCGATTGCGTACGCGACCGACCGCTCCTCGACGCGGAAGAGCGCCGTCAGCTGCTGGTAATTCGTCTGCGCCCAGAGTCCGACTGCGCCCGCGCGGACGAGCGAGGGGTCGTGCCCGAGCCCGATCCAGTGCCCGACCGGGCCGGCGAAGACGACGCCGAGCGCGAGGCCGACCGTGGACATCGCCATCGTGAACCAGAAGGACGTGCGGACCACTGTCAGCTTCTCCGCGTGCTCCTTCGCGTCGAAGTAGAAGCGGAAGAAGGCGCTCGCGATCCCCAGCTGCAGCACGATCGCGAGGACGGCCGTCGCCGCGGTGACGATCTCGACGCGGCCGTACGCGTTCGGCGGCAGGTAGTGCGTGTAGAGCGGCAGGAGCAGCGTCGCCAGGATCCGCGAGACGAGCCCGCCGAGCCCGTAGATCGCCGAGTGGCGGCCGAGCCGCTTGAGCTCTGCGCCGAGCCTCATTCAAGGCTAGCGTAGAGGTCGAGCAGGCGGTCGGCGACGCGGTCGACGTCGTGCACGCGCTCGACGTACGCGCGGCTAGCCGCGCCGGTCCGGCGCCGCTCCTCCGGCGACTCGACGAGCGGGTGCAGCACGTCGGCGAGCGTTTCCTTCGTCGCCGAGACGATCGGAACCTCGACACCGAACGCCTCCTCGGTGCGGCGCACGGCCTCGTCGTGCAGGAAGGTGACGACGGGCTTGCCGAGCGCCATCGCCTCGATCGCGAAGACGCCGTACCAGCCGGCGTTCAGCTGGTCGACGACGACGTCCGCGTTTCGGTAGCGCTCGAACGCCGCGCGGTGGTCGAGCCCCTCGACGATGTCGAGCTCGACACCGAGCTGCTCGCACGCGGCGGCGACGTGCTCGGTGCCCTTGCGCGTGCGCGACGAGGGCGCGTGCAGGACGACGGGCCGGTCGCGGCCGGACGGCGGCGCGGGCTCGATCCCGGAGAGGTCGATCCCGGGCGGGATCACGTGTGCGTCCGGCACCCAGCGGATCGCGTCGTAGGAGCCGACGACCCGCGCCCCGGCGCGCTTCGCCCACGCCAGCTGCTCCGGCGGCTTGCCGCGAATGTCGGAGCCGAGGAAGTGCATCACCGAGCGCTTCCCGAGCGCGCGCAGGAGCGGAAATTGCAGGGATTTCGGGACGAGCGTGAGGCCGAAGTAGAAGTGGAAGACGTCGGTCCGCGGCGCGAGCCGCGCGAACGCGCGCGCTTGCACGAGCTGCCGGCCGAGGAAGCCGTCGGGCCGGTTCAGGTCGAGGTCGGACTCCGGGTGCAGGCGGTAGCTGTTGAAGACGACGAGCCGCGCGTCGACGCCGCGGCGCCGCAGCGCCTGGACGTTCGTCCACGGGATGCCGGCGGTGTTGATGGGGCAGTGGGTGACGCGCAGCGGGCCGTCCACAGACGATCACCGTACTGGGCTTGACACGGCTAACGCCGTTAGCTAATCTTGCTAACAGCGTTAGCCAACATTGCCCTGGAGGGGGCGTCCCGATGACAGCCTTCACGCCGCTCAGCCCGCGCGCCCGCGAGATCGTCGCCGTCGCGCGAGAGCTGCTCGAGGAAGAGGGAGCCGGCGGCCTCTCGATGCGCCGGCTCGCCGAGCGGCTCGGCATCCGCGCGCCGTCGCTCTACAAGCACCTGCCGGACAAGCGGGCGCTGGAGTCGGCGCTCATCTCCGAGGGCCTGGCCGAGCTGGCCGAGCGGTTCGAGCAGGCGCTCGCCGGCGCCGCCGACCCGCTCGCCGCGCTCGCCGACGCGTATCGCCGCTTCGGGCAGGAGCATTCGCACCTCTGCCGGCTGATGACCGACCGCTCGCTCGCGCGCCGGCAGCTCGTGCCCGGCGTCGAGGCCCGCGCCGCCCTGCCCGTGATCGAGGCCGTCGGGGGCGACCCGGATCTCGCCCGCGCGGTGTGGGCGTTCGCGCACGGCATGGTCGTTCTCGAGCTCAACGATCGCTTTCCAGCCGACGCCGATCTCGACGCCGCCTGGCGCCGAGGGATCGAGTCGTTTCGACCCACCAAGACCTCGAAACGGAGAAGCTCATGAATTCGCGCAGATGCAGGCGCAGGTCGAGAACGGCGGCGGCGTGATGCCGTCCTTCAAGGGCAAACTCAGCGCGGTGCAGATCCGCGACGTCGCCGCGTACGTCGCCTCGCGCGCCGGAGGACCCTAGAGCGGCAGGCCCGCCTCGAGGTGGGCCAGGCCTTCGTCCATGAGGGCGAGGTAGTCGCCGTCCGGGTGCTCCGCGGCGGCGAGCACCGCCGCGAGCGCGACTCCCATCACCGCACCGGTGAAGGTGCGGACGGCGAAGTCGTCCGGGCTGCGGCCGGCGCGCTCGGCGATCAGCTCGGCGGTCGCCTGCAGCGTGTCGGCGAACTGGGCAAGCGCCCGCGCGCGCAGCTCGGGCACCGCGAGGATCAGCTCGCCGCGCAGCCGCTCCCGCTCGAGCTCCGCCGCCGGCAGGTCGGCGAACACGGCGCGCATGGCGGCGCGCAAGGCCTGGACCAGCGTCCGGTCGGGCGGCTGCGCGCGGAAGGCCGCGAACAGCAGCGGGTCGAAGCGGTCGTGGAGGACGACGTCCTCCTTCGTCGGGAAGTAGCGGAAGAACGTGCTCTGCGAGACCTCGGCCGCGTCGGCGATCTGCTCGACGGTGGTGGCGTCGTAGCCCTGCGCGCGGAAGAGCCGAAGCGCCTCCGCCTGGATCGCGGCGCGCGTCTTCGCCTTCTTGCGCTCGCGCAGTCCGGTCTCAGGCGGCGAGCTCATGCGGCGATCGTCTGGAGGAGGTGTCGGCGAAGGCGGCCTCTCTGCCCGCACGGGGCAGGAACCGGAGTGAGAGCGGAACGCCGACGGCGGCGACGGCGCCGCTGACGAGGAGCGAGAGGCCCATCCCGTGCAGGAAGGCGACGCGGACGGAGCGCAGCAGCGCGGGCGAGCCGAGCGTCTTCGCGACCGCGACTCCGGCGACGACGCTTCCGCGCGCCGTGTGCGCGAGCGCCGGCGGCAGCGCGACCGCGCCGAGCCGGCCGCGGTAGCCGGAGTTGAGGATCGAGCCGAGGATCGCGGCACCGAAGGAGCCGCCGACCATCCGCAGCGCCTGGATCGCGCCGGAGCCGACACCGCTGCGCTCGGCAGAGAGCGCGCCGAGGGCGGCGTTCATCGCCGTGGGCATCGAGAGGCCGGTGCCGAAGCCGATCAGCGCGATCCAGGCAGCGGCGAAGCCGTAGCCGCTGCCGAGACCGGTGCGGGAGCCGGCGGCGAGCGCGCCTGCGAGGACGGCGAAGCCGAGCGCGACCGTCAGCTTCGCCCCGAGCCGCCGCGCGAGCGCGTCGCCGAGCCCGGCGCCGACGATCAGGCCGCCCATCATCGGCAGCAGGCGCAGGCCGCTGCCCATCGCGTTCACGCCGACGACGTCCTGGAAGTACTGCGGGACGGCGAAGAGGAGCCCGAAGAGCGCGAACGAGACGGTGGTGCCGAGGATCGTGCCCCAGGTGAAGCCGGCCGAGCGGAAGAGGCCGAGATCGAGCAGCGGCTCGGCGACGCGCCGCTCCCAGAGCCCGAACACGAAGAGCACGACGGCGCCGGCAAGCATCTCCCCGATCGCCGCGCCGTTGCTCCAGCCGTTCTGCCCGGCCTGGATCACGCCGTACACAAGCGTGGCGAGCCCTGCGCTCGCGAGCGCGATACCGGCGCCGTCGAGCTTGGAGCGCTCGCTGCTGCGGGACTCCGGCAGCAGGAACCACACGGCGGCGAGCGCAACGGCCACGATGGGCACGTTGATCAGGAACACCCAGCCCCACCAGAAGTTCGACAGCAGCCAGCCGCCGAGGATCGGGCCGATCGGAAAGCCGAGCATCGTCGCGCTCATCACGATCGCGACCGCCCGGCCTCGCTCGCGCTCGGGGAAGAGCACCGGCAGCACGCCGACGGTGAGCGGCGTGGCGACGCCGGCGGCGACGCCGAGCAGTGAGCGGGCGCCGATGAACGCACCCGCGGAGGGAGCGTAGGCGCAGGCCGCGGAGGCCGCGCCGAACAGTACGAGCGCGGCGAGCAGGAGCTTCTTGCGCCCGTAGCGGTCGCCGAGCATGCCGCCGGGCACCATCACCGCCGCGAACACGAGCGTGTAGCCGGCGACGAACCACTGCAGCTCGGCGGTCGAGGCGTGCAGCGCGCCGGACAGAGTCGGGATGGCGAGGCTGAGGACCGTCGCGTCGATGTTGAGCGCGAGCGCCACCGGCACGAGCGCGGCGAGCGCCCACCAGCGGCGCGGGTCCGGTTGTTCAGGTCAGGCGTCCCACTCGACCTGGTCGAAGTAGCGCAGCGCCGTCCGCCCGGGGCGAACCCGCTCGCGCAGTGAGGAAAGCTCGTCGTCGGAGATCTCGCCCAGCGCGCGCTTCACGCCGAGCCACGGCAGGTTGAGGTCCTCCTGGTAGACGATCGTCGAGATCCGCGGGTTCACCTCGATCACCTGCCCGCCGACGAGCTGGATGTTGAAGAACCACTCGATGTGCAGCTCGCGCACGATCCGGTCGGCGATCTCCATCAGCTCCCCGTCCTCGAGCGTCACGAAGTACATCGCGAGCCCTGCCCGCATCGCCTCGCGCGTCTTCGGATGCCCGAGCACGATCCGCTCGCCGTCGGCGATGCCGTCGATCGTGCGCTCGCCGCCGCTCGCGAGCTCCATCACGAGCAGCTCCGTGCCGCCGGTCTCCGGCAGGAGCTCGACCGCCTCCTCGAGCCGCATCGCCACCGAGCCGGGCCGCTCGTGCAGCAGCTGGTGCGCGCGGTCGACGGTCGGGTCGAGGATGCGGAAGCCGCGCGAGCCGGACGAGAACACAGGCTTGAAGCAGACTGACCGCTGCGGGTAGCCGAGCTCGCGCGCGGCCGCTTCGACGCCGCGTGCGCCGGTGACGCGCCTGAAGTCGATCGTCGGCACGCCGATCTGCTGCAGCAGCGAGTACGTCTCCGCCTTGTCGTTCGAGCGCCGCACGGTCTCCGGCGAGGAGACGAGGACGGGCACGGGGAAACGCTCACGAGACGCGGCCAACCCGGGCAGGTCGAACGAGGACTGCGGCAGCACGACCTCGACGCCCTCGCGCTCGACGATCTCGAGCACGGTGTCCGCGTATCCCGGGTCGGAGCCGGCCGGGACGCGATAGAAGGCGTCGCAGAGGTGCTTCCCGATCGAGCGCTCCGCCATGTCGACGCCGACGAGCCGCACCTCGCGCTCGCCGTTCTCGCGCAGGCCGCGCAGCAGCGCCGCCGTGCCGGGCGCTCCGCAGGCGGTGACGAGGATCGTCGTCATTCGTCCAAGTCGATCCGGTCGTTGCGCAGGTAGTCGAGCCATTCGCCCCGCTTCGCGTCGAGCATCGCGAGCATCGACTCGCGCATCGTGTCGCCCTCGTAGACCCAGATCTCCGGGTGCACGAGCAGCTGCAGCCACTCGAACGCCCCGGCCGCGAGCTCCTCGTGCGGACATCCCTCGCGCCAGCGGGCGTTGGAGTCGGAGCGGTAGAGGCCCTGCGTGAAGTACGGCGGCTCCATGACGTTGACGGCGCCGAAGACCGGCTGCGAGACGAACTCGGGATCGGGGTTGTGCCAGGCGATCGCCTTGTCGAAACGGCGGTCGAGGTCGGCGCGCGGGTAGACGGCGTGCAGCCCGACCGCGTGCCCCCACTGGCGGAGCTGCCGCTGCGCGTAGTGCCCGATGTGCGAGTCGAGGTTGTAGAAGGCGCTCTCGATCATCAGGAAGTACGTCGCGCGGACGCCGAGCTCGTGCTCGACCCGCGCCATCTCCAGCGCGGCCTCGAGCGAGAGGTCGACGTCGTGGCGCAGGAAGAGGTCACCGCGCCGCGGGTGGCGGTCGAAGCTCGCCCAGTCGTAGCCGCCGGCCTTCGCCGCGGCGAGCAGCTCGCGGTAGTGCGCCATGTCGAAGCGGCAGCTCATCGCCTTCCAAGTATCCACTGGAAATTGGCGGGACCCTCCGGTTCCTCGAACGTGACGACCGCGTCGCGCAGCAGCTCGAAGCCCGCCTCGCGGAGCAGCCGCGTGTTCGTCGCGGGCGGAAAGCTCGAGAAGAACATCGGCGCGCCGAGCCACTCGCCCACCCAGCCCTCCGTGTCGCTCGTCCCGAGCGCGGTCATGAAGAGGCCGCCCGGCGTGAGCCAGGCGCGGATGCGCGCGAACAGCCCCGCGAGCAGCTCGCGCGGGACGTTGTTGAACGAGTAGAAGGCGACGACCGCGTCGAAGCTGCCGGGCTCGAGCTCGAGCGCCGTGAAGTCCGCGCAGACGAACTCGGCCTCCGGAACGGCGGCCCGCGCCCGCTCCACCTGCCGCGGCGAGATGTCGACGCCGGTGACGCGGAAGCGCGCGGCGAGTCGCTGCGTGTCGGGCACGCCGGCGCCGCAGCCGAGCTCGAGCACGCGGCCGCCGTCCGGGAGGCGCGAGGTGAGCTCGTCCTCCAATTCGCGCCGCGGGTCGCCGACGATCCTGTCCCGCCACGCGACGAACGTCTCGCCGATCGTGTCGTAGCCGTCGGCGACGATCTGCGTACGGGGGTCCGTCATTCGACGACCACGTCGAGCAGCTTCGCCGCCGCCTCGGCGCGCTCGAGCGCCTCGAGGTTGGTGTCCGCCGTCGCGATCACGTAGCCGCGCCGGTCGCCGTCGAGCCGCACCGGCCGGATCGTCTCGCCGAGCTGGAGGTACGTGTCCGCCTGCACGACGCCCGGCGCGCTGAGCACGCGCGCGAGCGAGCCGATGTGCACGACGCGCCCCGTCGGCAGCGGTCCCGGCGACGCGGTGAGGAAGCGGATCGCAAGCGGCTGCTGGAAGCGCGGCAGCGCGAGCTCGTCCGGCACTTCTTCGCCGAGCGCCTGCCGCAGCGCCACCTCGACGAGGTCGACGCCGACCGCATGCCGTGCGAGGTCGGCCATCTGGCCGCCGGGGATGCGCGCCGCCACCTCGATCACGAGCACGCCCTCGTCCGTGACGAGGAGCTGCGGAAAGGCGATCCCGTCGCGCAGTCCGAGGGCGCGCGTGGCGTGGGCGGCGACGCGCTCCGCCTCCGCGAGCGTGTCGCCGTAGATCGTCGCGGGATAGACGTGGATCCAGCCGACGCCGAAGCCGATCCCGGGCGGGCGGAGCCGGTCGGAGAGCGTCAGCGTCGCCGCCTCGCCGCCGCGGGCGATCACGAGCCCGTTCAGCTCGAGGCCGTCGTAGAAGCGCTCGAGCACGACCTCGCCGCCGCCGGACTCGTGCAGCGCGACGTGGAGGTTGGCCTCGAGGTCGTCGAGCGACTCGAGCCGGAAGAGGCCGCGCTGGCCGCCGGAGTCGGCGGGCTTCAGCACCGCCGGGAAGCCCACCGTCTCCGCCGCTGCCCGCGCGGTGCGCAGGTCGCGCGCCGCGGCGAAGCGTGGCTGCGGCACCCCCGCGTCGGCGAGCAGCCGCCGCATCGCGATCTTGTGGGTCATCGCGTGCGCGACGTCCACGCCGATCCCCGGCAGGCTGAGCGCCTCGGAGACCGCGGCCACGACCGGCACGGCGCGGTCGGCGGCGACCGTGAGCACGCCGTCCACGCGGTGGCGGCGCCCGGAGTCGATCACGCCCTCGACGTCGCGGAAGTCGACCACCTCGCCGATGTCGGCGACCGCAAGCCCGAGCGCGTCGGGGTTCCGGTCGACGGCGACGGTCCGCAGTCCGAGTTCCTGCGCGCGCAGGATCGCCCGGCGCTGGTGCCGGCCGGCGCCGACGAAAAGGACGGTCTTGCCGCGCATGGCCCGCGGGCGACTCTAGCTGCGGGGCGAGAGCGCGTCGTCGAGCAGCCGCACGACCGACTCCGCGTTGGTCTCGTCCCCGGCGACGACCCGCAGGGCGAGACCGTTGATCACGATGCTTGCGAAGTTTCCGAGGTCGTTCACCGGGAGGTCGGAGCGGAACGTCCCGTCCGCCCGGCGCGCTCACTGCGCAGCAGCTCGCGCAGAAGGCCGATCCGATGAAGATGGCGGCCGTCGCGATCCTCGGGATGCCGATCCCGCTCTACCTCCTCGCGCTTTCGATGCCCTGGGCCGTGGCGATGGTGGTCGTCGCCTGCTTCGGCTTCTTTGCGCCGCTCGTGAACGCGCCGATCACCGGCATCCTCACCGTGCGAACGCCGACGGCGCTCCGGCCGAAGGTGATCCGTTCTCCTACGCGGCGGGCGGGCGCCGGATTCCTCCGTTCCGGTGCCCGTCTAGGCAAGCGTGCTGCGGCGCGGCGCGTCGCGATGCCTGGCATCGCGCACCGCCAGCCGCAGTCGCTCGCCGAGCCGCGCTGGGCGAAGCTCGGCCAGCAGCACCGAGCCCGCGCCGCCGGCGCCCAGCCGCTTGCCGCGGGCCTGCGCGGGCGTTGCCGTGCACCAGCCGTCCTCGCCGCGCGCGTACAGCTCGTCCTCGAAGACGAGGAAGCCGCAGCGCTCGAAGCGCTCGATCCACTCCTCCGGCGTGCGCTGCACCTGCCAGCCCTGGTCCTCCGGCTCGCCCGTCGGGACGCTGATGAGCAGGCGGCCGTCGCGGGCGAGGACGCGGTGCAGCTCGCGCAGCGCCGCCTCGTCGCCGCGCTCGTCGCGCGCGGCCTCCACGTCGTAGACGGCGTTGTCGCGGCCGACGTGCTCGAGCGTCGAGATGCAGAAGATCAGCTCGAAGGCGCCGTCCGCGAACGGGAGCTCGCGCACGTCCGCGACAACCGACCGCAGCCCGGGCGCCTCCGCCTCGGCGAGGTCGACGCCCACGAGCTCCTCCGCGCCGAGGCCGACGAGGCCGGCGACGTAGGCGGCCTCCGCGAAGGCGTAGCCGACGTCCAGCACGCGCCGCTCGCCGTCGTAGCGCGCGAGGCACCACGGGATCTCGAGCGCGCGCTCGTCGCTCCACGCCGGTGCCCACAGCCCCCGCGGCCGCCTCGGCCCGCGCACCGCGCGCGGCCGCGCCCGTTCCGCCGCGGCGAACGAGAGCGCGTCGTCCAGCAGCGCCGCCCGCTCGAACTCCTCGCTCGAGACGAGCTGCCGGAGCAGCGACGCCCGGGAAAGCTCGCCGTCGCGCATCTTTGCGAGCGCGTGCTCTCGGGCCTCCGGCTCCGGCGAACGCCGCACCGCGAGCCGCCAGACCCGCTCGACGAACTCCTCGTCCGCGCCGGCGGCTGCGGCGAGCCACGCTTCGAGATCGCCCTGCATGGTCGGAGGCTAGTGGACGTGGCCATGAGTTCGTTCGCGTCCGGCGGTTCGCAAACCAAGCAGGCCTAGGACGCAGGGAGGTCGCATACCCGTAGGTATGCGGCCGACTGAGGACGACGGCATGCGCCGCGTTTGCGGGCCGCCGGGCGCACAACTGCACTCGTGGCCACGTCCACTACAGTGGGCGGGATGTCTCTGCAGGGGAAGCGGATCTTCGTCACCGGCGGCGCGGGCTTCATCGCGACGGCGCTCGCGCACCGGCTGGTCGACGCAAACGAGATCGTCGCGCTCGACAACCTGCACCGGGACACGCTCTCCGAGAAGCTCGATCTCCTCGAGCACCCGAACTTCTCCTTCCACCACGCGGACGTCCTCGACGCCGACGCCGTGCGCGAGTTGGCACGCGGGGCGACGCACATCGTCCACTGCGGCGCGATCGCCGGCGTCGACACCGTGAAGCGGATGCCGGTGCACACGATGCGCGTGAACATCATCGGGACGTACAACGTCCTCGAGGCGGCGGTGGCCACCCTGGACACGCTGGAGCGACTCGTCGATTTCTCGACGAGCGAGGTCTTCGGCACGCACGCGTACAACGTGCGGGAGGGCCACGTCTCGACGATCGGCTCGGTCGGCGAGACGCGCTGGACGTACGCCGTCTCGAAGCTCGCCGGCGAGCACATGGCGCACGCCTACCACGACGAGCTCGGCGTGCCGACCGTGACGGTTCGCCCGTTCAACGTCTTCGGGCCCGGCCAGGTCGGCGGCGGCGCGATCCGCGCCTTCATCGAGCGGGCGCTGGCGGGAGAGGACCTGACGATCCACGGCGACGGCTCGCAGATCCGCGCCTGGTGCTACGTCGACGACATGGTCGAGGCCGTCCTCCTCTGCCTCGAGCGGCCGGAGGCCGTCGGCCAGAGCTTCAACATCGGCAACGCGCGCTCCGCGGTGACGATCGTCGACCTCGCGCAGCGAATCAAGCGGCTCACCGGGTGCCCCGGCGAGATCGTGTTCACGCCGCTCGACTACGCCGACGTCGAGTTGCGCATCCCGAACGTCGAGAAGGCACGCGAGCAGCTCGGCTTCGAGGCGAGGGTGGAGCTGGACGAAGGGCTGGAGAGGACGATCGCGTGGTATCGCACGCGCAAGCCGGCACTGACCTGATCCGGCTCGCCCGGCCTGACGCCGGCGAGGCCGAGCTGGCCGAGATCGCGGCCGTGCTCGAGACCGGCCAGCTGACGATGGGGCCGAAGGTTGACGAGTTCGAGGCGCTGCTCGCCGCCGCCGCCGGAACGGCGCACGCGGCGGCGGTGTCCTCCGGGACGGCGGCGCTGCACCTCGCCGTGCTCGCGCTCGGGATCGGAGAGGGCGACGAGGTGCTCGTGCCCGCCTACACGTTCCCGGCGACGGCGAACGTCGTCGCGCTCGTGGGCGCACGCCCGGTGCTCGTCGACGTCGACCCGGCGACGATGAACATCGATCCGGAGGACGCGGCGCGGCGCGTGACGCAGCGGACGAAGGCCGTGCTCGCCGTGCACCTGTTCGGACGACCGGCCCGGCTCGAGCAGCTGCCGGAGCTGCCGCTGCTCGAGGACGCCGCCGGCGCGCTCGGCGCGCTCCACGGCGGCCGCCCGTGCGGCGGGCTCGGCACGGTCGGCTGCTTCTCCTTCCACCCGCGCAAGATCGTCACCACCGGCGAGGGCGGCGCCGTGACGACGAACGACGACGCGCTCGCGGAGCGGGTGCGCTCGCTGCGCCACCACGGCTGGTCGCCGTCGACGAGCTACGACGACATGCCGGCGGGCGCGTACAACTACCGGCTGAGCGACGTCCTCTGCGCGCTCGGGATCCCCCAGCTGCGGCGGCTCGAGGAGCTGCTCGCCGCGCGGGAGCGGGTCGCCGCCGGCTACGCGGAACGGCTCGCCGGGCTCGACGTGGTGTTGCCGGAGGCGGACGCCGGCGATCGGCACGGCTTCCAGGCGTATGTGATCCAGCTCGCCCGGCGCGACGAGGTGATGGCGGCGCTGCGCGCGCAGGGGATCCAGTGCCAGATCGGCACGTACGCGCTGCACCGGCTGGGCGCCTACCGTGACCAGGGCCCGTTTCCGGGCGCGGACGCGGTCTACGAGCGGGCGCTCGCGCTGCCGCTGCACTCGCGGCTCACCGACGGCGAGCTCGACCGCGTCGCGGAGGCTCTTGACAAGCTTGTGAGTCATCACTAACCTGGGCGCATGGAGATGGCCACGACGAGACACAGTGCGGCGGAGCGCAGGGACGACGTCCTCGACGCCGCGCTGATCGAGTTCGCGGAGCAGGGCTACGAGGGCACCTCCACCGAGGACATCGCCCGCCGCGCCGGCATCTCCCAGCCCTACCTGTTCCGGCTCTTCGGGACGAAGAAGGAGCTGTTCAAGGCCAGTGCCGCCCGGTGCATGCGCGAGACGCTCGAGATGTTCCAGCGGGCGGCCGAGGGCAAGCGCGGCGAAGAGGCCCTGCACGCCATGGGAGCCGCCTACATCGACGAGCTCCTGACGGGCGACCGCGTCCGCCTGCGGGCGCAGATGCAGGCGTATAGCGCCTGCGACGACCCCGAGATCTGTGCAGTCGTGCGCAACGGCTTCGGCGACCTCGTCGCGTACGCGCAGCGGGTCTCCAGCCTGCCGCCGGAGAACATCGCGCATTTCTTCGCCACCGGGATGCTGCTCAACGTGCTCGCGTCGATGCAGGTGACCACGGACCCGGAGCCCTGGGCGAAGACGCTGCTCGAGGGCTGCGGGAAGGACATCTAGACGCTTTTTTTCACGATGGAGGAAGTGATGACTCACAAGCAAAAGCGCTCGATGATCTGGACGCTGGCCATCACCTCGGCCGCGCTGTTCATGGTCAGCCTCGACAACCTGGTCGTGACGACGGCGCTCCCCGTGATCCGCCGCCAGCTGCACGCGTCGATCTCGCAGCTCGAGTGGACCGTGAACGCGTACACCCTCACCTTCGCCGTGCTGCTCCTGACCGGAGCCGCGCTCGGCGACCGCTTCGGGCGCCGGCGACTGTTCGTGCTCGGCCTGCTCCTCTTCACCGGGGCGTCGGCCGCGGCCGCGCTCGCGACGTCGGCGAACGCGCTCGACATCGCCCGCGCGGTGCAGGGCGTCGGCGGCGCGATCGTGACGCCGCTCACGCTGACGATCCTCTCGGCTGCGGTGCCGCCCGCCCGGCGCGGACTCGCGCTCGGCATCTGGGGCGGCGTCGGCGGCCTCGCGATCGCGCTCGGGCCGCTCGTCGGCGGCGCGATCGTCGACGGCATCTCCTGGCACTGGATCTTCTGGCTGAACGTGCCGATCGGGCTCGTGCTCGCCCCGCTCGCGCTGTCGCGTCTCGAGGCGACGCGCGGCGTCGACAGCAGCCTCGACCTGCCGGGGCTCGCTCTCGCGAGCTCGGGCCTGCTGGGGATCGTCTGGGGCCTCGTGCGCGGCAACACGCATGGCTGGACGAGCCTTGGCATCGTCGGCCCGATCGTCGGCGGCCTGCTGCTCCTGGCCGCGTTCGTCGCGTGGGAGCTGCGCACGGAGTCGCCGATGCTGCCCATGGAGTTCTTCCGCAGCCGCACGTTCGCGCTCACGAACGTCGCGTCGCTGTTGATGTTCTTCGGGATGTTCGGCTCGATCTTCCTGCTGGCCCAGTTCTTCCAGACCGTGCAGCACTATTCGCCGCTCGCGTCCGGGCTGCGCATCCTGCCGTGGACGGCGATGCCGATCTTCGTGGCTCCCGTTGCGGGGGCGCTGTCGGATCGGATCGGCGGCCAGAGGCTGATGGCGG
Organism: Gaiellaceae bacterium; assembly: GCA_050013935.1. Classification (GTDB taxonomy): domain Bacteria; phylum Actinomycetota; class Thermoleophilia; order Gaiellales; family Gaiellaceae; genus Palsa-739. Next base: position 4,820 of record JBEKEH010000015.1, on the reverse strand, counting down.
CCGGGCTCGCGTTGCAGGCGGCAGGGCTGCTCTGGATCGCCGCGGTGAGCACGCCGACGACGCCGTACGTCGACCTCGTCGTGCCGTTCGCGCTCTCCGGGTTCGGGATGGCGCTCTTCTTCGCTCCGGTCGCGAACGTCGTCCTCTCGTCCGTGCGGCCGGAGCAGGAGGGCAAGGCGTCCGGCGTGACGAACGCGATCCGCGAGCTCGGCGGCGTGTTCGGGGTTGCAGTGCTCGCCTCGATCTTCGCGCACGTCGGCGGCTACCAGAGCGGGACGGCGTTCGTGCACGGCACGACGACCGCCGTCTACGTCGGCGGCGCGTTCGTGGCGCTGGGCGCGGCCGCCGCAGCGCTCATCCCCGGGCGTCTCCGGCTGGGCGAGGCCGAAGCGCTCGTCCCCGAGCTGGAAGCTGCGGGATAGCTCGGCGTGCTTTGACCCAAAAACGCCGGTGTGTATGGAAGCGGGAGGAGCTGCGCCCGCTCTTCGACCAGTTCTACCGTGGCTCGAACGGTTACGCGGCGGTCGACAAGATCAAGCTCGTGAACCTGCTCTGGGACGCGATCGGCAGCGAGTTCGGCGGCCGTCACGAGCTGTACGAGCGCTCCTACTCCGGCAGCCACGAGCTGACGAAGCTGGAGTGCTACTGGATGGCGCAGGGAGACGGCACCGTCGACCGGATCAAGGGCTTCGTCGACCAGTGCATGGCCGAGTACGACCTCGACGGGTGGACGGTTCCGGATCTCATCAATCCGGACGACGTCAACATTCTCGGTCGCCGCTGAGCGGTATTCGCGCTCAGCGGTCGAGGCCGGCGCGAGGGTTGCCGATTCCGCTCAGGGACGGCATGTCCCAGCCGAGCGCCTCCCGCAGCAGCTCGGTCTGCGGATCGTGCAGCGCGCCGAACGTGCTGCGGAAGTAGAGCAGCGGCCGTTTCCCCGGCACCGCGTCGCACTGCCGGACGAGGCCGGTGAAGATCGAGTGGTCGCCGCCGGGGAACCGCTCCTGCAGATCGCAGACGAAGTGCGCGATCGCGTCCTGGAGCACCGGCAGCTCGTGCTCCGGCTCGAGCGCCACGCCTGCGAACTTGTCCGCCGCCGGCCGCGCGAAGCGGAGCGCAAGCTCCTCCTGCCCCTCGCCGAGGACGTTGACGACGAAGCGACGGCTCCCCTCGATCGCCTCGTGGGTCGGCAGCCGGTTGCTGATGCAGACGAGGAGCAGTACCGGGTCGAGCGACAGGGAGGCGACGGCGCTTGCGGTCATGCCGGCCGGCCGCCCCTCGTACGTCGTCGTGATCACGGTCACGCCCGTGGCGAAGTGTGCGATCGCCGCTCGAAACGCAGCCTCGTCGACGGCGCCGGGCGTCGCCTCGCCGGGCATCCTAGGCGCCGCTGTCGTGGAAGGCGGCCGCGCGGGCGTCGTTGCCGCGGCCGACAACGAGCCAGATGCCCTCGACCGGCTCCGTGCCGGTGTTGCGGAGGCGATGCGGGGTCGTCGAGTCGAACGAGATGGAGTCGCCGGGCCCGACCTCGTACGTGTCGAAGCCGACGGTGACCTCGAGCGTGCCGCTGAGGATGAAGCCGTACTCACGCCCCGGATGCCGGATGAACCCGTCGGCCTGGCTCGACGAGCCGGCGGGGTCGTAGACGACGTAGAGGAAGTCGGCTTCGGGGTCAGGGGTCGCGGTCAGCCGCTCCCAGCGGACACCCGACTCGAGCTGGATCGTGCTCCGTGTCCGGGAGCGCTGAACGCGTTCGTCGACGGAGCCCTTGGCCGTCGCCGGGCGCTTCGCGGACGGTGCCGGAGCGCCGCCCCCCAGCCCGCCGAAGAGCTCGTCCAGCGACGCGCCGAGCTCGCTCACGATCGCGTACAGGGTGCTGACGGAGGGCCGCGACTTGCCGGTTTCGATCTGTGAGAGCGCGCTCGGGGAGATGCCGAGACGGCGCGCGAGCTCGCGCAGGCTGAGCCGGGCCTCTTCGCGCCTGCTACGGAGCTGCTGGCCCACGTTCACGGTCATCTCGGCGGAGGCACGCCGCCGCTCGATGGCCGGGTCTCGCCCCATGGCGGCGATTGTAGCTACGGCACACACCGGTAATTCGAGCTCGACACGACGCAACCGTGCGAGAACCGAGCCGCCGCTGCCCTGCGGCCGGCCCCTACGCTCGTCCGAGGAACCGCTCCCAGTCCGCGACGAAGCGCGCCTGGAAGCGGGAGGGCGGCTGCGGGACCTGCGTCTCCAGCCACCGCACCGGGCGATCCGTACGGTTCACGAGCGCGTGCATGCTGCCGGCGGCGCTCCAGCAGTAGTCGCCGGCCTCGAGCACGTGCGTTCCACCGTCCAGCACGGCCTCGATCTCGCCGGTCAGGAAGAAGAAGCCTTCCTCGAAGGCGTGGTCGTGCTCGGTGATGAAGCCGCCCGGCGCGTACTGCACCACCATCAGGTTGAGCTGGCTCGCACCGGAGTCCGGCCCGACGAGGATCTTCAGCGCCGCTCCGCCGACGTTCGCAGCCGTGAAGCCGGCGAGGCCGATCGCGCTCGTCGGCGCCGGCAGGTCGGCCGGGTCGAAATGTCCCTTCCGGTACGGCGGGTCGGCCTCGACCGGAGGCGCGTCGCCCTCGAGGAAGACGGTGTCCTCGAGCGCGGCGCCCGGCTGCGGGCCGCTCACCTCGAACCAGCGGGCGGGCTCTGTGGATTCGTTCCGGAGCGCGTGCGCGACTCCGCGCTCGACGAAGACGTAGTCGTCCGCCGCCAGCTGCTCGATCGAGCCGGCCGCCGTGAGCTCGAGGCGGCCCTCGAGGACGTAGAAGGCCTCCTCGAAGGCGTGCAGGTGCAGGTCGACGCTGCCGCCCGGGCCAAGCTCGGCGACGACGACCTCCTGGTGGACGGAGCCGGCGCCGCGGTCGATCAGCGACCGGCGCGTGTGGCCTTCGGAGTGCCCGGCGTAGCCGCCGGTGAACGCCGGCGTCTCGCTGAGGCGGCCCAGATGATGCGTCATCGTTTCCCGGGGACCGGCATGTTCAAAAATACTAAACAGGGGCCCTGCGGCCGGTCAATCCGGTGCGGCGGCGCGGCTCACGCCGTGCGGCCGGGGTCGTTCGGCGTGCCTGGGTCGTCGCCCGGAACGAGGACGATATCGTTCATCGGCATACCGGTACTCGGGTGGCCCGGGTTCAAGGCATCCTGCTCCTCGGGCACACGGGAACCGGGGCGACGGGGACCCAGCAGTTCTGGGCCGGCACGGTCTACCACTACATGACCGGCATCTGCTACGGGCTCATCTTCTGCTTCCTCATCCACCCGCTCCTGCCGGGCCGGAACACGGTGCTCGGCAACGTCCGGAAAGCGTTGATCTGGGCCGGCGTGCTCGCCGTTCTCAGCGCGCTGCTCTGGGTGCCGCGCAACTTCCCCGAGTTCCATCCCGGTTTCTTCACGAACAACCTCGGCTGGAAGACGGTGATCGGCATCTTCATCTGGCACGCGGTGTACGGCTTGCACCTGGGGGCGTTCTACAACCCGCTCTCCGCCGAGGAGGAGCGAGCCGCCTAGAGCGACGACGGCCGGCGGCTCGGCCCGCCGCCGGTGCGAGCGTTGAGGGCGGCTTCCCAGCCGCCCTCAACCCGTCGTATGGCCCCGGCCACTAGCTCGTCGTCGCCAGCGAGACGACCGTGCGGCGGTTCCTGCTCAGGAGCTTCGCCGTGAAGAGGCGGTCGTCGGCCTTGCAGAACAACTCGACGGCGGACGCGCCGTCCTGGGGGTGGGCGGTGGTGCCGAAGCTGAGGTGGAGGTCCTCCGCTGCGAGCGCGCGAGCGATGCGGGCGCACTGGAGTGCGGTCTGCTCCAGGGGCAGGTCGGTGAGGATTGCGAACTCGTCGCCGCCCACGCGCGCGACGTGGTCGCCGGGCAGGGTGTTGGCGCGCAGCATCTCCGCGATGCGGCGCAGCGCGGCGTTGCCGGCCTCGTGCCCGTGGAAGTCGTTGATGCGCTTCAGGTCGTCGATGTCGGCGAGGACGAGCGTGAACGGCAGCCCGGTCGCGCAGCGCCTCGCGAGCTCCTCGTCGAAGATCCGCGCGTTGCCGAGGCCGGTGAGGAAGTCCGTCGTCGCGTGGTCGCGCAGCCGGGAGACGAGCGTCCGGTTGCTGCTCGCGTACCAGCCGACGAGCGCGCCGGCGAGCGTGAACGTGACGAGCCGGATCGCGGTCCACTCCAGCAGCGCGTGCGTGTCGCTCACGTGCAGGGCGACGACGACTCCGATCGCATAGAGGCCCGTGGCGAGAACGCCGGCGAGTGCGCCGCGCGGCGCGTCGCTGACGAGGGCGACGAGGCAGATCGGCACGTAGAAGAAGTGCGCGAGCCCGAGGCCGCCGTGCTCGAACGCGATGAACGCCGCGAGGACGGCTGCGTAGGCGGCAGCCGCCAGGATGAGGATCACCTTCCGGTTGCTGGTCAGGGCCGCAGACACAACTCTCGAACGGTGATGCCCGCTTCGGCGAGGCGCATCCCCCGTGCGAGTGGTCCGGGCGGGAGGCCGCGGACGCCTCCCCGGCGGCACCGACGGGCGCCTCCGCGACAATGCCGGGGTGGCTCACGACGGGTCGGCGCGACTGCTCGTCCTCGGCGCCGGGCCGGCGCAGCTCGGAGTCCTCGCCGCGGCCCGCCGCCGCGGCCTGACGCTCGTCGCCGCCGACCGCGATCCTTCGGCGCCGGGCTTCCGCTACGCCGACCGGCGTGCCATCGTCTCGATCGACGACGAGCCCGCGGTCGAGCGGCTGGCCAGGGCCGAGGCTCCAGACGGGATCGTCGCCCCGGGCACCGACCACGCG
>JBEKEH010000014.1:0-36931 GCA_050013935.1 Gaiellaceae bacterium | reverse complement strand
CGCATGCCGTTGTCCTCGGTCGGCCGCATACCTACGGGTATGCGGCCTCCCTGCGTCCTAGGCCTGCTTGGTTTGCGAACCGCCAGACACGAACGAACTTATGGCCGCGTCCACTAGGTCGAATCCGGGTAGAGGCCCGGCTCGACCTCGACCGGGGTCAACACGCGCCGGTCGACCGTAGCGTCCTCGCGGGCGCGCCGCGCGGCCTCGCGGCACGCGAGGAACTCGACGTCGCCGGCCGCGAGCGCATGCTCGATCAAGGTACGCAGCACCTCGACCCGGTGGGGCCGTCCGGACAGGAAGGGGTGGCAGGTGAGCACGAACAGACAGCCGTAGCGGCGCATCGCGTCGAGCTCGCTCGTCCAGAGGTCGAGCACCTTGGCCGGCGACTCGATCGCGGAGCGGAACGGCGGGTCCGGGATGTACGCGTACTGCTCCCAGTCGTCGAGCGACCAGTGCACGGGCAGCTCGACGATCTCCCCCGCCCCGGTGTCGAGCAGGTAGGGCCTGTCCGAGTCCATCAGCGAGGAGTCGTAGGCGAGCCCGTGCTCGGCGAGGATGCGCGGCGTCCGCCAGCTCGGCTCCCAGCTCGGGCAGCGGAAGCCCTCGACCGCCACGCCGAGCCGTTGCAGCGAGACGAGCGCCCGCTCGAAGTCGGCGCGCTCCTCCTCCTCGCTCTGCGCGAACGGCGAGTAGTGCGCGTAGGAGTGATGGCCGACCTCGTGGCCCTCAGCGAGGATCGCCTCGACCGTCTGCGGATAGCGGTCGGCCGTCCAGCCGGGGACGAAGAAGGTCGCCGGCAGCGAGTATTCGCGCAGCAGGCCGAGGATGCGCGGCACGCCGACGAGCGGGCCGTACGCCTGGTGCGACATCACCCCGGCGTTGCGCGCGTAGCGGCCGCTCTCGGCGAGGATCGGCGCCTCGGCGTCGACGTCGAAGGTCAGGCAGGCCTGGATGCTCAAGAAGGGGCGCCTCCGATCGCGCGCAGGGAGAGGAGGTCGTAGAGCACGTTCGCGCCGGCGAGCGCGGTCTGCATGCCCGGCCCGTCGTAGGGCGGCGAGACCTCGACGACGTCGCAGCCGGCGAGCTTGATCCCGCGCAGCGAGCGCAGGAACGCGAGCGCCTCTGCCGTCGAGAAGCCGCCCACCTCCGGCGTGCCGGTGCCGGGCGCGAACGCCGGGTCGAGGAAGTCGATGTCGAAGGACATGAAGACGGGATGCGCTCCGACCGTGCTGCGCACGAGCTCGCCGTAGCCGGCGGCGCCGAGCTCGCGCAGCTCGTCCGTCGTCAGCACGGTGAAGCCGAGGTCGCGTGCGACCTGAATGTCCTCGGCGCCGTAGAGCGAGCCGCGCATCCCCGCCTGCACCGACGACCGCGCGTCGAGAAGCCCCTCCTCCACCGCCCGCTTGAACGTCGTGCCGTGGAAGTACTTCTGCCCGAAGTACTGCTCCCACGTGTCCCCGTGCGAGTCGAGCTGCACGAGAGCGAGCGGCCCGTAGCGCTTCGCGAGTGCGCGCAGCTCGGCGAGCGTGATCGAGTGGTCGCCGCCCATCGCGGCCGGGAAGACGCCCGCCTCGACGACCGGCGTGAGCGCCTCCTCGATCTGGGCGTACGTCCGCTCGGTGTCGCCGGGCGACACCGGCACGTCGCCGTAGTCGACGAGAGAGAGCGACTCGACGACGTTCACGTCGAGGCCCGGGTTGTACGGGCGGATGAGCGCAGACGCGGAGCGGATCGCCTCGGGGCCGAAGCGCGGGCCGGTGCGGTAGCTCGTCGCCGTGTCGAACGGGATCCCGTACGCGATCGCATCGACGCCGGCGAGATCGGTCACGTTCGGCGCCCGCATGAACGTGCGGATACCCGCGAACCGCGGGATCACCTGGGCGTTCAGCGGCCTGTACGGCGGCCCGGACACGCTGCGAGCCTACTGCGTTCGATACCTCTTTACGCGCTCCAAACACCGTTTCGCTAGCCTCGGTGCGTCGTGGGGGTCACGATTGCCGGTAGCCGACGCCCCCGGCGGGTGCTTCTCGCACTTCTCGCCACCCTCGCGGTCGCGCTGTGCGCGCCCGCGGGCGCTCCCGCGGCGACATATGCGAAGGGCCTCGACGTCTCGCACTACCAGGGCGCCATCGACTGGATCCAGGTCTCGAGCGCCGGCTACGGCTTCGTCTTCGCCAAGGCCACCGAAGGCACGACGCTGATCGACCCGACGTATGCGATCAACCGCGCCGGGACGAACAGCCTGGGGCTCCGCATCGGCGCCTACCACTTCGCACGGCCGGGAGGCTCGGGCGCCGCCGGCATCGTCGCCAATGCCATCGCGCAGGCGGACTTCTTCGTCGGGATCGCGGAGCCGGCGGCGGGCGATCTACCGCCGGTGCTCGACCTCGAGGAGAGGGGCGGCCTGTCGGTGGCGGACCTCCTGCAGTGGACGCAGGCGTGGCTGGACGAGGTGAACGCGCTCACCGGCGTCGACGCGATGGTCTACGTCTCGCCGGCCTTCTGGAAGACGGCGCTCGGCGACTCGCCGGCGATCGCGTCCGACAGCCACCTGCTCTGGATCGCCCACTGGACGACGAACACAGCGCCGACCGTGCCCGCGTCGAACTGGGGCGGCCTCGGCTGGACGTTCTGGCAATGGACGGACTGCTCGACGATCCCCGGCATCGCCCATTGCGCCGACGGGGACCGTCTCAACGGCACGAATCCGGTCCAGTTCGCCCTTCCCGCGTTTCCGCACGGCGTCCCGGCCGTCTCGACGCCGCCGAGCGTCGTCGGCACCGCGCAGGCAGGCGCGAAGCTCGCGGCCGTGCCCGGATTCTGGAGCGGCGGCAAGCCGCTGACCTTCACGTACCAGTGGCAGAGCTGCGACGCCGCCGGCTTGACCTGCGCCTCGATCCCCGGCGCGACGCTCGAGACGTATACGCCGACCGCGAGTGACGTCGGCCACGCACTCGTGCTCTCGGTGACCGCAGCATCGAGCGAGGGGACGGCGGTCGCCACGTCGGCGCCCACGCTCGCGATCGCACCAGCGGGCGAGTCCGCTTCCGCGCGCCCGTCGGCGATCGTCGCCCCGACGCTCTCCGGGACAACGGAGGTCGGGCAGACGCTGACGGCGTCGGTGGGCACGTGGACCGGCTCGCCGACCTCATACGCGTTCACCTGGCGCCGCTGCGACGCGACGGGCGCGAACTGCACGTCGATCGCCGACGCGATCGGGGCCACGTACACGCTCACCCCGGGCGACATCGGCACGACGCTCTCGCTCGTCGTCACGGCGACGGGCAAGGGCGGCGCCCAGACGGCCACGGCCCCGACGACGGCGGCGATCGCCGCGGCGCCGGTGCCGCCGGCGGTCTCCGGCTCCGCGGCCGTCCAGCCGGGCGCCGCGGGCGCAGTCGTCACCGCCGACGGGCGGGCCACCGTCACGTGGCAGCCCGGCGCGGTGCCGACCGGCGCCACCGTGTCGCTCGCGCCCACGGATGGCAGCCTCTGGCTTGCCGCCACCGGCGTGACGCTCGACATCGAGCCCCCGGCGGCGACGCTGCCGTGGCCGGTCGACCTCGCGTATGTCGCCGCGCCGCCCGGGCAGGTGATCGGTTTCTCGACCGACGGGCGTGTCTGGCTGCCGGTCGCCCCGCTCACGAGCCCGACGCTGCCCGACGGCGTCGACGAAGGGACGTACACCGACGGTGCGGTGCTGCACGTACTGACGCGCGAAGCCGGCCGCTTCGCGCTCTTCCAGCCCGGCGCCTGGGGCGACCCGAGCCGCGTCTCGGCGCTCCAGCCGGTGCTCGCGCGGCTCGCGCCGCTGCAGGTGCGCCGGCAGCGCGACGGCTCGCTCCTGCTCGTCACCCGCCTCTCCGTCAGCTCACAGTCCGATCTCTACGCGAACGCCTTCGGCCCGGGCGGCGCACGGCCGACGCTGCTCCCGCGCGGCTCGCGGCTCGCGCTGCCGCTGGCCGGCGCCGGCCGGAAGACCGTGCACACGCGCGTGCTCAACGCGGGCGGCTTCCCCGTGCGGCTGCGCATCGCGGCCCGCGGGCTGCCGCACGGCGCCCTGGGCAACGTGCGCGTCACCGCGATCGACCCTTGGGGCCGGCGCACCTCGTTCGTCCTCGGCTTCCGCACGCCGTAGAGTGTCGGACGTGGCGGCCCCGGACCTCGTCGTCCGCAACGCGCGTCTGCTCGACGGGCGCCTCGTCGACCTCGCCGCGGAGGGCGGCCGCTGGGCCCGCATCGGCGAGTCCCTGCCCGCGGACGGCGCACAGGAGGTCGACGTCGAGGCTCGCCTTGTTACCGCGCCGCTCGTCGACTGCCACCTCCATCTCGACGCGTCGCTCACTGCGGGCCGGCCGCGCTGGAATGCCTCCGGCACGCTGATCGAGGGCATCCACGTCTGGGGCGAGCTGAAGCCGAGCCTCACCGAGCAGGACGTGTTCGACCGCGCGCACGAGATCGTGCGCTGGTCGGTCGCCCAGGGAACGCTGTTCATCCGCGCCCACGCCGACGTCTCGGGCGAGAACGAGGCGATGGTGCGCGGGCTGCTGCGCTTGCGCGACGAGGTCGCCGAGCTCTGCACGATCCAGGTGACCGCGTTCCCGCAGGACGGGATCTTCGCGCGCGACGGCGACGCGGAGCGGCTCGAGAACGCGGTCCGGCTCGGCGTCGACTGCGTCGGCGGCATCCCACACTACGAGCCGACGTCGGAGCTGGGGCTCAAGGAGGTGCATCGCGTCTTCGAGCTCGCGAAGCAGTACTCCCGCCGCATCGACGTGCACTGCGACGAGACCGACGACCCGAACAGCCGCTTCCTCGAGGTGATGGCGGACGACACCGTCAAGTTCGGGCTCGGCGGCCGCGTCACCGCGAGCCACTGCACGGCGATGGGCTCGTACGAGCCGTACTACTCGTCGAAGCTCCACGGCTTCCTGCGCCGCGCCGGCATCAACATCGTCGTCAACCCGTTCGCGAACTCCCTGATCCAGGGACGGCTCGACGTCTATCCGAAGCGGCGCGGCTTCGCGCAGCTGAAGGAGCTGCTCGCGGCGGGCGTCAACGTCTCCCTCGGCAACGACGTGATCATGGACCCGTGGTACTCCATGGGCCGCGCGGACATGGTCGAGGCTGCGAGCCTCGCGCTCCACTTCACGTACATGAGCGGGCTCGAGGAGATCCCCGAGATGCTGCGCTGCGCGACCGAGCGCGGCGCGCGCACGCTCGCGGTCGAGGACGAGTACGGGATCGAGGAGGGCAAGCCGGCCGACCTCGTGGTCTTCGACGCGCCGAGCGCGCTCGAGGTGCTGCGGCTGCACGCTCCGCGGCGCTGGGTGATCCGGCGCGGCCGCGTCGTCGCGGAGACGACGCCGGCGCGGACGACGCTGCTCGGCGAGCCGGTGACGTTCGCGCCGTGACGGTCGCCGGGCTGCTGCACCCGGGCGAGATGGGCGCGGCGCCGCGCTCGTCCGGTCACGAGCGGCGTCTCGCCGCCGCCGAGGGTCAGCGGAGGCGAGGGCTGGCGCTGGATCGGCGAGATGCAGGAGATCGCGGCGGCCTTCGCTGCGGACGGCCTGCCGCCCGGCTTTCACACGGCCGCGGCAGCGATCTTCGAGCGCAGCGTGTCGCAGTCGTGACGATGAAGAGACTCAGCACGATCGCCGAAGATCGAAGGTTGCATCGATCCACTCGGTCCGGGCTAAGGACCGGCGCCCGCGCTGCCGACGGGGAGAGCATGAAGGTCGCCGCCGCCGCCCTCCTCGCCGCCTGCTTCCTGGCCGCAGCCGGCTCCGCCGCCGCCCGCGCCGCGGGCGATCCCTATGCCGCACTGCTCGCACCCGCCGGCACCTGCGCCGCGGACACCGAGCTCGACCTGAGTCAGGCGACGGCCAGCCGTGCGATGCTCTGCCTGACGAACTACGCCCGCGCCCAGGCCGGGCTCGCTCCCCTGGAGCTGGCCCCGTCCCTCCAGCTGGCGGGACGCGACAAGCTCGCCGCGAACGTCTCCTGCAGCGAGTTCAGCCACACGCCGTGCGGCAAGCCGTTCACGACGATGTTCGCCCGCTATCTCGCGGGAGCGAACGGCTACAGAGTCGGCGAGAACATCGCCTGGGGCACCGGCGACTACGGCAGCGCCCGCCAGACGATGAACGTCTGGCTCCACTCGACGGGCCACCGCGAGAACATCCTCACCGCCGCGTTCCGCGACCTCGGCGTCGGCTATCTGCCGAACCAGACGTTCCAGGGCTACGACGGCGCGACGCTCTGGTCGCAGGAGTTCGGGACGCGCACGCCGACGCGGCGGCACTGAACGGCTGCGACCAGGTCGCGACCTCGTCGCGACCTGGTCGCGGATTCACTCGCTAGCGCGTCTGCGGGAAGCCGAGATCCACTTTCGATGTAGCGGGATCGGGCCAGCGCGAGGTGACGACCTTGCCGCGCGTGTAGAAGTCGATCCCCTCCGGCCCGTAGATGTGGCGGTCGCCGAACAGCGACGCCTTCCAGCCGCCGAAGGAGTAGTACGCGACCGGCACCGGGATCGGGACGTTGATGCCGACCATGCCGGCCTCCACGTCGAACTGGAACCGGCGGGCGACGCCGCCGTCGCGCGTGAAGATCGCGGTGCCGTTGCCGTACGGGTTGTCGTTCACGAGCTGCACTGCCTCGTCGTATGTCGCGACTCGAGTCACGCCCAGCACCGGGCCGAAGATCTCGTCCTCGTAGGCCCGCATGCCCGGCTTCACGTCGTCGAGCAGCGACGGCTTGAGGAAGAAACCGTCCGCCGGCGCCCCTTCCCGCCCGTCGACGAGCACCTTGGCGCCCTCGCCGGGCGCGTTCTCGACGTAGGACGCGACCCTGTCGCGATGCTCCTGCGTCACGAGCGGGCCCATCTCGGACAACGGATCGAGCCCGTCCCCGACCTTCACCTTCGGGATCCGCTCCTTGATCGCCGCGATCAGCGGCTCGGCGACGTTCCCGACCGCCACGACTTGCGAGGTCGCCATGCAGCGCTCGCCGGCCGAGCCGTACGCCGCCGACACCGCCGCGTCCGCGGCCATGTCGATGTCCGCGTCCGGCAGCACGATCATGTGGTTCTTCGCCCCGCCAAGCGCCTGACAACGCTTGCCCCGCGAGGTCGCCGTCTCGTAGACATAGCGCGCGATCGGCGTCGAGCCGACGAACGAGACCGCGGCGATGTCCGGATGCTCGAGCACCGCGTCCACGGCGACCTTGTCGCCGTGGACGACGTTGAAGACGCCGTCCGGGACGCCGGCCTCCTTCAGCAACTCTGCCGTCCAGAGCGACGCCGACGGATCCTTCTCCGACGGCTTGAGCACGAACGTGTTGCCGCAGGCAAGCGCCGGCGCCCACATCCACATGGGCACCATCGCCGGGAAGTTGAACGGCGTGATCCCCGCGACGACGCCGAGCGGCTGCCGGATCGAATACACGTCGATCCCGCTCGAGGCCTGCTCGGTGTACTCGCTCTTCAGCAGCGTCGGGAGGCCGCAGCAGAACTCGATCACCTCGAGCCCGCGCGTCACCTCGCCGATCGCGTCGGAGAGGACCTTCCCGTGCTCGGCGGTAAGCAGCCGCGCCAACTCCTCGCGGCGCGCCGCCACGAGCTCGCGGATCCGGAAGAAGAGCTCGGCGCGCCGCGCGAGCGAGACCGCGCGCCAGGCCGGGAAGGCGGCCTTCGCCGCCTGGACGGCCTGATCGACCTCTTCCACCGTGGCGAAGTCGACCTCGCCGGTCTGCCGCCCGGTGGCGGGGTTGTAGACGGGACCGCTGCGACCGGACTCGCTTGCGACGCTGCGTCCGCCGATCCAGTGGCTGATCCGCTTGACGCCCGTGCGCTCCTCGACGGGCGGGGTTGCAAGCTCGGTCATCTTCGCCTCCTCCGCGGTGTTCGGATCAGCCTAACGGTAGTCTCCCGGCATGGCGACGATCGAGACGAATTCCCAGCTCGGCGAGCAGGTCCGCGAGGACGCGAAGAAGTACGTCCTTCACTCCTGGTCGGTGCAGGACGCGATCGACCCGCTGCCCGTTGCGGGCGCGGAAGGCCGCTATTTCTGGGACTACGAGGGGAAGCGCTATCTCGACTTCGCCTCCCAGCTGGTCAACGTCTCGATCGGCCACCAGCACCCGAAGCTCGTCGCCGCGATCAAGGAGCAGGCCGACAAGCTCTGCACGATCGGCCCGCCGATGGCGACCGAGCCGCGCTCGACGCTCGCGCGCCTGATCGCCGAGGTCACCCCGGGCGACCTCGCAATGACGTTCTTCACGAACGGCGGCGCCGAGGCGAACGAGAACGCGATCAAGCTCGCCCGCTGGTACACGGGCCGCCACAAGGTGATCGCGCGGTACCGCAGCTACCACGGCGCGACCGCGGGCGCGATCACGCTCACCGGCGACCCGCGCCGCTGGCCGGCCGAGCCGGGGATCACGGGCATCGTGCGCATGTTCGACCCGTACACGTACCGCTGCCCCGCCGGCCATCCGGATCCGTGCCCGGTCTGCACGGGCGCACCGCACCTCGAGGAGATCCTCCAGTACGAGGGGCCGCACACGGTCGCCGCCGTGATCCTCGAGACGGTCACCGGCACGAACGGGATCATCGTCCCGCCCGACGGCTACCTGCAGTCGATCCGCGAGGTCTGCGACCGGCACGGGATCCTGCTCATCGCCGACGAGGTGATGGCCGGCTTCGGCCGCACGGGCACGTGGTTCGCCGTCGACAACTGGGGCGTCGTGCCGGACATCCTCACGATGGCGAAGGGGATCAACTCCGGCTACGTGCCGCTCGGCGCGATGGCGATCCGCGAGCCGATCGCCGCGTGGGTGCGCGACAAGTACTTCGGCGGCGGGCTCACGTACAGCGGGCATCCGCTCGCGTGCGCGGTCGGCGTCGCGTCGATCGAGGCCTTCCGCGAGGAGGGCGTCGTCGAGCACGCGGCGGAGATGGGGCCCGTGTTCGGAGAGCAGCTGCACGGGCTTGCCGCGAAGCACCCGTCGATCGGCGAGGTGCGCGGGCTCGGCTGCTTCTGGGGGCTCGAGCTCGTGAGGAGCCGGAAGACGCGCGAGCCGCTCGTGCCGTTCAACGCGGGCGGCGAGGCCGCGGCGCCGATGGCGCGTCTCGCGAAGGCTGCGCTTGAGCGCGGCCTCTACCTGATGACGCACTGGAACGTGATCATGGTCTGCCCGCCGCTGACGATCACGCGCGAGGAGCTCGAGGAGGGCATCGCGATCCTTGACGACGTCCTCTCGATCGCCGACGAGTACTACGCGGACTGAGCTTGAGGAGTTCGTCGAGGCCCCGGCGGCGTTCACGCTGCGGGGGCCCGGCGCGGCGTTCGTCTCAGACGAGCGCTTCGTGCTGCTCGGCGAGACCGGTGCGAAGTGGACCGCCGTGCAGCGGATCCGGCTGGACGGGTCGCGCGCTGACGCGGCGGTCGAGAGGGTCCGCGCCTTCATGCGCGAGACGGGCGGGAGCATCGCGAGCTGGTGGCTGAGCGAGCGCTCGACGCCGGCGGACGTCGAGGAACGCCTCCTCGCCGCCGGTCTCGAGGCGATCGTGGACGACTACCTGATCGACGGGATGCTGCTCACGGCCCCTCCCCCGCCCGGCCCCGCCGGCGTCGTGGCGAGGCACGTCGAGACGCTGGAGGATTTCGTCGCCGCCACCGAGCTGCAGTACGAGGTGTTCGACTTCCCGGCCGAGCGGCGCCGGAGCCGGGACGCCCTCGCCGGCGCGTGGGAGCTCCGGCGGAGCAGCGACGCCTCGGCGCTCTACGCGGCCTGGGTCGACGGACGGATCGCCGGCGCCGGCTGGTCGTACTTCTCGCCTCGCGGCGTCCTCATGTCAGGCGGCTCGACGGCGGAGTGGGCGCGCGGGCGCGGCGCGTACCGCGCTCTCGTCCGTGCCCGCTGGGACGACGCGGCCGCGCGCGGCACCCCGGCGCTCGCCGTGCAGGCGAAGAACACGTCCGCGCCGATCCTGCGGCGGCTCGGCTTCGAGACGGAGTGCCGGTTCCGTCGTCTCCAGGACGTAGCCCTTCTGCCGTGACCGCCGTGAAGGAGATCTGCCTGCGCTGCGGCGCCGAGATGGAGTGGCGCCATTCGACCTGGCAGTGTCCTCGCTGCAAGTGGAAGCTCGGCTGCTGCGAAGGCGAGGCGGGCGATTGCCGAGACCCCGGCTAGAGGAGCTCGAGGCCTCCGGACTCGACCCGCAGGCGGGCGAGCTGCTCGTCGTGCTCGTCTGGCTCGTCGCGGGCGAGCTCGGGATCGGCGCGGGGGAGCTGAACGCTGCGCGGCGCCGCGCGCTGTTCGTGCTCGCCGCCGGCGGCGACCCGCACCGGGAGCTCGACCTGGACTCGATCGCCGCCGAGCGGCTCGCAGGCGAGCTGGACACCGCAGAGCGACGCGCCGCGCTGGGCGCCGCGCTCGACCGGCTCGCGGCCGCCGCGGACGGCCTGCCGCGGGTGTCCGAGGCTCTCGCCGCGCTCCGCGCCGGGCCCGAGCTGGCCTGGCACAGCCTCGCGGTCGCGCTGATCGCCGACGAGCTCGCCGACGAGTAGCGATCTGGTGTCGAAGCTGGCGGGCGGGCCCCCGGTCCCTGGTCGTCCACTAGACTGGCGGGCACGTGTCCGTCTGCGGCCCGGGCACGCGTGAACCGACGAGATCGACCGTGCCGCAGCCGCCGTAGCCATCTCCAGCCCCGACCCCCCGCGCCGGGTCACCCTCCCGCGCATCCTGCCCGACGGGCGCCGCGTCGAGCCCTACTCGCGCGCCGACGCGCCCTACTTCCGCAGCCCCGGCTTCTTCGTCCGCATCGGCGGCCTGGCCGCGCTCGTCGGCGCCGCGATCTGCGTGCTCGTGCTGCGCGCCTGGTCGATCCAGGTGCTCCACGGGCCCGCCTACACCTCGCTTGCGAACCAGCAGGCGTTCCGCACGGTCGACTTCGTGGGCCCGCGCGGCCCGATCGTGGACTCGAAAGGGCGGCTGCTCGCCGGCACGACCGGCCGCGTCGTCGTCGTCGCCGACGTGAACGCGCTCGGCTCGGTCGACTCCCACGGCGCGTGGAGCCCGACCGCCGAGGGCACACGCGACCTGAGCACGCTGTCGAAGCTCGCGCACGTCCCCGTCGCGACGTTCGTCGAGCGAATCCGCCGCTCCGTCGTCCGCTCGCCGTTCGCGCCCGCGGTCGTGGTGCCGCGACCCGACAACGGCCTCGCGGTCTACCTCGCGGAGCGGGCCGCCGCGTACCCCGAGTTCAAGGTCGCGCCCGTCGTCTCGCGCAGCTATCCGCAAGGGGCCTTCGGCAGCGAGTTCCTCGGCCTGCTCGGCGAGGTGAGCAAGCCCGAGCTGGCGCAGAAGCGCTACCGCCGCGCAAGCGCCGGCGAGATCGTCGGCCAGTCGGGAGTCGAGGCGGTCTACGACTCGCTGCTCAACGCCGGCTTCGTCCGCGCGCGCCTGAAAGTCGACTCGCAGGGGCGCATCGCCGGCCCGCTTCGCGTGCCGTCCGGGAAGACGCTGCCGACGCTTCAGCTCACGATCAACGCGCAGCTCCAGCGCGCCGCCGAAGCGGCGGTGCAGCACGGGATCGCGCTCTCCGAGAAGCTCGGGTACCACCCGACCGGCGGCTCCGCCGTCGTGATGAACCCGTGGACGGGCGGGATCTACGCGCTCGCGAGCGTGCCGACGTACAACCAGGTGGCCGCGGCGAAGGACCCCGCCTACCGCAGCCGCCTCTACAACGCCGATCCGCAGGCGCTGCTCGTCGACCGCGCGATCGCCGGCGTCTACCCGACCGGCTCCACGTTCAAGCCGATCGTCGCCGAGGCCGCGCTCTCGACGGGGGTGATCACCCCGTCGACGCCGCTGCTCTGCAGCGGCTCGTTCAACCTCGGCAGCTACGTGTTCCACAACGTCGAGGCCGGCATCTACGAGAGCATGACGCTGCCGACTGCGCTCGCGCAGTCGTGCGACACGTGGTTCTACCGGCTCGGCGACCGCATCTACGCCAGCGATCCGAGCAAGCAGGGCATGGCGATCCAGCAGTGGGCGCACAAGCTCGGGCTCGGACAGCGAACCGGCGTCGACCTCACCGGCGACATGGCGGGGCTCGTCCCGACGCCGGCCTGGCTCCAGAAGACGCAGCACTCACCGTGGTACGAGGGGCAGACGATCAACCTCGCGATCGGCCAGGGCCTGCTGCAGGTGAGCCCGCTGCAGCTCGCGGTCGCATACTCGGCGCTCGCGAACGGCGGCACGGTCGTGCGACCGCACGTCGCCGACGCGGTCGTGCGCGGCGACACCGTGCGGAAGCTCAGCTTCCCGCCCGTGCGCCATGTGAAGCTCGTCGACATCGCCGCGATCCGGCAGGGCCTGTACGAGGCGGCGCACTCGGGCACGTCCGCCTCGGTGTTCGCGAGCTTCCCCGTCCCGGTTGCGGGCAAGACCGGCACCGCCGAGGCGCCTCCCGGCGACGACCACTCCTGGTACGCGTCCTGGGCGCCGGCCGGGCGCCATCCGGAGGTCGTCGTCGTCGTGATGATCGAGCACGGCGGCTTCGGCGTCGAGGCCGCGGCGCCGGCGGCGCGCGACATCTACAAGGCGTTCTTCCACCTGAAGCACTGATCCCGCCGTCGTAGGATCGCTCCCCAGGACCGGACGAGGAGGGGCAGATGCGTGGGCTCGACGGCAAGACGGCGGTCGTGACCGGCGGCGCGACCCTGATCGGGGCCGCCGTCGTCCGCGCTTTCTGCGCCGCGGGCACGAGGGTGGCCGTCGCCGACATCGACGAGGAGGGCGGGCAGCGGCTGGCCGGCGAGCTCGGCGACGCCGTGCTCTTCTCCCGCACCGACATCCGCGACGACGCGCAGCTCGCACAACTCGCCGCCGCGGCGGCGGCCCACTTCGGCGGGATCGACTTCCTCGTCAACCTCGCGTGCTCGTACGTCGACGAGGGCTTCGCCTCACCCCGCGAGGACTGGCTCGAGTCGCTGAACGTCAACGTCGTGAGCGCGGCGATGGCGGCGAAGATCGTGCACCCGTACCTGCTGAAGCGCGGCGGCGGCGCGATCGTCAACTTCGCGTCGATCTCGGCGAAGGTCGCGCAGACCGGACGCTGGCTCTACCCCGTGAGCAAGGCGGCGATCGTGCAGCTCACGCGCAACATGGCGATGGACCTCGCCGCCGACAACATTCGCGCCAACTCGGTCTCGCCCGGGTGGACCTGGTCGAAGGTGATGGTCGAGCTCTCCGGCGGCGACCGGGAGAAGACGGACCGCGTCGCGGCGCCGTTTCACCTGCTCGGCCGCGCCGGCGACCCGGAGGAGGTCGCGAGCGTCGTGCTCTTCCTCTGCTCGGACGACGCGTCGTTCGTCACGGGCGCCGACTACGCCGTCGACGGGGTGGTCGTCGCAGCCGGCAAGGGAGAGATCGTTCGGCTGTTCGAGCGCGACGCGTCCCGCTCGCCGTACGAGCAGCCGATGCGCGCCCTCGCGCTCACGTACGTCGCCGGTATGACGCCGCGGGCGGAGTACTCGGCCGTCTGCTTCAACCTCGTGCCGACCGTCGGCGAGTACTTCGTCTTCCCCGCGCTAACGACCACGGGGCCCTGCGAGATCATGGTCTTCGAGGGCGTTCCCGGCGGCCCCATGGACTGCTGGGGCGACGTGACGACGCCCGCGGAGCATCTCGCGAAGTCGAAGTGGATCCTCGAGACGTTCATGCCGTGGGAGGCGGAGCGCTGTCACGACGTGGAGCTGACCGACCCGGACGGGATCCTCGTCGGCCGCTTCCCGCCGACCGTGCGCAGCCCGGTCGCCGAGCTACCGTCCGGGCGGCTCGTGCTCGGCCTCGCGGACGCGATCATGCTCAACGACCCGATCACCGGCCAGGGCTCGAACAACGCGTCGAAGATGGCGGCCGCCTACCTCGCCGCGATCGCGGAGCACGGTGACGCACCGTACGACCGCGCCTTCATGGAGCAGGTGTTCGAGGGCTTCTGGAACGGCTACGGGCAGTTCGCGACCACCTGGACGAACGCGCTCCTGTCGCCGCCGCCGGAGCACGTGCTCAAGCTCCTGACGGCCGGGAACGAGAGCCGGCAACTTGCGCACCGGTTCGTGAACGGCTTCGACGATCCGCGCGACTACTTCGAGTGGTTCATGTTCCCGGACAAGGCCGAGCAGTACCTGGCCGAGGTGGGCGCGGCTGCCTAGCGGCTACGCGTGGCCGGTGAAGGTGACGCCGAGCAGCAGCAGCGACAGCGCCGACGTCACGAACACGGTCAGCCCCGCGACGGCGTTGAACACGCGCCCGTTGCGGTACTCGCCCATCAGCTCCCTGTTCGAGGCGAGCCGCCAGACGAAGACGAGCGTCACCGGCAGCAGCACGCCGTTCACGACCTGCACCAGCACGAGCAGGTGGATCACCGGCAGGCCGGGGATCAGCGCCACGAGCGTCCCGATCGCGATGAGCGCGGTCAGCGTGCCGACGAACACGGGGGCCTCGCGCGCACGCCGCGCCAGCCCCTTCTCGAAGCCGAACGTCTCGGCGATCACGTAGGCCGCCGTCACGGGCAGGATCGCGGCGGCGAGCAGGCTCGCGCCGAGCAGGCCCACCGCGAACAGCGCCTCCGCGAAGCGCCCGGCGAACGGCTCGAGCGCCTTCGCCGCGTCGGCGGCGTTGCCGACGTTGAATTGGCCGTGCACGAACAGCGTCGCGCCCGTGGCGATGATGATGAAGCCGGCGACGAGGTTGGCGAAGATCGAGCCCGCCGTGACCTCGATGCGCTCGGCGGTCAGCTCGTCGACGCCGATGCCGCGGTCGACGACGGCCGACTGCACGTAGAGCTGCATGAACGGCGTGATCGTCGTGCCCGCGGTCGCGATGAACAGGAACAGGTACGGGCCCGTGAGCTGGATGTGCGGCACGACGATCGCCTTGCCGACGCTGCCCCAGTGTGGGTGCGCGAGGATCGCCGCGACGGGGTAGGCAAAGAAGGGGATCGTCATCACGACGAAGATCCGCTCCGCGATCTTGTACGAGCCGCGGACGACGAGTAGCCAGATCAGCAGCGCCGCGATCGGCACCGACGCGTACTTCGGAACGTGCGCGAGCCCGAGCGCCGCGCCGATCCCGACGAACTCGGAGATGCAGATGCCGAGGTTCGCGACGAGCACGGCGACGGTCGAGATGAGCGACCAGCGCGGCCCGTAGTGCTCGCGGATCAGCTCGGCGAGGCCCTTGCCGGTGACGGCGCCCATCCGGGCCGCCATCTCCTGGACGACGATCAGGCTGACGGTGATCAGCACCATCATCCAGAGGAGGTCGTAGCCGTACTTCGCGCCGACCGACGCGTAGGTCGCGATGCCGCCGGCGTCGTTGCCGGCGTTGGCGGCGATCAGCCCCGGGCCGAGGACGGCGAGCAGCGCCAGCAGGCGCGCGGGCGGGCGCCTACGCGGGCGGAGACGCGGGCCGCGGCCGAGGACGCGCTGCGCGGCCGCGCGGGCGGCCCGTACTGTGACTGCCATCCTGCTCCCCTGCCGCAGGCACTGTCGCTACTCCCCGCCCAGGACGCCGAAGCGCCGCCGCCAGGCCTGCGGGAGCACCACCTCGAGCACGTCGTCGACCGTGATCACGCCGACGAGCTGCTCGTTCTCGTCGGTGACGGGCACGACCGTGAGGTCAAAGTCGGTCATCAACCGCGCGACCTCCTCGAGCTCTGCGTCCGGCCGCACCGCCTGCACCGGGCGCAGCAGCTCGGTGAGCCGCAGCTTCGGGTCGGTGCGCAGCAGCTCGGCGAGGCGGATGCCGCCGCGCAGCCGGTAGTGCGTGTTCATCGCGTAGACCCAGGCCGCGTTGTCCGGCGCGATGCGCGAGGAGCGGACGCGCTCCACCGCCTCGGCCACCGTCGCCTGGGCGTAGAGGCAGATGAACTCGGGGCTCATCAACCCGCCGGCCGCGGCGGGGTCGTAGCCAAGCAGCGCACGCACGCGCCGCCGCTGCACGCCCCTCAGCAGCGTGACGACGTTCTCGCGGCGGTCCTCCTCGAGCTGGAGCACGAGGTCGGCCGCGTCGTCCGCCTCCATGTGCTCGAGCAGCGCGGCGATCTGCGCGTCCGTGCGCTCCTCGGCGAACTCGAGCCGGTGCTGGTCCTCGAGCTCCTCGAAGACGTCCGCCTCGAGCTCGGGGTCGGAGGCGACCGCAGCCATGATCTCGTCTCCCTGGCCGTGGGACGCGGATTCCACCAGGTCGGCAAGCTCGGCCGGGTGGAGCCGGGCCAGCTTGGGGTGCGGGACGCGCAGGCGCACGGTGGGCACGTGACCGGTGAACGGCTCGAGCGACGCCCAGTCGAGAAACGTGCCGAGCGAGACGCGCCGCGCGAGCATGCGCGGGACGAGCCGGCGCATGAGTCCGCGCAGGCTGACGTCGACGCCGACGACGCGGTACCAGCCGTCGATGCGTGCGAGCTCGATCTCGTTCGCGCGCACGAGCCGCGCGCCGTCGATGTTGATCAGCTGCCGGTCGAGCACGTCCCTCTTCAGCAGTACCTCGCTCTTGCGCCGCTGGAAGTGCTGAAGGTCGAGCCGGCCGGGGCACAGCGTGACGCAGCCGACGGCGATCTCCTCGACCTGCTCGGCCGGCACGAAGACCTGGCGGCCGGCGACGAGCGCGATGACGCCGCTGACGGGTGGGTACTCGTCCCCGCCGAGGCGGACGATCAGGTCGTCGACGCGGCCCAGCCTCTCGCCGCCCGCGTCGCGGAGCTCGCCCGGGACGACGAGGGAGAGGTGGAGGACGAGCGGCAGCGAGGGCGAGAGCGCGGCCATTGGCCCGAGCGTACTAGGCGTCGGCCGGCGCCGCGTAGTGTTTCCGTTAAGCGCCCCCGGCGGCGTGGATTCCCCCGTCCGGGTGACGCAGCGGATTCCTATATTGCCGATCATGCCTGCTACAACGGATTCCGAGCATTCGCGGCGGACTCGGGGAATATGGCTGGGAAGCGGCCCGCGGGGAGCGGGCCGCTTCCTATCTGCGAGCTGTCAGCCGACGCTGATCGCGAGCCCGCCGCGCGGGACGACGTACTGGACGCCGCCGTACTGCTGCTGCTGGGCGACGACGAGGAAGGCGGCGTACGTGCCGGCCTTCGCGTAGGTGTGCGAGACCGACGCCGGCGGCTTGCCGGAGCCGCCGGCGCGCTGGCCGTCGCCGAACTGGAGCTGCCAGGAGACGATCGTGCCGGGGATGTTCGAGCCGAGCGTGAACCTCACCGCCAGCGGATGCTTTCCGGAGGTCGGCGACGCGCTGAGGCTGAGCACCGGCGGTGTGCCGCCGCCGACGGTGACCTGCGCGAACGTGGCGACGACGGCGTACGCGCCGGGCTTGACGGCGAACGTCGCCTTGTAGCTGCCGGCCGCCGCATACGTGTGCGACACCGACGCGGGCGGCTTGCCGGAGCCGCCTGCGTGCTGCCCGTCGCCGAAGTCGACGCTCCAGCTCGTGATGCTCTGCGCCACCACCGTCGTGCCGAGCCCGAACGTCACCTTCAGCGGCGGGTTGCCGGAGGCCGGCGTCGCCGTGAAGCTCATCAGCGGCGCCGTCGCGACGGAGACGCTCGTCGTCGCGCTGCTCGAGGTCGTCGCGTTCTGCGACGAGATCACCGTCAGGCGCGGCCTGTAGTCCCCCGCTGTCTTGTACGTGTGCGCGATCGTCGCAGGCGGCTGGCCGATCGCAACCTTCGACTGGCCGTCGCCGTAGTCGATCCGCCATTGCACCACCTTCGGCGAGGAGAGCGTGAACGTGATCGTGAGCGGCGGCTTGCCGTTGTCGGGCGAGGCCTTGATCGAGAGCTTGCCCTTGCCGCCGCTCTTGCCCTTCCCCGCCGCCGGCTTCGTCGTCTTGCTCTTGCCCTTACCCGTCGCGGGCTTCTTCGTCTTGCCTTTGCTGTTCGTCGTGGTCGTCTTCTTCCCGGCGGCGCTCGACCCGCTCGTCTTCACCGCGTTCGTGCCGTAGACGATGCAGAAGCCCTTGCCGCCCGTCTGCTGGTTCTGCGACCAGCTCGCAGGGTCGGAGTCCTGGCAGGAGTAGGTGCCGTCGATAACGGCGGGCTTGCCCGCCGGCGCGGTCGCCGTCCAGTTGACGTTCGGAGCGCCTCCCTGCCC
Source organism: Gaiellaceae bacterium (assembly GCA_050013935.1). Classification (GTDB taxonomy): domain Bacteria; phylum Actinomycetota; class Thermoleophilia; order Gaiellales; family Gaiellaceae; genus Palsa-739. Next base: position 18,761 of record JBEKEH010000014.1, on the reverse strand, counting down.
GGCGCTGCCCTTCGCTGCGAACGGTCCGACGGTGCTGCTGCCGGTCAGCCCGATCGTGCCCGGAGCCTTCCCCTGCCCGTTGTTCCAGTGGTAGGTCGTGATCGAGACGACGCAGTACGCCTTGCCGTTCGTGTTGAAGCCGGGCGGCTTGCCGCCGTTGAGCACGCCGCCACCGTTGCTGTTGTCGAACAGCTTGATCTGCGTGCCGCTGCACTTGTACGCGGGCGGCGGAGGGCTTTTCAAGCAGACGGCGCCGCCGCCGGCGCCGCTGATCGTGCCGTCGTACGTCTCCGTGCAGATCCAGGTGCCGTCGGAAACGACCCAGCGCACGGTGCCCAGGTGGCCGCGCGGGCCCTGCACGGCGTGATTGCAGCTGTCCTTGTCGCCGTGGTGCCAGATCGCCTTCGTCGGCGAGAGCTGCGAGAACTTCTTGCACGCCGGATCCTTCGCCGGCGGCGCGAGCGACCACGACTCGTTGAGCTTGTCGCCGTCCGGGTCGGCCGCCGTCGCGCTGTACGTCGTCGCGAACGCGTTCGGGTCGAACACGCCCTGGATCGGCGTCAGCTTCGGCGGGCTGTTCGCTGCGAAGGCGGACGAGGCGAGGGCGAGCACGACCGCGACGCCAAGCAGGCCCGGGGCGAATCGCCGTCCGGCGCATCTCACGCCCGCGAGTATCGCACCCCGGGAACCGGACGGACGGTGGAACATCGCAGGCCGCGATATCTTTGACACAAGTTGTCTCGACCATTGCCGGAACCTCGGAAAGGAGCACCCATGCGGACCTCCGTGAAGGCGTCGCTCGCCGCCGCCGTCATCCTCGCGCTTGCGCTCACGGCAGCCCTGATCGGCGTCGGATCCGGCTCTGCGTCGCCGATCAACCCCCAGCCGCCCGTACCGATCGCCGTGCCGTCGCTCACCGGTTTGCAGGTGGGCCAGACGCTCACCGCGACGCCCGGCACGTGGGCCGGCGGGACGCCGATGACGTTCCTCTACTTCTGGCTGCGCAGCAGCGGGTCGGGCTGGTCCCAGATCCCCACCGCGTCGGGCCCGACGTACACGCTCACCGACGCGGACATCGGCCACAACCTGTTCGTGCAGGTGAAGGCGACCAACGAGGACGGGTACCAGCTCGCGAGCTCGGCGACGACGAGCCTGGTGACTGGGGCGACCGCCTCTGACACGCAGACGCTCCCCGACGGCACGACGTCGGTCAGCGTCGACAACGTCACCCTGCCGGACCGCCTCGTCGTCCAGTCCGCGACCTTCTCGCCCACGACGATCAAGCCCGGCGGGACGGTGACCGCGCGCATCGTCGTCTTCGACGCGCTCAACCATCCCGTGCGCGGTGCGCTCGTGCAGGTGATCCCGCTTCCGTACGGGTCGGTGACCCGGCCGGCCGAGGTCGCGACGGGCGCCGACGGCAGCGCGTCGGTCACGCTCACCGCCACGTCGCAGCTCGCGCGCGCGGGGAAGCTGGTCGGCCTCTGCATCCAGGCCCGCAAGAACGGCGACAACGTGCTCACAGGCGTCACGGGAATGCGGCTGGTGAATCTGAGCGTCAAGGGATAGGCCCACCATGTGCCGGCTTCGTGTTGCCGAGCACCGTGCTCGGGTGACTGGCCAAGCTCGACCCGGCGCATGTGCATGAGAGGGTGCTCCTCTCCCGAGGAAACAGTGCTGTCCATCGACGCACGCCATGCGCCGCTGATCCGCCTGCGACGCGGGGCTAACGCCGTGACGGCGCCGGTTGTGATGGCGTTCGCTACGGCGTCGGCTTTTCCGGCGGCGTCGGCTTCGTCGGCGCTGTCGGCTTCGTCGGCTTGGTGGGCTTCGTCGGCTTCGTCAGCGCCGTGGGCTTGGTCGGCTTCGTCGGCGCCGTCGGCTTCGGCGGCTTCGTCGGCGCCGTCGGCTTCGTCGGCGCCGTCGGCTTGGTCGGCTTCACCGACCCGAACGCCTTCGTAGGCTTCGTAGGCTCCGCAGGCTCGGACGGCTTCGTAGGCTCGGAGGGCTCGGAGGGCTCCGCAGGCTCGGCGGGCTCGGACGGCTCGGCGGGCTCGGACGGCTGCGCAGGTTCTTGCGGCGGCTGCGGCGGCTGCGCTGCCCAGTACGGGGAGCCCTCGCCCGCCGGCGTCTGTGCCGCGCGCGCGGGAGAACTCGCGCCGGCCGCGCCCGCAGCCAAAAAAGCCGCGACCACACACGCTGCCGCGAGAGCCCCCACCGGTCGAACCGTGATGCGCACGACCTCTCCGAATGGCTCCGTGCCATGTTTCCTATGCACAAGGGTCGCTCCCTGTCATCCGGTCCGCCCCCATAGCGAGTCGGTAATCGCCCGCAGCGCGCGCTGCGCCAGGGCCTTCCGGTCGCGACAGCCAACTGCCGCTCCGGCGAGACAGGCGCCCGGTCAGGCAACGGGGCAGGATGAGTAGGGGCGGACGCGAATCGAGGCCGTGTGCGCTGGAGGGCGATCGTCGCCTCGGTGGTCGTGTGCGCTGTGGCGGCTGCGGGTGTGCTCGTGGTTGCCGACCGTCATGCTGCTGACGCAACCGCAGGTGCAGTTCGAGGCAACGAACGCTCGAGACGCGCGCAGGTGCTCCGGGTCGTTTCGCGTTTGCCCAGCTGGCTTGCGCCCGGCGCGGCCGGGCACGTCGAAGGGTTCGCCGGCGCAAACGAGCGACTGCGGCTCCAGACGACCGGCGGCAGTGTTCTCGCACGCACGACAAGCGGGCCGCGCGGCCGCTTCCTGTTCCGCTTTCGCGCGCCCGAGCCGGGTCGGTACCGGCTCCGCGTCGCCGGCGCCGGCAGCACCGCCTCAGCCGGGGTTGTCGTGGTGCGGCCGCTCGTCCTCGATGCGGTGGGGGACATCACGTTCGGGGAGCAGGTCGGCCCTGCGGTCTCCGCCTACGGCGGCGCATTCCCGTGGACGGGTGTGGCACGAGCGCTTCGCGCAGCCGACATGACCACCGGCAACCTGGAGACGTCGGTGAGCACGCGCGGCACCGCCGAGGTCAAGCCGTACGCCTTCCGCGGGCCGCCGCAGGCGCTGCCGCCGATGTCCCGGCTCGCCGGCTTTGACGTGCTCACGCTCGCGAACAACCACGCCGACGACTACGGTTCCGAGGCGCTGCTCGACACGCTCCGCTACGTTCGCGCCGCCGGGATCAAGCCGATCGGTGCCGGCGCGAACGAGCTGCTCGCGCGCCGGCCGGCGATCGTCGAAGCGGGCGGCCTGAAGGTCGCGTTCCTCGGTTACTCCGACATCAACCCGGCCGGCTTTCGTGCGACCGCGACCACCCCGGGTACGGCCGCTGCCGACCCGGCCGCGATCGCCGCGGACGTACGCGCCGCCCGCCGCAGAGCCGACCTCGTCGTCTGCTTCATGCACTGGGGCGTGGAGCTGCAGCCGCAACCTGACTCGCGCCAGCAGCAGCTCGCGGCGGCCTGTCTCTCGGCGGGTGCACAGGTCGTGCTCGGCGCGCACTCGCACGTGCTCGGGCCGGTCAGCCGGCCGACGCCGCGGAGCCTTGTCGCCTGGACGCTCGGCAACTTCGTCTTTCCGTCGGCCGGCGCTGCCGCCCACACCGCGATCTTGCAGGTGCGTCTCGACGCTCACGGCGTCCGCGGCTATCGGCTGCTGCCCGTCGAGATCGAAGGCTTCCGGCCGCAGCTCCTCACGGCCGGTGTATCGCGCTAGTAGCGACCAACCGACTCGCGAGCTGACAGGCGGAGCCAGGATGCCGGTGCTGGGCCTGGGCGTGTGGCGCTACCGGGCCTGCTCGAGCCGGGACGCTCGGCCGAGTCGCTCCCAGACCGGGCGCGGCGAGCCCTCTTCTCCCAGGTGCACGACGGGGATGCCGGCAGCCTCGGCGAGCTGGACGAGCGGGCGTATCCGGTTCCCGGCCGTGGCGAGGATGTGATTCGACGGGAAGACCCGCAGGAACTCGTCGAAGGAACAGTCGATCCGGGCGTGGACGTGCGGCCAGGTCGGGTTTGTCTGGGCGTTCAAGCGCTGGCGCTCCTCGGCGGGCAGTTCGACCGCCTCCCCGGAAACGAGGACGAGGAACGGCTCGTCGTTCCAGAGGCCGAGGCGGGCGAGCGTCAGCGGCCCGGGCGCCGCGTCGAACTCGACTGACGCACCGCCGGCGCGGAAGTACAGCGGTAGGGCGGGATGCAGGCGGATCTGCTCGAAGTTCGCCTCCGGGTCGTCGCTGCGGGTCGCGTACCAGCTCGAGTGCTGGCCGGAGTTCACGAGATCCCACACGTCCTCCTCCGGATGGTAGAGGCGCACGTCCATGAACAGGCTCGGTAGCCCGCCGGACACGTACTTGAGGAGCTGCATGGTCAGCGCCGCGAAAGCGTCGGCCTCGGTCGCGCACACGGTCGACTCCTTCGGGCCCTCCCAGTCGTATAGGTCGTTGAGCAGCATCTCGGCCACGTCCGGGATGCACACGTGCTCGGAGAGCTCGCGCTGCCCCTTGATGCCGCAGTAGTCGAACCCGTTCTCGTCGTTGAGCTCGCGGATCGCGAGGTAGAGCCGCAGCTGGGTCTCGAGCGTCTCGGGGGTGAGCCGTTCGCCATCGTAGAGGAGCCGCGGGCCGAGCAGGGACTCGAGCCACTCGCGCCCGCGACGTGCCGATGCGGCGTCGACGTGCTTCATCTGCTCGACGACGAGGAGCTGGTCGAGCTGGTAGGCCGTCGTGCCGAGAGCCTTGAGCGTCGGGACGAGGTGGAAGAAGCCTGTCTCCATCCCCATCGAGTGACCGCCGTAGAGGCCGTAGACCTCACCGCGAATGGTGGTGAGCGCCTGGGCGGCGCGCACCCAGTCGGCGACCGCGCTCTGGGTCTCCTCGTCGTCCAGTTCGCCGACGATGCGGTGCGTCCGGAAGCCGGCCTGGCGGAGCGCCCCGTCCGTTGCGAGCAGGCCGACGTTGCCCGGATACGCGCCGTTGTTGTTGCTAAGCGAGAGAAGCGGCACCTCGTGGCCGACGGTCTGCACAAGCGGCCAGACGAGATACGGGAAGTTCCAGACGTTGAAGCAAAGGATGAGCGAGCGCACGCCGCGGCGGCGAAGCTGCTCGCCGACGTCCTGCGCGACACGAACGCTCGTGATCGTTCGCTCGCCGACGACGATCTCGGCCGAGCTACCGTCGATGTTGAGCAGCCTCGGAGCGAGCGCCTCCGCCCAGCTCCGCAGCACGGCCTGATTCTCGGCCTCGTTCAGCTCGTTCACGTGCGCGCGCCCGTCGTTCAGCATGACGAGGCCGACCGGGCTGGTTCTCATTGCCACGTCCTCCTCACTTGATTGCGAGCGCGTTCGCAGGGGAGCCGGAGCCGCCGATCTTGTGCAGCGGCGCGGCCGTGAAGAGCCCTTCGTAAACCCCGTCGGCGGCGCAGTCGTCCGCGAGCGCATCGAGCACGAACATCTCGCCGACAGCGAGCCCGAGCAGCGGGATCACGCGCCAGTGCAGGAACCGCTCCACCGTCGGCTCATACGGCAGCGCTTCGAGCGCGGGCACATCAGAGGCCACGGCCGCCACGTGCCGGTCCCACAACCACTCGTCCGTCTGCGTCTCCGCGGACAGCCCCGGGGTCTTCATGCCGGGCACGGGCATCGCGCCGAGCGCGTCGCGTGTGACCTGGCTCTGGCGCTCGTACCAGCCGATCCAGCCCAGCCGGATCAGCAGCACGTCACCGACCTCGAGCGCGGTTCCCTGAGCCTCGAGCGTCGCGTCGATCTCGTCGACGGTGATCACGTCCTTCTCGGCGTTGTCGACCGGACGCCCCTGCCCTGAACGCCAGCGCTCGACGTCGGCGAGCACGAAGCGGCCGGCGATGCCGCGACGGGCCCAGTTGTCGATGCCGTTACGGCTTCCCGGCACGCCGGTGATGTCCGCGGCCTGCCGCCCGTTGTAGAAGCCGTGCTCTGGGTGCGCCATGTGGCAGAGGGAGTCCCACTGGCTCGATGCCTGCGGGTAGAGACTGTCGTAGTAGTCGTCTCTGCCCGGCTTCAGGTCGATGTAGGTGTGCGTCAGCGGCCGCCGACCGAGCACCGGCGGGCTCGGCTTCTCGATGTCCCAGTTGAGCGAGAAGACCGCACCCTTGCGCACGAGCGCAGCCGCCCTGAGCACCCGCTCCGGTGTCAGCAGGTTGATCGTCCCGATCTCGTCGTCGTCCCCGAACACACCCCAGGCGGAGCGGGCCGGCTTGGATGCGTCGATCGGGAGCTCCGAGTAGCGCGGGAGCACCGTCGTTGCCGTCGTCATCGCGTTGCATACCTCCTCGCAACGGTGCTCAGCCCGACCGCCGCGATCAGGACACCACCGTTGAACAGGTACTGGTAGAAGGTCGACAGGCCAAAGATGCTCAGCCCGTTGAATCCGACGCCGATGATCAGCACGCCGACGATCGTCCCGATGATGTGGAACTCGCCGTCGTGCATCGTCGCCGAGCCGAGGTAGACGCCAGCGAAGGCGCTCAAGAGGTAGCTGTCCCCGGAGCCGATCGTGCCGCTCCCGACGAGGGACGCGAGCAGGATCCCGGTGAGCGCCGCCGCGAGCCCGCAGATCACGAACGCGATCGTCTTGACGCGGTCGGTCCGGATACCGGAGAGCCGAGCCGCTTCCGCGTTGTCTCCGACCGCCTGCGTCGAATGGCCGATGTCGGTCTTGTTGACGAACAGCCAGAGGATCGCGCCGACGATCACCATGGCGATGATGTTGTGCGGGATGTGCCAGAGCTTGCCGGCGCCGAGGTTGAGAAAGCTGTTCGGCAGCCCCGTCGAGAACGGCACGCCCTGCGAGTAGCCATAGGAGAAGCCGACGAGCAGCGTGCCGACGCCGAGTGTCGCGATGATCGCGTTGATCCGCGCCTTCGTGATCAGGAACCCGTTGACCAGACCGATCGCGGCGCCCACCGCAAGCGTGACCAGGATCGCCTGCGTGAGCGAAAGATGCTCCTTTGAGATCAAACCCGTGACGAAGACGCCGGCGAAGCTCGCGTGGTAGCCGACGCTGAGATCGAACTCGCCCGCGATCATGGCAATCGTCAGGCCGCACGAGATGATCGCGGTGAGCGAGACCTGGTTGATGATGTTGACGAAGTTGCTCACGGTCGGGAAGACACCTGGGCTCGCGACCGAGAAGCCGACCAGCAACCCTGCGAGGGCGAACAGCGTCCCGTACTTCGAGACGAACAACAGAATGCGCGAGAGGCGCGGCAGCGTGCGCGCCACGGCGGCCGCGGCTGTCGGCGGCGCCTCCGTGAGCTGCGGCGCGGCGGAGACCGTCGATTCGGAGTTCGTCATGCGACCAAAGCCTCTTCTCGGGCTACGAGGTAGGACAGGTGGGTCAGCTCCTCCTTGCTCGTCGCCGTCCCGTCGACCTCGGCGACGACCTCGCCTTGGGACATCACGATGATCCGGTTACAGCGGCCGACAAGCTCTTCGAGATCAGACGAGATGAAGACGACGCCCATGCCGCGCTGCGCCAGCTCGGTCATCACTCGGTACATCTCCTCGCGGGCTCCGACGTCGACCCCGCGGGTCGGCTCGTCCATGATGAGCACCCGGCAGCGGGTGGCGACGAAACGCGCGACGAGCACCTTCTGCTGATTGCCGCCGCTGAGCGAGCCGACGGGCGTGGTGAGCGACGGCGTGCGGATGCTGAACCGTTCGACGAGTTCGCGGCTGACCGCCTCGGATCGGGCCCGCCTGATGAACGGCAGCGCCGCCACGAGCCGTAGCTCGGAGAGGCTCGCAAGCGCGATGTTGAAGTCGACTGACTTCCTGAGCAGGAGCCCCTGCGAGCGTCGCTCCTCGGGCACGTATGCGATTGCGCTGCGCATCGCGTCGTGCGGCGAGTCGATCTGGAGCTCCGAACCGTCGAGGTACACGCGGCCCGCCTCGCGCTTGTCGGCGCCGACGATCAGCCGTGCGAGCTCCGTGCGGCCGGCGCCGACGAGTCCGGCGAGCCCGAGGATCTCGCCCCGCGCCAGGGATAGCGACACGTTCCGAACCGCCGGCAGGCGGGTCATGCCCTCGACGCGGAGCAGCGGCTCCTCGACGTCGGCCGCACCCTCCTTCCCCACCCAGATGTGCGGCAGCTCGTGGCCGACGATGAGCGTGACGAGATCCTTGCGCGAGACGTCGGCGGGACGCACGGTGACGACGGTCTCGCCGTTGCGGAAGACGGTGACCCGATCGCATAGCGCCCGCACCTCGTCGAGCTTGTGCGACACGTAGACCACCGTGATCCCGTCGGCGGCGAGCCGGCGGACGATCCCGTAGAGCCGCTCGGACTCCTCAGCGGCCAGCGAGGCCGTGGGCTCGTCCATCGCGATCAGGCGTGCGTCCGCGAGCAGGGCGTGCGCGATCACGACGAGCCATCGATCGGCGAGCGACAGGGTCGAGACAGGTTGTCTCAGGCTGAAACGGCAACCGAGCGGTTCGAGCGCGCCGCGGACCCGGCGCTCGGCGGCGGTCCAGCTGACGAGGCCGAGGCGCTTGGGCTTGGCCAACCCCAGCAGGGCGTTCTCGACCGCGTTGAAGTGCGCGACGAGGCTGAGCTCCTGGTGGATGAAGGAAAACCCAAGCGCCTTCGACCGTCCCTGGGAGAGCTTCTCGTGGGACGTGCCGTCGACGACGATCGCTCCCTCGTCCGGTGCGACGAGGCCCGCGAGCGTGCGGATCAACGTGCTCTTGCCGGCGCCGTTGGCGCCGACGAGCCCGTGCACCTCGCCGCGAGCCAGGTCGAGCGAGACGTTCCGCAGCGCCTGCACGCCCCCGAACCGCTTGGAGACGCCGCGCACGGAAAGCCAGCTGGATTCGGGATCGTCTGTCACCGTCGCGTCCTCACGAGAGCGATGCCGCGTCCGCTCCCTACTTGAGCCCCGGGAAGAGCCCCGGATGCTGCTTGAGGAAGGTGTGGATGTTGGCCTTCGTCACGAGCACGCCCGGCACCTCGATCTGCTTCGGCTTCCAGGAGGCGCCGGCCTTCATCGCCGCCACGGTCTGCTGGACGAGGTCGATGCCCTCCTGGTACTGATCTTCCCATTCGGTCGCCGTGAGCGTCCCGTGCAGGATGTCGCTCATCGCAGTCGGGCCGCCGTTCTCGCCGTACGTATTCACGTCGGTCCGGCCCTGTTGACGCAGTGCCGAGAGGGCCGCGATCGTCGGGTCCTCCCAGCAGCCCCAGATCGCGAGCGGCTGCGAGCCCTTGGCATGCCCCGCGAGCCAGCCCGTGGCGAACTGCGGGCCCTGCGTCTGGTAGCCGGGGATCTGGATCTCGTCCTTGGTGACCTTGATGCTCGGATAGGCCTTCAGGACGGTATCGAAGACCTCCTCCCGGTTCCGGCAGACGAGCCCGACGTGGTAGGTGAGCGCGAGGATCGAACCCTTGCCGCCCATCTGGCTCACCATGTACTTGACGATCGGCGTCGCGAACACACCGCCGCTGCCGTCGGTGACGACGACGCCCGTACCGAGGCCGCCGCCCCAGGTGGCCACCGGGATCTTCGCGGCCTTCGCCGCTTTCAGGCCCGCTGTGAGCGAGGTCGTCGGGAAGACGAGGTCGAAGATCGCCCCCGCGTGACGGGAGACGAGGGTCTCGATCGCCGAATTAGCCGTGTCTGCACTGCCGTTGGCGTCGATCACGTCGACCGTCCAGCCGAGCTTCTTCGCCGCGGCCTTAATGCCCACGATCGTCTCGTGGTTACCGTAGTCGGTCGTCGAGATCGAGACGACGCCGAGCAAGAAGGACTTGTGCGTCGAACTCGTCTTTGACGGGCTCGCCGCTGCGCCGGCCGCCAATGCCGCCGCAAGCAGGGCGAACGCTGCGACGAGCGCAGGAACCAGACGGGTCAATCGCGTGCTGCGATGTTCCATGTTGATCTCACCTCGGTTTGTTGATTCGCGAGTGTGCCCACGTGCTGGGCGGTTGCCTTCCCCCTGTCTCCATGCACCGTTTCCCGTCTCTCACCTCCGTCTCGTCGGGCCCCTGCACGCTCGCCGCGGCGGAGGCCGAGAAGCTCGCGAGCTGGAGCGCCGCGAGTCTGTGGGCATATGACCCCGTTGCCGTGTCGAGGTCGCGGTAGATCCGGTAGAGCTCGTCGTAGGTTTCGCGCCGCGCCGGGGCCGGGACGACCGTCTCGGCGACGCGGTTCCAGGTCGTCGGCAGCGGCCCCAGCTCGAGACAGGCCGCGGCGAGCGCGGCGTCGCCATACGCGGCGCCCATCGTCAGCTCGGGCACGTCCTGCGAGCGCCCGCTAACGTCCGAGACGACGAGCCCGCCGCCGCTGGTGAGCACGGCCTTGGAGCTGGACGTGCCGATGTCGAGCCCGAGCAGCAGGTCGCCCATCTCAGCTCACGCCCACGCAACACGAGCCGCGGTGGTGGAGCTCGAAGTCGAACACGAGGCGCTTGCGCCGGCTCCGCGTGCCTGCGAGGCGCCCCATCAGGAGCTTCACGGCCGCCTCGGCCATCAGCCGGACCGGCTGCCCGAGCGTTGTGAGCGGCGGGTCGATCAGCCCGGCCCAGAACGGGTCGTCGATCGAGACCATAGCCACGTCGTCTGGGACGCGCAGCCCGCGTTCCCGGATCGCCTCCAGCGCACCGATCGCCATCAGGTTGTTCGCGACGAGCAGGGCCGACGCCCCGTCATCGAGCAGCGCCGCTGCAGCCTCGCGTCCGCCCTCGATCCGGAAGCCGCCGTCGGCGACTCGCGGCCCGAGCCCGGCCGCGTCCATCGCCTGCTGGTAGCCGACGAGGCGCAGCGCAGCCGTCTCGACCGTGCGGGGACCGCCGATGTAGCCGACGCGCGTGTGTCCGCAGCCGAGCAGGTGCTCGGCGCCGAGGCGGGCGCCGGCCGTGTTGTTCACCACGACCGCGTCGGCGCGCCTGTCGGCCACCGCGCGGTCGAAGGCAACGACGGGGATCCCGTGGTCGAGGAGCTCGACGATCTCCGGCGCGCCGGCGTCCGTCGGCGACAGGATCACGCCCACCACGCGCTCCTCCGCGAGCACTCCGAGGTAGTCCGCCTGCTTCGCCGGGTTCTCGTCCGTATTGCAGAGCAGCACGCGATGGCCGCTTAGGTACGCCGCGTCCTCGACCGCACGCACCATCTCGGTGAAGTGCGGATTCTCGATGTCGGAGACGACCACGCCGATCATGTCGGCCTGCTGCCGCCGCAGATTGCTCGCGAGCCGGTTGGGCCGGTAGCCGAGCGCCTCGATCGCCGCCAGCACCTGCTCCCGCTTGTCCGCCCTGACCGTCGCGTTGCCGGTCAGAACCCGGGACACGGTCGCCGGGGAGACCCGTGCGTGACGCGCGACATCGCGGATGCGGAGTGACTGCTTAGCCATTCTGAAACGGATTTCAGAAATCGATTTCTCAACCTACGCCCGAACGCCTCGACTGTCAAGACACGTCGCCGCCATCTCGGAGCGACCAACAGAGCAGCCGCCGCCCGTCCTCCTTCGGCCTCGTGGCCGCCGCGATTCCGCCCGGCTCTCGCCGCGCAACCGCACCCCTCGATTCCCGCGCCGCTGGCGCGGCCGCCCAGAGGCGGCGTCGGAATCCAGGCGAGGGCCTCGTCGAGCAGACGTGCCTCGACGTGCCTGCTGCGCTCGCGGAGATAGTTGGCGTCGAAGCGGTGCGCGAGCCTGCCTTGCAACTCGTGACGCAGCTTTACCTGGCTAGGACCCGCTACCCCCTGCCTGCCTTGAGGACTGGTCATGGACGGCCGTCTTAGCGTGAGGGGTCGCGGTCGCGTAGCGTCGCATTGCCAGGGCGTGTGTCAGCGCGCAGGCGTTCGGATCGCGCGGCCCGGCCGAGGGCGCACACCGCCGAGCAGGGGTCAGAGGTCGAGAAGCGCTCTGACGCGATAAGCGACCGTGTCGAGCGTGCGAGCCGAGACGGCGCCCCACGCCTCGTCCTCTACGAGTCGACTGGTGGAGATCGAACGCACGGCCTCGCATAGAGCCCAGGATCTCTCGCGCAGGCCGCCTTCTGGCGGGTCGATCTGCACACGGAGTGGCATCCGCGCCCTCTCCGTCGTTGTCAGCGGAACGACGATCACAAGCTCTGCGGGACCGTTGTTGAACTGGTCGTTCGAGATCACAAGAGCGGGGCGCTGGCGGCCTTGCTCGTGTCCGAGAACGGGCTCGAAGTCGGCCAGCCAGATCTCGCCCCGGCTTGCCAAACTAGTCGAGTCCGTCGGCGAGCGATCCTTCCAAGACGTCCAGCTCTTCGATGTGGTCGCCGTCGGCGCGGAGCGCGGCATAGCCGCAGTTCGTCTCGGCGATGAGCAGGCTTCGATAGAACTGGTCGACCGCCCGTGCGACAAGGTCCGGCATGGGCTCGCCGGTTTGGCGTTTCAGGTCCTGCAGTGTCTCGTGCGTGTCCTCGCGGATCCTGACTGGGACAGTCGCTCCCGGCACGTTCGGCCTCCTTAACGAATCGTGACTACACGGGTGTAGTCGTCACTGTAGACGTTTTCTCCCACACTCGGAAGGGGGAAACGTACGCGAACGCCCGTTTCGAGGCCCCTGAAGGCGACGCGGAGGCGTGGCGCCTCCGCCGCGACGTGCTCGCGCCCGCGGTCGAGGCGGCGAACGTGAAGCTCGCCGAGGCGGGCATCGCGCCGATCGGGCATCTGACGTTCCACAGCCTGCGGCGCACCTACGCGAGCCTGCGGTGCGCGTGCGGCGATGACGTCCGCTACACGGCCGCGCAGCTCGGCCATGAGGACCCGCGGTTCACGCTGCGGGTGTACGCGCAGGCAACGTCGCGGTGCGAGCGGATGGCGAAGCCGCAGCGGGACGCCTACGATGCGGCGCTCGATTGGGCAGCAATGGGCAGCAAGGTCGACTTTCTGCCCGTCGAGGAAGCGGTCGAGGCTGCCTGAGCCGGCAAGAAAGGCCCCGTTTCCAGGGCCTTCGAGAGAGCGGATGATGGGACTCGAACCCACGACCTTCTGCATGGCAAGCAGACGCTCTAGCCGACTGAGCTACATCCGCGTGGCGCGGCCAGTATAGCCCCGCCTGCGAATTACGGCCCGTCCAGGGCCTCGTTCACGAGCCGGTCGGCGAGCTCGTTGTGCTCCCGGCGCACGGCCCTGTAGCTCACCTTGCCGATCTCCCGCGCCAGGCGCGCGGCCTGGAGCGAGAGGTCGCGCAGCGTCTCGTTCTTCACCTTGTACTCGCCCGTCATCTGCTTCACGAGCAGTTCCGAGTCGGAGACCACCTCCACCTCCGGCACAGCGAGCTCGAGCGCCCGCTCCAGGCCCGCGATCAGCGCGCGGTACTCGGCGACGTTGTTCGTCGCGACGCCGATCCGCTCGCCGTGCGCCGCGAGCACGGTGCCGTCCTCGGCCTCGAGCACGTAGCCGAACGCGGCCGGGCCGGGGTTTCCACGTGCGCCGCCGTCGGTGAACAGCTTCGCCTTCACGCGTCGAGCTCGGCCAGCGGATAGAGCTCGAACGCGACCTCCTCGTACGGGTGCGCGGCCAGCAGCGCGGCGACGACGTCGCGCGCACGCTCCGCCGGCACGACCGTCTCGACGCGCAGCTCCGAGACCCGCTCCTCGCGCCCGACCCGCCCGATCGAGGGATCGGCGCCTTCGCCGGCGAGGAACGTCCCCGTGCCCGCGGTGTACCACGAGCAGCGCTCGTAGTCGCCGATCCGCCCCGCCCCCGCTTCGAACACGGCGGCGCGCGTCGCGTCCAGCGCCTCGCGCGGCACGAACCAGACGAGCTTCAGCCGCCCGGCGCGACTCACTTCGCCAGCACCCTCGCGAGCTCCCGCTTCGGCCACTCGGCGTGCAACTCGTCGTTGCGCGCTACATGCCAGTCGACGATGGAGCGCCACGCCTGCGCTGCCTCGTCGACCCGGCCCTCGCGTTCGAGCAAGAAGGCGCTGCCGTAGATCGGGCCGATCTGCTCGGGGTCGAGTTCGACGGCGCGGCGCCAGTCGGCGAGCGCGCCCTCCGGGTCGCCGGTCGCGGCCCGAACGCTCCCTCTGCATTCGATCAGCGTCCGGTCGTCGGGGGCGAGCGCGAGCCCGGCGTCGACCGCCGTGGCCGCCCCCTGGTACTCGTGCGCGGCGAGGTACGCGCTCGCGAGGAAGCGGTACTCGCGAACGTCGTCCGGCGCCGCGGCGAGACGCTCCTGGTAGAGGGCTATCGCCTGCTCCGTCTCGAGGAGCGCGGCCCGCGCGAGGATCAGCTGGTAGCGGGGCTTGTCGGCAATCGGATCGAGCTCGATCGCGCGCTCGTACAGCGTCACCGCCTGCCGGAGCGAGTTCCGGCCGTGGCACTCGAGCAGGTAGCCGTAGCCGGCGAGCAGGTTGGGGTCGGGTGCGTCCCCGAGCGCGGACTCGAACGTCCGCTTCGCCTCGTCGAAGGCTGTCTCGTCGCCGGTGGCCTCGTACCGGTCGAGGAGCTCGTTGACCTCCATTACTCCTCGACGTCGATCTGCGCCCGCTGCAGCCGGCCGGAGTAGTCGACGTAGATCGACTTCCACTCCGTGAAGACGTCGAGCGCAGCCTGGCCCGCCTCGCGGTGGCCGTTGCCGGTCTCCTTCGTGCCGCCGAACGGCAGATGCACCTCGGCCCCGATCGTGCCGGCGTTGACGTACGTGATCCCGGTCTGCAGGTCGCGCATCGCGCGGAACGCCTTGTTCACGTCGCGCGTGAAGATCGAGGACGAGAGCCCGTACTTGATCCCGTTCGAGACGCGGATCGCCTCGTCGAAGTCGCGCACCTTGATCAACGCGGTGGTCGGCCCGAAGATCTCCTCCTGCGCGATCCGCATCTGCGGGTCGACGTCGCCGAAGATCGTCGGCCGGTAGTAGAAGCCCTTCGCGAGGTCGCCGTCGCTCGCGACCTCACCGCCGGTGAGCAGGCGCGCGCCCTCGTCGCAGCCGATCTCCGTGTACGCGTGGATCTTCTCGAGCGACGACTTGTTGATCACGGGGCCGACGTCGCTGTCGTCCTCCCAGCCCGGGCCGAGGCGCAGCGCCTCGACGCGCTCGACGAGCTTCGACTGCAGCGCGTCGTACACCTGCTCGTGCGCGATCACGCGCGACGCGGCGGTGCAGCGTTGGCCGGAGGTGCCGAACGCCGACCAGAGGATGCCGTCGACTGCGAGATCGACGTCGGCGTCGTCCATGACGATGATCGCGTTCTTGCCGCCGAGCTCCAGGTGCACGTGTTTGAGCAGGTCGGCGCCGCTCTTCAGCACCTGCACGCCTGTCTCGCGCGAGCCCGTGAGCGTGATCACGGGCACGTCGGGGTGGCGCACGAGCCGGTCGCCGACGCTGCCGCCGCCGCCGTGCACGATGTTCACGACGCCGTCGGGGACGCCGGCCTCCGCCATCAGCTCGACGAAGCGCTCGGCCAGCCGCGGCGTGTCCGACGCGGGCTTGAGCACGATCGTGTTCCCGCAGACGAGCGCGGGAATCATCTTCCACGAGGGGATCGCGATCGGGAAGTTCCACGGCGTGATCGCGCCGACGACGCCGATCGGCTGGCGCACGCTCATGTTCCACTTGTCGCGCAGCTCGGACGGCGTCGTCTGGCCGAAGAGGCGGCGGCCCTCGCCGGCCATGTAGTACGTGATGTCGATCGCCTCCTGAACGTCGCCGCCGGCCTCGGCCTTCACCTTCCCCATCTCGTGCGTCATCAGCTCGGCGAGCGCGGCCTTCTCGCGCTCGAGCACGTGCGCGAGCTGGAAGAGGATCTCGCCGCGCTTCGGCGCGGGCACGAGCCGCCACTCCTCGAACGCGGCCTTCGCGGCCTCGACCGCACGGTCGACGTCCTCCGGCCCGGAGCGCGGAAAGACGCCGAGCGTCTCGCCGTCCGCCGGGCTCGTGCTCTCGAAGGTCTCGCCGGAGGCGGCGTCCACCCACTCGCCGCCGATCAGGTTCTGGAAGGTCTTCGTCCCCGTGGTCACCACGGAAACGAGGGTAGCGCTCAGGCGTCCGGCGGCGCGTCGGTGTCGGGGAACGTCCCCGGAATCCGCGCGCGGCGGCGGTCGCGTGTCTTCCGCCGCTCCTGCTGCTCCTCGCTGGGCTTCCCGCTCCGGCGCTCGTGACCCTCGCGGCGGTCGACGATGACCGTCACGTTCGGATTGTCCTTGTAGTACTCGACCATCTTGTCGTAGAGCTCGTCGGCGAGCTCCCGCGGGATTACGCAATAAATCATCGTCCTCTGATTGTAAGGAGCGAGGCGGCCTGCGCAGAGGCGTACCGTCTGTCCTACGATCTGCGTGTGAGCGGCTTCACGTAGTAGGGCCGAGCAAACGCCCGAGGACCTCCCTCGGCGCCTGTCCCCACAGGCGTCGAGACGAAGGAGGTCACCTTGGGCCGGAAAGCCCGGCGTCGGCTGCGCCCGCTCGAGCAGGAGCTCGGGCGCCGGCGTCCCGATATCGCCAATCCGGCAGCGGTCGTCGCCGCGGGCGAGGTGCTCGTGAACGGCCGCATCGTCACCAACCCGGCGTCACTCGTGCCCGCAGACGCCTCGATCGTCGTCCGCCGCAGGCGGCCGCTGCGCGGCGAGGTGAAGCTCCGCGCCGCGCTCGCCGCCTTCGACGTGCGTGTGGACGGCCGCGTTGTGGTGGACGCCGGCGCCTCGACCGGCGGCTTCACGCGAGCCCTCCTCGAGGCCGGCGCCGAGCGCGTCTACGCGGTCGATGCCGGCCACGGCCAGCTCCTGGGCTCGCTGCGGTCGGACCCGCGCGTCGTCAATCTCGAAGGCGTCAACCTCGGCGAGCTGGACACGACCCGCGTCCCCGAGGAGGTCGAGCTCGTGACGCTCGACCTCTCGTACCTCCCGCTTGCCGACGCGGCGCCGCAGCTCGCCCGGCTGGCGCTCGCCCGCGAGGCCGAGCTCGTCGCGCTCGTCAAACCGGCGTTCGAGCTGCGGCTCGGCGAGCCGCCGGCGAGTCCCGAGCTGCTCGCGCGCGCGGTGGAACTCGCCCGGCTGGGGATCGAGCGCTCGGGCTGGCAGGTCGTGGCCGACTTGCGCTCGCCTGTGCGCGGCGCACACGGCGCCGTCGAGTTCCTGCTGCACGCCCGCCGGCGTTGCTAGAGGCGCGCGATCTCGGGGACGAGGCGGCCGTCGTCGTCGATGTGCGCGTTCCACGCCTTGAACACGGCCTCGAGCTCGTCCAGCTCGTGCCCTCGGCGCTCGAGTCGCACCGGCTGTGCCGAGTCCGGCGTCACACGGTACTGGTACCAGGAGAGATCCCAGGCGACGGTGACGGCAAGCTCGCCCGAGACGCCGGACAGCGGGACGATGCTCGCCTTTGCCTCGCCGAGGCTCTTCGCGATGCCGCCGACGGTGCGGCGGTACGTGCTCGCGTTGAAGAGGTCGGCCGCCTCGAGCAGCGAGACCTCCTCGACGGAGAGGCGGCGCAGGATCGGCTCCGCCGGCGCCAGCGTGTCGTCCCCACCGGCCCGGCGCAGGCCGAGGAACTCCCCGAGGCCGCGGCGGCGACGGCGGCGCACGCCGGGGATCGTCGGCGTCGTCGGCGTACCTTCCTTGATCCAGCCGTGCTCGAGCGCGATCTCCTGGCAGAGCGGGCACACGTCGACGAGCTCCGCGCCCTCCTCCGGCGCGAAGCGGACCGCCCGCTCGCCCATGAGCAGGGTGCGCTCGCAAATCGCGCAAACCGGCATCGCTGCAACCCTCGTCACGCGCACGGCTCGACTATAGCCCCCTGCGGGCGGCACGCTTGCCGAGCGCCGACCGGCCTTGCTATTGTCTCTTACATGTGTATTTTACACTTAGCCCGGCGGGAGCTCGGCTGAGGCACCATCACGGCCCGCGTGCGCGCCGCCACCACGGCGGCCGCTGGCTCGTCTTCGCGCGCGTCGAGCGCTTCACCGAGCCCGCCCTGCTGCTACTCCTGCGCGAGCGGCCGGCGCACGGCTACGACCTGCTCGAACGGCTGCCGGAGCTCACCGGCGAGCAGCGCGTCGAGATGGGCAACCTCTACCGGCTGTTGCGCGCGCTCGAGGACGAGGGCCTTGTCTCGTCCGAGTGGGACGCCGCCTCGCCGGGGCCCGCGAAGCGCGGCTACGCGCTCACCGCCGCCGGCGCGCAGCTGCTCGACCAGTGGGCGGACGCGCTGCGCCGCTCGCAGGAGCGCACCGCCTTGTTTCTCGAACGCTACGAGGAGAGGAGGTGACAGTGCACCACCGCCATCACTACGGCCAACACGGGCCGGGCCGGATCCACTTCCGCGGCCCGTTCCCGAACCGGCAGGAACTGCTGGAGCGCCTCGAGTCGTACCGGCGCGATCTCGAGCAGCAGCTCGCCGACGTCTCGGACGTGATCGACCACCTGCGCAACCGGGGCGAGCCCCAGCCGCAGCAGTAGAGCGCTTCGGAAGGGGCGACGGCCTCTACGCCTTCGCCTCTTCCCGCTCCTTCTTCGTCTGCTCGATGATCTTCTGCGCGACGTGCTGCGGCACTTCCTCGTAGCGGAGGAAGCTCATCCCGTAGTCGCCGCGTCCGCCGGTCATCGACGTCAGCGCCTGCGAGTAGGTGAGGATCTCGGCCATCGGCACCTCGGCCCTGATCGTCGTCATCCCGCCTGCAGGCTCCATTCCGTGGAGACGGCCGCGGCGCGAGTTGAGGTCGCCGTTGACCGCGCCCACCGCGTCGTCGGGGACGGTCACCTCGAGCCGCATGATCGGCTCGAGCAACACGGGGTCAGCCTTCTGGTAGGCCTCCTTGAAGGCCATCGAACCGGCGATCTTGAACGCCATC
>JBEKEH010000013.1:0-47836 GCA_050013935.1 Gaiellaceae bacterium | reverse complement strand
TCGGCGACCGGGACCGAGAGGACCGTCCCCTGCATCGGCGAAACGATCGCGTCGCGGCCCGCGCCGCCGGCGCCGGCTGCGTGGACGCGCTCGCGCCTGCGGCGGGCGAGCTCGACCCAGGGCGGCTCGCGGTCGACGAGGCGCACCTCGAACCGGCGCCCGTCGACCTCAACCGTCCGCACCCGCTCGACCGTCCGCCCCGGCGAGCCTTGTAACAGACTGTTACTTGGCGCGCCGAACGCGGCGCCGCCGTCGAGCGCCGCCGCGCGCGCCGCCAGCTCGTCCGACTCGACGAGGCCGTGGCACGTCTCGCCGCGGATGAAGCACTCGTGCGAGAGCAGCGCCTTGTGGAAGCCGATCAGCGTCTTCGGGCCCTCGATCAGGAACTCATCGAGCGCGCGCAGCATCCGCCGCCGCGCGTGCTCGCGGTCGGCGCCGTGCACGATCAGCTTCGCGATCATCGGGTCGTAGACGCCGGAGACCTCGTTGCCCGCGCCGACGCCGGAGTCGACGCGGACGCCGGGGCCCGCAGGCTCGCGATACGCGGTGACGAGTCCCGGCGCCGGCAGGAAGCCGCGCGTCGCGTCCTCCGCGTTGATGCGGCACTCGATCGCATGCCCGCGCAGCTCGACCTCGGCCTGCGTCACCGAGAGCGGCTTGCCCAGCGCGACGCGGAGCTGCTCGCGGACGAGGTCAACGCCGGTGACCATCTCCGTCACCGTGTGCTCGACCTGGATGCGCGTGTTCATCTCCATGAAGAAGTAGTCGCCGTCCTTCGTCAGCAGACCCTCGATCGTCCCCGCCGAGCGGTAGCCGGCGGCGCGCGCGGCGTCGATGCCGATCTGGCCGATCCGCGCCCGTAGCTCCGGGTCGACCGCCGGCGACGGCGTCTCCTCGACGAGCTTCTGGTGGCGGCGCTGGATCGTGCAGTCGCGCTCGCCGAGATGGATGACGTTGCCGTGGCCGTCGGCGAGCACCTGCACCTCGACGTGGCGCGGGTCGAGGATCAGCTTCTCGACGTAGACGTCCGGGTTGGCGAAGTACGACCGGCCCTGCCGCCGCGCGGTCTCGAAGGCGCGCTCCGCCTGCGCGGGCCCCTTGACGACCTCCATCCCCTTGCCGCCGCCGCCGGCCGCGGCCTTGATCAGCAGCGGATAGCCGATCGACTCGCCGAGCGCGAGCAGCTCCTCGACGGACTGGACCGGGTCGGTCGTTCCTGGGATGATCGGGACGCCGGCGTCCTGCATCGCCCGCCGCGCCCGCGTCTTCTCCCCCATCAGCTCGATCGCCTCCGGCGGCGGCCCGATCCAGACAAGGCCCGCGTCCTCGACCGCGCGGGCGAACGACGCGTTCTCGGCGAGGAAGCCGTAGCCGGGATGAACGGCGCCGGCCGCTGCCCGCCGGGCGGTCTCGACCAGCGTCTCGATCTTCAGATAGCTCTCGGCCGCCGGCGGCGGCCCGATCAGATACGACTCGTCCGCATAGCCGACGTGCAGCGCCTCGCGATCGGCCTCCGAGTAGACGGCCACGGAGGCGAGGCCGAGCTCCCGCAGAGTGCGGAAGACGCGGATGGCGATCTCGCCGCGGTTCGCGACCAGGACCTTGTCGAACATGACCTGGCCGTATTGTCTCGCTTGATGAGCCCTGCCGATCAGCTAACCGTCACCCGCGCGCTCTCGGTCCCGGTCGTGGTGGCGCTGTTCGCCTGGCCGTTCTCGGGGCACGCCTACTGGGCGACGGCGGTCTTCTGCGCCGGCATGACGACCGACTGGTTCGACGGGCGGCTCGCACGCCGCCACGGGCGGACGTCGCCGCTCGGCTCGCTGCTCGACCCGATCGCCGACAAGGTGCTCGTGCTCGGCATGCTCGTGATGCTCGTCGGCCAGCACGTCGTTCCGGCGTGGATGGTGGCGGCGATCGTCGTGCGCGAGGTGCTGATCACGGGGCTCCGGCAGGCGGCGATCGAGCGTGGCGTCGTGCTCGCCGCGCGTGACCTCGGGAAGCTCAAGACGTGGGCGCAGGCGATCGCCGCCGGCCTCGGCGGCTTCGCCGCCGCCGGCGCGTGGGGGACGAGCGTCGCCTGGTGGTCGCTGCTCGTGGCGGTCGCGCTGACCTGGGTCTCCGGGCTCGACTACGCACGCAGCGCGCCGAGGCTGTTTCGTCCGCGCGCGACGATCTAGGACGGCTCCAGCTCGTCCTCGCGGCGCGGCAGGAGCTCCTGCCCCCACGGGGAGGGCCGTTCCTCCTGGGCGTCGGCCGCGAGCGCCGCCTCGATCGCGGCCCGCTCGTCCTTCGTCGGCTGCGGCGTGATCTCGAGATCCTCCACGTCCTTTGCAGGCTAAAGTCTCCGCGGATCGAAGTCGATCTGAGGTGATAGTGGGTCGAGGTCTCATCGCCGCAGTTGCCGTGCTCGCGCTGGCCCACACCAGCGCCGCTGCCGCATCCGGGCAGCCGAACCGCTCGTGGGCGGCACCCGAGATCCAGACCGTGACGGCCGCCGGCCTGATGGGGACGAAGACGCCGACCACGTTCCGCCCGAACGACGTACTGACGGCTCAGGCGCTCGCCAACCTCGTCTTCGGGCTCTCGCGGGTGCTGTTCCCGCCGCCGCCGATCCTCCCGGTCGAGCCCGTGCCGCCGATCGAGCCGGTGACACCCGATCCCGGAACGACCGACCCGACGACGACGACCGACCCGACGACGACCGACCCGACGACCACCGACCCGACGACGACCGACCCGACGACGACCGACCCGACGACGACCACCGACCCGACGACGACCACCGACCCGACGACCACCGACCCGACGCAGACGACGCCGGCGCCGGTCACGACGCCGGTCCAGCCCAAGCCCCCGCCCCCGGCGACGCCGCCGGAGGTCGCGAATCCGGGTGCCCCGATCACCATGGCCGCGCTCGACGCCCGGCTCGTCTCCGCGCTCGACCTCTCGAAGGCCGCCGCCGAGTTCGCGCAGGGAGCGCGGGCCGCCGGGCTGAAGGTGCCGGCGCGCTTCGGCACCGAGGTCGTCGCCCGGCTGCTCGGGCTCCGCACCGACCATCCGGCGATCGAGGACTCGCTCGAACTGCTGCCGAACGACCCGGCCACGCGCGCCGAAGCCGCCTACTCGGCCGCCGCGGTGCTCCACTTCGGAGGCTGGGAGGTCGCCGGCGTCCAGAGCCTCGCCGACGACTTCGCGCTGCCGCAGCTGTCGGCCTGGCAGACGCGGATCCTCGACACGGCGGTCGCCCGGATCGGCATGCCCTACGTCTGGGGCGGCACGAGCGACGGCCTCGAGACCGACTTCGGCGTCCCCGCCCGGGGCGGCTACGACTGCTCCGGTTTCGTCTGGCGGGTGTACAAGCTCCAGAGCTACCCGGACGAGCGCGGGCTCGCCTCCGTCCTGCGCGGGCGCACGACCTTCGTGATGAGCGGCGAGGTGCCGGCCTCCCAGCGGATCGGCTTCGCCAAGCTCCAGCCCGCCGACGTGCTCTTCTTCGGCGCCCACGGGCCCCGCTCGAAGCCGTCCGAGGTCGACCACACGGCGATCTACCTCGGCAACGGCTGGTTCATCCAGTCCTCGGACTACGGCGTCGCGCTGGCGACCCTCACCGGCTACTACCGGCACGAGTTCGCCTGGGCCCGGCGGCCGCTGCGCGAGGCCGGGTTGGAAGGCTAGGAAGGCCCACAGGCCGCCACCCTTTCGAGGGATAAGCGATCTGCGCAGCACGATCACCCCTTCGGGTGATTCCGTCGCACCCCTTGGACTGCAGAATCTCTTTGTCTGGCGTCTCATTTATCTGGAGGGAAACATGTTGGAGTGGAAACCGCGGCTCGTCGTACTTCTCGTCGCAGCTGTGAGCCTTGCGCTGTGGGTGTCGGTGGTCAGCGCCAGTGGCGTGCACGTCATCAATCACAGCTGGTAAGAACGGCTAACACCGAGGAGGGAAGTGACGAAGGTGCCGATTGCGTCGGCGGCATGCCACGTCTCCGGGAGACGCGCGCCCTCCCCTGATCGGCCGGTCGCGGCCGCATCAGGGCGGTGAGCGCGACCGCAAAGGTCCCCTCTAGAGTTCTCGCGCTCGTGGCCCCCGTCTGTGTGGCGGGGGTCGCGACTGTCGTAGCGGCGGGGTACTCCTACGCGTCGACACCGCACTCGGTCGGTGACGTCGCAGCGGTCGTCGCGCTCTTCGCCGGCGTGGCCCTCGCCGAGCGGTTCCCCGTCCCGGTCGAGGGGATCGACTCGAGCGGCGTCACGCTCGGGTTCGTCTTCGCGGTCGCCGGCATCCTCCTCTTCGGCTGGGCGGCGGGCGTGCTGATCGCGGCCGGCGGCCCGACGGTGGCCCATCTCGTGGGGCGGCGGCCGCCCCTGCGCGTCGCCTACAACGGCTCGATGTTCGCGCTGTCGGCGCTCGCCGGCGGCCTCGCGATCCAGTCGATTCACGACAACTCCATCTACGGGCTGCTCGCGCGGCTCACGGTTTGCGCCTTCCTCTACAACTGGGTCGTCAACCTCGTCCTGATCAGCGCCGTGCTCGCGGTGGACTCGGGCCGGAGCTTCTTCAAGCTCGTCTGGATGAACGTACGCCAGACGACCGCGCCGTTCGCGCTGATGGCGTCCGCGGCGCTGATGCTCGTCGTCCTCTGGGAGCGCTCCCCGGCTTTGTCGATCGCGCTCATCGGGCCGTTGCTCGCGATCGCCCTCTACCAGCGCTCGACGTTCGCGGCGCTGCGCGCGATGCGGCTCGCCCTCACCGACCCGCTCACGGGCCTCGGCAACCACCGCCACTTCCACGAGCGGCTGCAACGGGAGCTCACGCAGGCCGAGCGCGACTGCGCGACGCTCAGCCTCTGCCTCGTCGACATCGACGACTTCAAGCGCATCAACGACCGCTACGGCCACCCGGTCGGCGACCGCGTGCTCGGCCAGATCGCGGCGCGCCTGCGCCAGGGCGGCGAGAGCTTCCGCCTCGGCGGCGACGAGTTCGCAGTGCTGCTGCCGGGCCTCGGTGAGCGCGACGCCGTCGCCGTCGCCCGCTCGATCGTCGAGCGCGTCGGCGCGGCCGAGCTCGAGCAGGTCGGCGAGGTGACCGTCAGCGCCGGCGTCGCGACCTTCCCGGTACAGGGCGTCGGTCGCGACGAGCTGATCCGGCTCGCCGACAGCGCGCTCTACTGGGCGAAGGAGGACGGTAAGAACCGCGTGCGCACGTACGAGACGACGACGCTGGAGCTCACACAGCTGCAACAGCTCGCCGAGGGCCCCGACCGCGCCGCCCGCTATCGCGCAGCGGCGAGCCTCGCCAAGGCGGTCGACGCGCGCGACGCATACACGGGCAGCCACTCGGAGCGCGTCGGCGATCTCGCGGCGCGGATCGCGCGCCGGCTCGGCATCGAGGAGTCGCAGGTCGGGCTGATGCGGCTCGCCGCGAGCCTCCACGACCTCGGCAAGCTCGCGATCCCCGAGGAGATCCTGCGCAAGCCGGGCACGCTCAACGAGTCCGAGCGGCTCGTGCTGCAACGCCACCCGCAGATCGGCTACCGGATGCTCGAGAGCCTCGGCGTCGAGCCGATCGCCGAATGGGTGCTGCACCACCACGAGCGCTGGGACGGCGCCGGCTACCCGGACCGCCTGCGCGGCGACGAGATCCCGCTCGGCGCGCGCATCATCTTCGTCGCGGACGCGTACGACGCCATGACCTCGGAGCGCGTCTACCGCAAGCCGCTCTCCGAGCGCGACGCGATGGCCGAGCTCGAGCGCTGCGCCGGCTCCCAGTTCGACCCGATCGTCGTCGGCGCGTTCTATGAGGAGCTCGGCATGGTCCACGAAAGGCTCGCCGAGCTCGCGTCCTGAGCGAACCTGCGGTTCGCTCCGGGGTGGGTTTCGGCTTCGCGGAGCGCCCGCCGGCGGAGCCGGCGGGCTCTTATTTGACCAGGGGCGAGTGGGTTTCGTGGCGCGAGCGGTGGTGCCTCCGGCATCTCCGCCCGCGTGGATCCGCCTCCGGCTAACGCGTCTGCGGCCGCGTTAGCCTTCGGCCTGGACCGTCGCGCCGAGCTGCGGCTTCAAGCTTGCTCCTAGACAACGGTGCAGAAGACTGCGACGTTCAAAGCGGGATATTCCCGTGTTTTCGGCGAGGCCGCGGCTCGGCTTTCGTCAGCGTCGTTTCCAGGGCGTCGATGAGCACGGGGCGGGTGCGGCGGGGCTCGATCACGTCGTCGACGTAGCCGCGCTCGGCGGCGGCGTACGGGTTCGCGAACTGCTCCTTGTAGTCCGCGATCAGCTCGGCGCGGCGGGCCTCCGGGTTGCCGGCGCCTTCGAGCTCGTGCCGGAAGATGATGTTGACTGCGCCTTCGGGGCCCATCACGGCGACCTCGGCGGTCGGCCACGCGAAGTTGAAGTCGGCGCGGACGTGTTTTGAGCTCATGACGTCGTACGCGCCGCCGTACGCCTTGCGTGTGATCACGGCCAACTTGGGCACGGTCGCCTCCGCGTACGCGTACAGCAGCTTGGCGCCGTGGCGGATGATCCCACCCCACTCCTGCGCCGTCCCCGGCAGGAAGCCGGGCACGTCGACGAAGGTGACCAGCGGGACATTGAACGCGTCGCACGTCCGGACGAACCGGGCCGCCTTGTTCGACGAGTCGATGTCGA
This sequence comes from Gaiellaceae bacterium, assembly GCA_050013935.1. Taxonomy (GTDB): domain Bacteria; phylum Actinomycetota; class Thermoleophilia; order Gaiellales; family Gaiellaceae; genus Palsa-739. The sequence goes on along the minus strand of JBEKEH010000013.1, from coordinate 41,188 downwards.
GCACGCCGGCGAGCGAGCGCGGCTGGTTGCCGACGACGCCGACCGCATGGCCGCCGAGGCGCGCGAATCCACAGACGATGTTTTCCGCCCAGCGTTCGTGCACCTCGAGGAACTCGCCGTCGTCGATCACGCGGCGGATGACGTCGTGCATGTCGTACGGCTTGCTCGGATGGTCGGGGATCAGCGTGTCGAGCTCGGGATCCTCGCGGCCGCGCGGGTCGGTCGGCGCCGAGAACGACGGCTTCTCGGCGTTGTTCTGCGGCAGGAACGAGAGCAGGTAGCGCGCGTCCTCCAGGCACGACTCCTCGTCGGGCGCGATGAACTGCGCGACGCCCGACTTCGCCGCGTGCGTCGCCGCGCCGCCGAGCTCCTCGAACGTCACCTCCTCCCCGGTCACCGTCCGCACGACGTCGGGGCCCGTGATGAACATGTACGACGAGCCCTCGACCATGAAGACGAAGTCGGTCATCGCGGGCGAGTAGACGGCGCCGCCTGCGCACGGCCCCACCACGAGGCTGAGCTGCGGCACGACGCCCGAGGCCTGCACGTTGCGCCAGAAGATCTCTGCGTAGCCGGCGAGCGAGACGACGCCCTCCTGGATGCGCGCGCCGCCGGAGTCGTTGATCCCGACGACAGGGCAGCCGTACTTCACAGCCATGTCCATGACCTTGCAGATCTTCTCGGCGAAGACCTCGCTCAGCGAGCCGCCGAAGACGGTGAAGTCCTGCGAGAAGACGAAGATCTTGCGGCCGAAGACGGTGCCGTAGCCGGTGACGACCGCGTCGCCGTAGGGCCGCCGGTCCATCATCCCGAAGTTCCACTCGCGGTGGCGGACGTAGCGGTCGAGCTCGACGAAGGAGCCGGGGTCGCAGAGCCGCTCGGCGCGCTCGCGCGCGAGCAGGCGGCCCTCGTCGCGCCGCCGCTGCACGGCCTTCTCGCTGCCGGCGTGTAGCGCCTGCTCGCGCAGGTTCTCGAGACGGGCGAGCTTGGCCTCGGTGGACTGGTCGTCGGTGGCGGCCATTTGCGGGGAGCGTAACGCGCCGGGATAGATTCCCCTCCATGGATGCGCTCGACCGCTCCACCATCTGGCCGTACGACGAGCGGGGAGAGCCGCGCGAGTTCTACTACTCGCGCTACGGCCACCCGACCGGCGCGGCCGCGGAGGAGCGGCTCGGGGAGCTCGACGGAGGCAGCGCGCTCCTCTTCCCCTCCGGCTCGGGCGCAACGACGGCACTCGTGCTCTCGCTGCTGCAGCCGGGCGACACGATCGCGCTCGCGGCCGGCTGCTACTTCGGAACCGGCGTCACGTTTCAGGCGCTCGAGAAGTGGGGCCTCCGCTGCGTCGAGTTCGACCAGACCGGGCCGCCGCCGGAGGGTGTGCAGCTCGTCTGGGTCGAGGCGCCCTCCAACCCGTTCCTGACCATGCCGAACCTCGAGGCGGCCGCCGCGCACCCGGCCCCGCTCGTCGTGGACTCGACGGTGGCCACGCCCGTGCACCTGCGCCCGCTCGAGCACGGCGCCGACTTCGCCCTCCACAGTGCGACGAAGTATCTGGCCGGCCACGACGACGTCCTGCTCGGCGCGGTCGTCTGCCGCGACCCTGCTGCGGCCGACGCGCTACGCACCTTCCGTACCAGGACGGGGATCGTCGCAGCGCCGGATCCTGCCTGGCTGCTCCTGCGCGGGCTGAAGACGCTGGAGCTGCGCGTCCGCCGCCAGACCGCCAGTGCAGGCGTCCTCGCCGGCCGGCTCGCCGGGCACCCCCGGGTGCAGACCGTCCGCTACCCGGGCCTGGGCGGGCTGCTGTCCTTCGACGTCGCGGACGCCGAAACGGCCCGCCGCGTCGAGACCTCGACCCGCCTGATCGTCAACGCGACCTCGCTCGGAGGCGTCACGAGCGTGATGGAGAGCCGCCACCGCTGGGAGGGCGACCGTGTGCCGCCCGGCCTGCTCCGGCTCAGCGTCGGGCTGGAAGACGTGGACGCACTCTGGGCCGACCTCGCTCAGGCACTCGGATAGGGGCCCATCTCCGGGACGGTTCCGGGGGGTTCCGGATTCCCTAGCCCTGCCCCCCGAGGGCACACTGGCCGAAAGGCGACCAGGGGGATTTTCCGAGATGGGAAGTCAGAATCTTGCCGCCCGCGCGGGGCGGTGGAGCGCAGCGCACTGGAAGACGGCGACGCTCGCGTGGATCGCGTTCGTCGTTGCCGCGGTGGCGATCGGACAGGCCGTCGGGACGGTCAAGCTCTCCGACGTCGAGCAGTCGACCGGCGAGGCCTCGCGGGCGCAGGCGATCCTGCAGGGCGCCGGCTTCTCGCAGCCGGCCGCCGAGAACGTGCTCGTGCAGAGCCGCTCGCTCACCGTGAGCGACCCGGCCTTTCGCGCGACGATCCTGCGCGTTTCCGCGCAGCTCGGCACGCTGGCGCAGGTACAGGACATCCGCCTGCCGTCCGGCGGCGCGATCTCGAAGGACCGCCACGCCGCGCTCGTGCAGTTCTCGATCGTCGGCAAGGCCGACCAGGCCGACAAGAAGGTGCAGCCGGTGCTCGACGCCGTCGCCGCCGTGCAGAAGCAGAGCCCGGGCTTCACCGTCGCCGAGTTCGGCTTCGCAAGCGCCAACCACGAGCTGAACAACACGATCGGCAAGGACTTCCAGAAGGCGGAGCGGCTCTCCGTCCCGATCACCTTCCTGATCCTGCTCTTCGCCTTCGGCGCGTTCGTCGCGGCCGGGATGCCGGTGCTGCTCGCGTTCACGGCGGTGCTCGGGTCGATCGGGCTCGCCGAACTGCTCAGCCATGTCGCTCACGCCTCCGACGCGACCAACTCCGTGATCCTGCTGATGGGGATGGCGGTCGGGGTCGACTACTCGCTCTTCTATCTCAAGCGCGAGCGGGAGGAGCGCATCGCCGGCCACGGCGAGGACGCGCTGCACCGCGCGGCCGCAACGTCCGGCCAGGCGGTGCTCATCTCCGGCGGCACGGTCCTGATCGCAATGGCCGGGATGCTGCTCTCCGGCACGAAGATCTTCACGTCGATCGGCATCGGGGCGATGCTCGTCGTCTTCTTCGCGATGGTCGGCTCGCTGACGGTGCTGCCGGCGTTGCTCGGGAGGCTCGGGGACCGCGTCGAGCGCGGCGTCGTCGCCGTGGGCGCGGCCGGCCTGCTGCGCGTGCTCCGGCTCGCGCGGCGGCAGCCGGCCGGGCTCGTGCGGCTGCGGGAGCGGGAGACGTGGCTGCGCCGCCTGAAGGGCGACCGGCCGGAGTCGCGCGCGTGGGCGCTCGCCCTGCGGCCCGTGCTGCGCCGGCCGGCCGTCTCGGCCGTCCTCGCCGCGGCGCTGCTGGTCGTGCTGGCGCTGCCGGCCCGGACGATCCACACGAAGCTGCTCAGCTTCACCGACCTGCCGCGCAGCATCCCGATCGTCCAGACGTACATCCAGATCCAGAAGGATTTCCCCGGCGCCCAGTCGCCCGCGCAGGTGGTCGTGCAGGCGCCCGACGTGAACGCGCCGCCGGTGCAGGCGGCAATCCGGTCGCTGGAGCGCAAGGCGCTGGCGACGGGGCAGATGTTCGAGCCCATCGAGCAGTTCGTGAACCCGTCGCACACGGTCGTGCGCATCCAGGTGCCGCTCGCCGGCAACGGCGACAACGCCACCTCCGTCCGCGCGCTCGAGACGCTGCGCAACGACGTGCTTCCGTCCACCCTCGGCACGCTCGGCAACACGGCCTACGCAGTGACGGGCGAGACGGCGGGCACGCACGACTTCAACCAGACGATGAAGGCGCGCTTCCCGCTCGTGTTCGTGTTCGTGCTGGGGCTCGCGTTTCTGCTGCTGCTGCTCGGTGGCGGCGGCGTACGGCGTGCTCGTCTGGATCTTCCAGGACGGCCACCTGCAGGGGCTGCTCGGCTTCCACTCGAACGGCGCGGTCGTGACGTGGCTGCCCCTGTTCCTGTTCACTGTGCTGTTCGGGCTCTCGATGGACTATCACGTGTTCATCGTCAGCCGGATCAAGGAGCTCGTGGACCGCGGTGAGCCGAACGCCGACGCGGTCGCGCACGGGATCCGGCGGACGGCGAGCACCGTGACCTCGGCCGCCGCGGTGATGGTCGCGGTGTTCGCGATCTTCGCTTCGCTGCGGACGCTGGACATCAAGCAGCTCGGCGTCGGCCTCGCGGTCGCGGTGCTGCTCGACGCGACAGTCATCCGCGGCGTGCTGCTGCCCGCGACGATGAAGCTGCTCGGCGACTGGAACTGGTACCTGCCGCGCTCGCTCGCCTGGCTGCCGCGGCTCACGCCCGAGCCAGGCGTGGCGCCGCCGACCGCCGAGCCGGCGCCCGCGCTCGACTGACGACCTGCGTGGAGCCCGGTGAGTCCTCCCGGCTCGCCGGGCTCCGCCAGCGGGCATATCCTGAGTGCATGAACCTGAAGGTGATCGTCTGCGTCGTCGCAGGTCACCGCTGGAACGAGGCCCAGGACGAATACGAGCCGTTCCCCGTCCTCCGCTGCCGGCGCTGCGGGCGGGAGCGGGAGCTCGCGCCGGGCACGATGGGTCCGGAAGGCTGGCTGGAGCGCGAAGGCCGCGCGGCGCGCGCCGACCGGTTCATGGACGCCGGCCGGCAGCCGCCTCCCTGAGGCGCCGCTGCCACAAGCCGGAGGTGGGACTCGAACCCACGGCCGCGTGATTACAAATCACGTGCTCTACCAGCTGAGCTACTCCGGCGAGTCGCCCCGCAGCGTAGCGAGGCTCCCGGGCTGACGCCGAAGGCCGCAACCTGGTTGAAACGGGTCTTCTGTTCTTTGTGTGGGCGGGCGGTGCTGGTTGACCGGTTTGGGTGACTGGGTGGTGAGGTGGTGACGCGCATTCGGCCTTCGTAGGCTCGCGGTGTCGATTCCAGCGAGTTACGGGGAGGCAGAGATGCGCGTCACTACGGCATTCAATCGTCTGTTGCAGGTTCCGGGCGCGAGCGTTGCCGCGGTCAGTTTTGAGCGTGGCGGGGTAGTGGTCGGCTTGCGTCGTCGGGCGCGGCGGCTTGTCTGTCCGTGTTGCGGCTGTGTTGGTCGCGCTGGCTATGATCGGCGCTGGCGCCGCTGGCGTCATCTCGATCTGGGCGGGGTGCGCTGCTACTTGGAATACGAGCTGCGCCGTTTCGGCTGTCCCGGCTGTAAGCGGGTCGTCAGCGAGGCGGTGCCCTGGGCGCGTCCGGCGGCGCGCTTCACGCGGGCCTTCGAGGACCTGGTCGCCTGGCTTGCTCAGCAGACGGCGTTCAGCGTGGTCTGTCGCCTGCTGCGGATCACCTGGCGGAGCGTGGCGCGGATCGTCACTCGCGTCGTGCGCGATCTCCGCGCCGGGGCGAGGCCCGATGGTCTGGAGCGGATCGGCGTCGACGACGTCAGCTACCGACGCGGCTACCGCTTCCTGACCGTGGTCGCCGACCATGACAGCGGCAGAGTTGTCTGGGCCGGCGAAGGGCACAGCCAGCAGACGCTCGAAGCCTTCTTCGACCGCCTCGGCGAGGAAGAGACGGCAAAGATCCGCGCCGTCTCGGTCGACATGTGGGTCCCCTACCGCAACGCGCTCGCCGCCCGTGCGCCGCAGGCGCGCGTCTGCTTCGACCCCTTCCACGTCGTCCAACGCGCCAACAAAGCGGTCGAGACGGTACGCAAACAGGAATGGCAGCAGCTGCGCCGCTCGGGCGGCCAGGCCCGCTGGCTCAAACAGACCCGCTGGGCAGTGCTCAAACGACCCGAACGGCTCAGCGACCGCCAGGCCGAAACGCTCGCCTTCCTGCAACGCGAGAACGCGCGCCTCTACCGCGCCTACCTGCTCAAGGAACAACTGCGCGCCATCTACCAGGCCGCGCCCGCCGACGCCGAACGGCTCCTCGACGCCTGGATCCGCTGGGCCGGCCGCTCCCAGCTTCGCCCCTTCCAAACGCTCGCCCGCACCCTCCGCCAAAACAAAGACGGCGTCCTGGCCGCGATCGAGCTCGGCCTCACCAACAGCCGACCCGAAGCGCTCAACTCCAAAATCCGTCTGATCAGCCACCGCAGCCACGGCTTCCACAGCGCCGACCCACTAATCGCACTCATCTACCTCTGCTGCGGACCAATCACGATCCAGCTACCCACATAAAAGGCAGAAGCACCGTTGAAACCAGGTCGCACGCTCTTGGCGCTACTGAAGGACTTCGCGCCCCTTCTGGTGCGTGAGGATCTTGCGCTTCACGCGCTGGAGCGCGTTGTCGATCGTCTTCGTGTCGCAGCCGAGGCGCTCGGCCATCTCCTCGTAGGACGAGCCTTCGAGGTAGAGGCGCAGCGCGTCCGCCTCGAGCGACGAGAGGCCGGTGCCGAGGCAGAAGACGAGGCTCTGCAGCTCCTCGGTCGAGATCACCATCACCGACGGCTCGTGGACGCCCGGGCCGGGCAGCGCGTCGCCGAGCGTGCACTCGCCCTCCGACTCCTGGCCGGCCGGGGTGTGGCTGAACGAGACATACGTGTTCAGGGGCGTGTGCTTGAAGCGGGTCGCGGTCTTGATCGCCGTGATGATCTGGCGGGTGACGCAGAGCTCCGCGAAGCTGCGGAACGAGGTCTCCTTGTCGGCGCGGAAGTCGCGGACCGCCTTGTAGAGCCCGATCAGGCCCTCCTGGATCAGGTCGTCGCCGTCGCCGCCGGCGAGGAAGTACGAGCTCGCCTTCAGGCGGACGAAGCCCGTGTAGCGGCGGATGAGCGCGTCGAGCGCGACGCTGTCGCCGTTCCGGGCCTTGAGCACGAGCTGGAGATCCTCAAGCTCTCGTTGAGCCTTCTGCGGCGAATAGGCTGGCGCAGCACGAGCGGCCACGAGCCCCCCTCGATCTGTGACGGGCGATCCCGGCGTCGGCTCCCTCCGCTCCGCCGCCGAACTCTCACCCTGAAGTTGAGGAAGAAGATAGCAAGGGGTCCAAGATCTTACAACCCCCTTTGCGGTGGACCCAACATGATACGAACGTATGTTCGGGCGTCAACCGCCGCGCCGCAACCGCTCGAGCTCGGCGAGCGTGGCCGGGTCGAGCTTGTCGCGGAGGTCGCCACGCGGCCCTTCGGCGTGGCCGGGGCGGGTGAGCTCGCCGAGGAACGTCCGCGAGGACAGCTTCCGCACCTCGACGCCCGAGGTGCCCCGCACCGCCGCGTCCGAGGAGACGACCGCCACCTGCTCCCCGCGCCGGTATTCGGCGGCCAGCCGCTCGATCAGGGTGTCTGCGTCCTCGGCCCAGCGGACCTCGAGCGGCCCGTGCCGCTCATCGGGGCCGTGCCCGTCGAAGACGAGCACGCCGCGCGCCCCCTTCGTGGCAACCCAGCTCGCGAGCAGGTCTCGCAGCTCCTCCGGCGAGCCGAAGCCTCCCGCGTGCAGGAGGTTGAAGCCGTCGAAGAGGTAGAGGGTCGGCTCAGCCACCGCGCTGCCGCCGCGCCTCGTAGAGGAGCACCGCCGCGGCGACGCTCACGTTCAGCGACTCGATCCGGCCGAGCTGCGGGATCGAGACCGCCAGGTCGCACGTCCGCCGGACGAGCGGCCGCAGGCCCTTGCCCTCGGCGCCGAAGACGAAGGCGAGGCCGCCCGAGAGGTCGGCCTCCCACATCGGCGTCCCCGACTCGCCCGCGGCCGCAGCGATCCAGAGGTCGCCGCGCTTGATCTCCGCGAGATAACGGGCGAGGTTCGTCACCACCGCGACCGGCAGGTGCTCGACCGCACCCGCGGAGGAGCGGCAGACGGCCGGCGTCACGCGCGCCGAGCCGTGCGCCGGCACGATCACGCCCGTCGCGCCCGCGCCTTCGGCGCTACGGCAGACCGCGCCGAGGTTGCGCGGGTCGCTGACCTGGTCGAGGCAGGCGAGCAGCGGGCGCTCGGAGGCGGCCAGTTCGTAGGCATCGGCGTAGCGGTACGGCTCGCACCAGGCAAGCACGCCCTGGTGGTCGCGGGTGCCGACCTCCTCGCTGATCTCCCGGTCGAGCTTGACCTGCACGCGCGGCCGCTCCGTCTCGCGCAGCCACGGCTCCGACGTGACCGCGCGCTCGGTGGCCCACAGCTCGAGCACCTCGCGCCGGCCCCGCAGCGCCTCGCGCACCGGGCGGCGGCCGTAGACGTGCTCGCGGGTCACTTCGGAAACAGGCGGTATCCCGCCCAGATGTCTCTGACTTCCCAGCCGCGAGCTGCGATCTCAGCTCGGAGCCTGTCGGCCTCAGCAAACTCCTTGGCCTCCCGCGCTCGCTGGCGCTCCTCGGCGAGAGCCACAACCTCCGCTGGGGCGGCAGCAACCTCGGACAGGCTCGTCAGCCCGAAGACCTCCAGGCACGGATAGACAAGATCGCGTCGCCCCTCGTTCGTCCACACGTGCATCAGCGCGAGCGCTTCCGCTGTGTTGAAGTCGTCATCGAGCGCAGCGTCGAAAGCCGCCGGTGTCACGCCGGGAAGCCGCTCGAAGTCTTCCTCTGTGAGGAAGTTCCGGAAGCGATCTACCTGCGCCTTCGCTTGGGCGAGCGTTTCGTCCGTGAAGTCGATCGGCTTGCGCCAGTGGCCGGTCATGAAGAACAGCAGCACGACCTCTCTCCCCCACGTGTCGAGCACGTTGCGGAGCGAGACGTCGTTGCCGAGCGACTTCGACATCTTCTCGCCGCCGAACTCGAGCATCCCGTTGTGCGTCCAGATGCGGGCGAACTCGTGCCCGACGGCGCGCGACTGGGCGAGCTCGTTCTCATGGTGTGGGAAGACGAGGTCGAGCCCACCGCCGTGGATCTCGAACACCGGCCCGAACGCTTCCTCGGCCATCGCCGAACACTCGATGTGCCAGCCGGGCCGGCCGCGGCCCCAGGGCGAGTCCCACCACGTGTCCTCGCCCGGCTTGTTCGCCTTCCAGAGCGCGAAGTCGCGCGGATCCTCCTTGAGCGGGTTCGGCTCCTGCTCCTCGACCTGGTCGGGCCGCTGGCCGGAGAGCTGCCCATACTCAGGATCGCTTGCAACGCGGAAGTAGACGTCGCCCTCGACCGCGTACGCCGACCCGCGGTCGACGAGCTGCTCGACGAAGTGGACGATCGCCGGCATGCTCTCGGTCGCCTTCGGCAGCACGTCCGGCATGCCAAGGCCGAGGTCGCCTGTGTCCTCGAGATACCACTCGGTCGCGCGCACCGCGAGCTCCGCGCTCTTACCCGGCGCGGCGTCGTAGATCCTGTCATTCACGTCCGTGATGTTGTGGACGAACGTGACCTTGTAGCCACGCAGCTGCAGCCACGCGCGCAGCCACATGCCGAGCACGAACGGCCGCGCGTTGCCGATGTGAGCCCGCCGGTAGACGGTCGGGCCGCAGAAGTACATCCGGATCGGCCCGGGCGGCGGCGGCAGCTCCTCGACCTGCCGCGTGAGCGTGTTGTAGAGACGCACGGTTCTAGCCTAGAACGCGGCGGAGGAGCTCGTCCCGCGGGAGCGCGTCGATCACGGCGGCGAGCTCCGGGCCGCGCTCGCTCCCGGTCAGCGCCAGCCGCAGCGCCTTCAGGTCGCCGCCGACCGCCTTCAGCTCCCGCACGGCCGCGTGCCCGTCGAGCCCGCGCTCGACGAGCTCGCGGAAGCGCCCGAGCGTCTCCGGCGCGTCGACGGGAACCGAAAGTGGCTCCAGAACCTGTGCGGCGTACGCCCTTGCCTCGGCGAGGTCGCGCGCCCCGCGCAGCACGGGCACGACCGACACGGGCACGCCGATGCGCGCGGCGAGCTCCTCGTCGGAGAGTGCGGCCAGCGCCTCGACCGAGAGCCGGCGCAGCCGGCGGAGGTCGAAGTGCACGTCGTGACGCGGCAGATCGAGCTCCTCGAGGTACGCGCGCACCGCCTCGGCCGGGATGCCGGCGTCGCGCAGGTCGGCGAGCGAGGAGGCGCCGTGCCGCTTGGACAGCTTGCCGCCGTCCTCGCCGAGCAGCAGCCCGTGGTGAACGTACTCCGGCGGCTCGCCGCCGAGCGCGCGGATCAGCGCCGACTGCAGCTCCGCGTTCGCTCGATGGTCGGAGCCGCGGATCACGTGCGTGATCTCGAAGTCAAGGTCGTCGACCGCGGTCGCGAGCTGGTACGTCGGCGTCCCGTCCGAGCGGAGCAGCGTCGTCTGCCCGAAGCGAAGCGCGCCGTCTGCGTCCGGCTCGCCGATCAGGTGCGCCGCCTCGCGATGGCGAACGAAGCGGCCGCTCTGGTGGACCGGCCCCTCGTCCCAGCCGACGCCGAGCCAGTCGAGGTCGGCGACCACCGCCTCCGTCCCGCCTTCGACGGTCCGCGCCGGATCGGTGTCGTCGATCCGGAGCAGCATCATCCCCCCGTGCTCGTCGGCGAAGCGCCGGTTGGCGACGGCGCTCAGCGCGTTGCCGAGGTGGAGCGACCCTGTGGGGCTCGGCGCGAAGCGGACACGGACCATGGGCCGAGTCTAAGAGGTCGAATCAGAATGATGCTCGTCGGCTGGTCGCGCTGGGCGAGTGCGAGGCAAGGACGCAGGGAGCGCCCGTAGCTGAAGCTACGGGCGCGACCGAGGACGCCACATCGCGCCGCCCAGCGCGGCCAGACGGCACAGACGTCATTCTGATTCGGCCTCTTAAGAATACTCGAGCTCGGCACCGGCGGGTGCCTCGCTCCGGCGGCGGGTGGCAAGCGCGGAGCCGAGGAGGACGAGCACGAAGCCGGCGCCCATGCCGGCCGTGAAGCTCTCGCCGAGGGCGGCGACGCCGAGCACGGCCGCGACGGCGGGGTTCACGTATGTGATCACGGTGGCGCGCACCGGCCCGACCTCGGCGATGAGCGCGAAGAAGAGCAGAAACGCGAGGGCGGTGCAGACGAGCGACAGCACAGCGACGGACGCGAGCACGCCGGCACGCGGCACGAAGTGCGGTAGCTGGAATGCGGCGACGGGCGCGTACGCAACCGCGCAGAGCGCGAGCGAGACGGCGATCACGCCGACCGCGGGCAGGTCGCTCAGATAGCGGGAGAGGATGGCCGGCCCGACCGCGTACCCGACGACGACCACTGCGACCTCCGCAAGCGCCGCGAAGCTCGTCGCGTGGACGTCCAGCCCGACGATGGCCGCTACGCCTCCCAGGCCGAGCAGCAGCCCGGCGATGCCGATGCCGGAGATCCGGTCCCGGTTCCCGAGCCCGAAGCTGATCACGGCGCCCACGAGCGGCACCGCGGCGATCAAGAGGCCGGTCAGCGAGCTCGAAAGCCGTTCCTCCGCGCTCGCGAGCAGCAGCCACGGGATGCCGATCTCCACGACCGCGAACGCGAGCACGGGCAGCCAGCGCGGCAGGAGCGCGCGCAGGCCGCCCCGGGTGACGGCGACGGGCAGGAGGACGAGGGCCGCGAGGCCCGTGCGCGCGAAGACGAGCGTGGCCGGCGTGAGCTCGCGCACGGCGACGCGGATGAAGAAATACGGCACACCCCAGATCACGCACATTGCGGCGAAGAGAACGAGGCCGCGGCGCGTCACGGCCGAAGCTGTATCAGAGGCGGCCGGGGCTACGCAGCGCGCTGCGCGCGGTCGTCGCGCAGGACGCGCCAGAGCTCGAGCAGCCGCTTGCGGTCCGCCTCGGCGAGCGTCTGCCCGAGCTTCCGCTCGTGTAGCGAGAACTCGTCCTCGACCATCTCCGGCGTGAACGTCTCGTCCCAGGCGTAGCCGCGCACCCAGTGCTCGCACGCGCGGACGACGTCCGCCTTGGCCTTCTTCGTAGGCGTGGCGGCGCGGCGCGCCAGCTCCTCCAGGAGCCGCCCGGCCTCCGCGCGCAACTCCTGCACCGTCCATTCCTCGAGCGGCTTCGCCATGGTTCGAGGGTACGGCGGGCACCGGATGTACGCTCGACCCGATGCCGTCCCGCGCCGTCGTCTTCGACTTCAACGGCACCCTCTCCGACGACGAGCCGATCCTGTGCTCCATCTACGGCGAGTTGTTCGCCGAGCTCGGCCGGCCGATGAGCGAGCGTGACTACTACGAGAAGCTCGCGGGCCACACGGAGGAGGAGATCTTCCGCCGCTGGACCGGCCGAGATGACCCGGAGCTGATCGCCGACCGCATCGAGCGCTACCGCGCCCGCGTGTTCGACGGCTCGACCGTCGACGCGGAGGTGCGCGCCTCCGTTCGCTACGCAGCGGCCCGCGGCCCGGTCGGGATCGTGTCTTCCGCTGTGCGCGAGGAGATCGAGCCGGTGGTCGCAGCCGCAGGCCTCGCCGGCGTGTTCCGGGTGATCGTGAGCGCGGAGGACGTCACGCACGGCAAGCCGGACCCCGAGGCCTACGAACGCGCCGCGCGCCTGCTCGGCGTTCCGGCGGCGGAGACGCTCGCCTTCGAGGACAGCGAAGCCGGCGTCGCGGCCGCGAAGGCGACCGGGATGCGTGTGGTCGCGCTCACGCGGACGCTCGGCGCCGCGCGGCTCGCCGCAGCGGACGAGCTCATCGACCGGATCGAGCTCGCGACGATGGAGAAGCTGCTCGCGTGATCGTCATCGCGCACAGAGGCGCGTCCTGGGAGCGGCCGGAGAACACACTGCCGGCGTTCGAGCGCGCGATCGAGCTGGGGGCCGACTTCGTCGAGCTCGACGTTCACGCCGACACGGCGGGCAGGCTCGTTGTGACTCACGACCCGCCGAGGCGCGGCGCCGTCTACCCGACGCTCGAGGAGGCGCTCGAGCTGTGCCGGGCGAGGATCGGCGTCATGGTCGAGCTCAAGACGCCGCGGCGCTACCGGCGCCACGACGTCGTCGCGCGCACGGTGCGCCTGCTCGCCGACGGTGACGTCCTCGTCTGCTTTCAGCGGCCGCCGCTCGAGGAGGCGCGCGCGCTCCGTCGCGGCCTGCGCACCGTCCAGCACGTCGGCTTCGGCGTCTCGATCCGCGGCGCTCGCGGCGCGTGGGCAGCCGGCTTCGCCGACCGCCGGGTCACCGCGCGCGGGCTCGCGCTGGCACGCGGCTTCGGCCTCGAGACGCTCGTCTACACCGTCAACGAGCCGGCGCGCATGCGCGAACTGGCGGCGCTCGGCGCCGGCGGCATCTTCACCGACCGGCCGGACCTGGCTCTTCGGGAATCTCGGGCAGCGGCTCGTCCGTGAGCTCGAGCAGGCGCGCGCCCTGGGCCGGGAGCGTCGCCGTCACGCGCGTCCCGACGGGGAGCGTCGCCGCCTTCGCCGTCGGCACGTCCGCAATCAGGTCGGCAGCCCCTCCGACGATCTTCAGCCGCGTCACCGGCCCCAGGAACGTCTGCGTGATCACCTCGCCCACGAGCGTGTTCGGGCCGCCGTCGCCGTTCGCCGGTGAGAGCTCGACCGTCTCCGGGCGCACGAGCACGAGCACGCGGTCGCCGCGCTGCCGGTCGCGCGCTGCGTTCACCGTGAGCGTCACGCCCCTGTGCTCGACCGCGCCGCTGCCGCCGTCGACGACGGTCGCCTCGAGGCGGTTCATCGTGCCGATGAACTCCGCGACGAACGGCGTTGCCGGGGCGCTGTACATCTCGGCCGGCGAGCCCATCTGCTCGATGCGCCCGCTGTACATCACGGCTACGTGGTCGGAGATGGAGAGCGCCTCCTCCTGGTCGTGCGTCACGTAGAGCGTCGTGATCCCGAGCTCGAGCTGGATGCGCCGGATCTCCTCGCGGAGCTGCAAGCGCACCTTCGCGTCGAGCGCCGAGAGCGGCTCGTCGAGCAGCAGCACCCGCGGCTCGATCGCGAGCGCGCGCGCGAGCGCGACGCGCTGTTGCATGCCGCCCGAAAGCTGGTGCGGGTAGCGGTCGCCGGCGTGGCCCAGGCCGATGAGCTCTAGCAGCTCGCCCACGCGCTTGTGCCGGTCGGCCCGGTGCCCGCCGCGGACCCTCAGCCCGAACTCGACGTTCTGCGTCGCGGTCATGTTGGGGAAGAGCGAGTACGCCTGGAAGACCATGCCCATGTCGCGTTTGCTCGGGGAGGTGTTCGTCACGTCCTTGCCGTCGACGACGATCGAGCCCGCGTCGGGGCGGTCGAAGCCCGCCACGAGCCGCAGCGCGGTCGTCTTGCCGCAGCCCGACGGGCCGAGCAGCGAGAGGAACTCGCCTTGCTCGAGCTGGACGTCGACGCCGTCCAGCGCCTTGACGTCGCCGAAGTGGCGGTGGAGCCCTTGGAGCTCGAGATATGCCATCAGCGCCCTCCCGCGAGCAGCGTGGGACGAGCGCCGCGCCCGCGCCCAACGAACAGGAGCCCGAGCATCGCAGCCCAGGTTATGCCGAAGCTCAAGAGGGTCAACGCCGCGGGCCGGTACGCCTGCGTCTCGTTGACGTACTGGAGGAAGATCGGGAACGTGTGGAACTGGGCGAGGTTCGCAATCGTGAACTCGCCCATGACGATCGCGAGCGCGAGGAACGAGCCGGCGAGCGCGGCGACGCGGATGTTCGGCAGGATCACCTTGAACAGCGTCGTCAGCCAGCTCGCCCCGAGGCTTTGCGACGCCTCCGTCAACGTGTGCACGTCGATCGCGCGGAAGCCCGCGTCGAGCGAGAAGAACATGTACGGGAACGCGAGGATCACGTACGCGGCGACGAGGAAACCCCACGGCTGATCGTAGAACCACGTCGGCGATCCCCGGTAGAAGTCGAGCAGCCCGACCACCATCACGATCGGCGGCACGACGAACGGGATCAGCGCCAGGAACGCGATCACCGGCCGCAGTCGCGGCACCTTCAGATGCACGAGGTAGATCGTCGGCACGAACAGGACGAGGCTGATCACGATCGTCTCGAGCGCGAGCAGGAACGAGAGCTTGATCGTGTGCCAGAAGTCACCGTTGTGGATGACCCAGCCGTACGCGGATAGCGTGCAGCACTTCCCGGTCTGGATGCTCTTCAGGCTGAAGAGCAGCGTGGCAAGCAGCGGAATGAAGAAGTACGCGCCGCCGAGGAGCAGCCAGACGAACGCCGACGGGGCCATGAACCGCCGCGGCTTCACCTCGCCCACCTCGCCGCCCGCCGCTGGAGCGGGATGTAGATCAGCATCATCACAGCGAGCACGACGAACATCCCGAGCGCGAGCGCCTGCGCGAAGTGCGGGTTCGAGAGGACGTTGCCCGTGTAGTACGCGCCGATCACGAGCGGGACGAGCGGCACGACGCCGGAGGTGAGGCCGTACGCCGTCGCATACGCCGCGAACGCGTTGCCGAAGAGCAGGATGACGGCACCGAGGATCGACGGCATCAGCACGGGCAGCCCGACGTAGCGCCAGAACTGGTACGGGCTCGCGCCGAGGTTCGACGCCGCCTCACGCCACTCGCGCTTGAGCCCGTCGATCGCGGGCGCAATCACGAGAATCATCAGCGGCAGCTGGAAATATATGTAGACGATCTCGACGCCGGTCTTCCCGAACAGCGTGAAGCCGTGCGCGTAGAGATCGATGTGGAGCTGATTCTTCAGGATCTGCGTGACGACGCCGATCGTTCCGAGCGTTGCGATGAACGCGAACGCAAGCGGGATCCCGCCGAAGTTCGCCGCGACGCCCGAGAAGGTCGTCAGGATCGAGCGGATCCACCGCGGCGTCCCCTCGCGGATTGCTGCGTAGGCGATCGCGAGCCCGACCGCGCCGCCGATCAGCGCGGTGACGAGACTCACCTCGATGCTCGTCCGGTACGCGTGGATGTACGGCTCGTGGAACAGCAGCCGGATGTTGCTCAGCGTCCAGCCGCGGTGCACGCCCTTGAACGCGCCGACCATCACCTCTCCGGCCGGCAGGAACAGGAAGAGGAGCGTGTAGGCGAAGAACGGCAGCGTGCCGACCCACGCGAGCGAGAGGCGCCTCCGGCCGGACGCAAGGTCCGGCCGGAGCGCCTCAGATGCCACCTGCGTTGCCGTGATTACGCTCCGACCTTCGACGGCCAGGAGCTGGCGATGAGCGCCTTCGCCGCGGTCTGCTGGCCCGAGCTCGCGAACTTCACCTTCGCGTAGATGCTCGCGGCCGGCAGAGCCGACAGCAGCGACGCGGGGATCACCTTCCGGGCCGCGAGATCCTGGAACCGCGCCGGATGCGAGTAGCCCTTGAGCCAGAGCAGCTGGCCCTGGTCCGAGTAGAGGAACTCCTCCCACAGCCGGGCCGACCACGGATGCGGCGCGGTCGCGTTGATCGCCTGGCAGTAGTAGGCGCCGTAGACGCCGTCAGACGGGATCACGACCTTCCAGTTCGCCGCCGGGTACTCCTTCACGTACCCAAGGTTCAGGTAGTCCCAGTCGATCGAGATCGGCGTCTGGCCGGACGCCACTGTCGATGGCGTCGACTGCACCGGGATGAAGTTGCCCGAGCTCTTCAGCTGCGCGAAGAAGTCGACGCCCGGCTGAACGTTGTTCAACGAGCCGCCGTTCGCGAGCGCCGCGGAGAAGACGCCCGCCACGGCCGACCCCGACGTGAGCGGGCTGCCGTTCAGCGCGACCTTGCTCTTGTAGGCCGGGTTGAGCAGGTCCTTCCACGTCTTCGGACCGGGGCTGACGAGGTTGGAGTTGTAGCCGATCGAGATCGCACCCCAGTAGTCGCCGGTCCAGTAGCCGCGCGTGTCCTTCATCGCGCGCGGGATGGTGCTGAACTCGGTCACGAAGTACCTCGTGAACAGACCCTGGGCCGTTCCGGCGATCGCGAACGCCGGGCCGTCGTCGACCGCATCGGGCGCGCGCGAGTCGCCCTTGAGCGACTGCACGGCCTGGTTCTCCTCGGCGGAGCTGCCGTCCGGGTTGGAGTTCGTGATGGAGATGCCGTACTTCTTCTGGAAGGTGGACATGATCTGGCCGTAGTTCGCCCAGTCGGGCGGCAGGGCGATCGTGTTGAGATGCTTTTCCTTCTTCGCCTGCGCAACGAGCTCGCTCATCGAGATCGAGCTTCCCTTCAGCGGCGGCGAGACGCGAATGCCGCGCTCCCTCGCCCAGGCGATGCCCGGGCTCGAGAGGACGGTGAGCCCGGCCGCAGCGGCCACGCTTCGCTTCAGCATCTGCGAGCGGCTCATCCCCTCTTCGTCGAGCTTCCGCCAGAACTCGAGCTCTTGCGCTTCGTAGTCCTCCATCACCCCTCCCAGTCGGGTGCAGATTGTGAACGAGTGGTAGCGAAGCACGTCCAGGCCCGCCGATCAATGGGTCTTGCGATCCTGTTACCAGTCCTTCACCAGATCTCTTTACCGCTAGGCTCGGGCCATGACCCCGTTCGAGGGCGACGGCCTGTGGCTTCGCTGCGCCCTGCACGCCCATACGACGAATTCCGACGGCGAGCTGGCCCCCGACCTGCTCGCCCGCCACTACGAATGGGCCGGCTACGACGTCCTGGCGATCACCGACCACTGGGTCCGGACGAACGAGCGTTCGACCCGGAAGCTCCTCGTCATCCCCTCGACCGAACTGAACGCCCACTGCGGCGGGCCCGAGCACGACGCCCACGTGCTCGCCCTCGGCGTGCAGGCCGACCCGGTGATTCCCGAGAACGAGTTCGCGCCCCTCCAGGAGGTCGTGGACTGGATCGGCGCGAACGGGGGCGTCCCCTACATCGCGCACACGTACTGGAGCGGGCTGCGCACCGAGCAGTGGGAGGCGTGCGAGGGGCTCGTCGGGATCGAGGTCTGGAACTCCGGCTGCGAGCTCGAGCTAGGCCGGGGGGACTCATCGCAGCAGTGGGACGAGGCGCTCGAGCGCGGGCACCGGCTGCTCGGGCTCGCCACCGACGACTCGCATCATCCGGGCTACGACAGCGGCTTCGCCTGGACGATGGTACGCGTCGCGGAGCGCAGCCTGGACGCCGTGCTCGACGCCCTGCGCAGCGGCGCCTTCTACGGCTCCACGGGTCCCGAGATCGCCGCCGTCGAGGTGACGGACGACGCAGTCACCGTCCGCTGCAGTCCCGCCCAGGCCGTGACCCTCTACACGGGCCGGATGCGCGGCGCGCGCGCGAACGCCGGACGCCTCGGCTATCCACACAACTCCGAGATCCTCGAACGCGACGCCGGCGGGCTGATCACCGCCTGCCGGCTGGAACGCCCCTGGGAGGCGCGCTACGGCCGCCTCGAGGTCGCCGACCCGTCCGGCCGCCGCGCCTGGACGAATCCGCTGTGGATCGCGTAGGCGCGCTCGAGCAGCTTGCCTCGCGGCGCTTCGACCTGCTCGTGATCGGCGGCGGGATCATCGGCGCCGGCATCGCCGAGGCGGCCTCGACGCACGGGCTGTCGGTCGCACTCGTCGACAAGGGCGACTTCGGCAGCGCCACGTCGAGCGCCTCCTCGAAGCTGATCCACGGCGGCCTGCGCTACCTCCGCCTCGGTGACGTCGGGCTCGTGCGGGAGGCGCACCACGAGCGGCGCCTGCTGATGGACGTCGTCGCGCCGCATCTCGTTCGCCGGCTGCCGTTTCTCTTCCCGCTCTACGACAGCGGGCCCTTCCGGCCGTGGTTCGTGCAGACCGGGATCGTGCTCTACTCGACGATCGCGCGCGCGCGCCTGAACGGGCCGATCGCGGTCGAGCGCGCGCGGCGGATGGTGCCGCAGCTGCGCGCCGAGGGGCTGCGCAAGTGCGCGCTCTACGCCGATGCGTGGACGAACGACGGGAGGCTCACACTCGCAAACGTCCGCGGCGCGGCCGACGCCGGCGCGGTCGTCGTCAACTATGCGGAGGTTGTCGCGCTGCGCGGGCGCGAGGGAGCCGAGGTGCAGGCCGACGGCCGCACGATCGCCGTGCGGGCCGACCGGGTCGTGAACGCGTGCGGTCCGTGGGTCGACCGGATGCGACAGCTCGAGGATCCGGCGGCGCGTCGCTCGGTGCGTCTGAGCAAGGGCGTGCACGTGCTCGTCGAGGGCGGCGCCGACTGGGACGCGGCGCTGACGATCTCCCACGACAAGGTGCGGGTCTCGTTCGCCGTTCCCTGGGAGGGGATGCTGCTGCTCGGCACGACGGACACGTTGCACGACGGCGAGCCGGAGACCGCGCGCGTGACCGACGGCGACGTCGAGCAGGTGCTCGCGGAAGCCTCGGTCGCGGTCGAGGACATCGGCCCGGTGCGCGCGTCGTTCTGGGGCCTGCGCGTCCTTCCCGGCGGCGACGGGACGACCGCGAGCGCGCGGCGCGAGACCGTCTTCTCGACCGGCCCCGCTGGCATGGTCAGCGTCGCCGGCGGGAAGTTGACGACGTACAGGCGGATCGCCCTCGACGCGCTCGACCATCTCGGCGTGCGAGGCCTGTCGCCGCGCCCGCGGCCGCTCCCCGGCGCGACGGGGCTCGAGCGCATCGCCTGGCCGGACGAGCTCGACCGCGTGACGCGCAACCATCTCCTCCACCTGTACGGCTCGCTCGCGGTGGACGTGCTCGCACCCGCGGCCGCCGATCCGTCGCTGCTCGAACCGCTCGTGCCGGGCAGGCCCGACCTGCGCGCGCAGGACCTCTACGCGCGGACGCACGAGTGGGCCCTAACGGACGAGGACGTCATCCGCCGGCGCACGACGGCCTGGCTCGCTCCCGCCGAGGCGCGCGTTTCTTAGCCTTTGCGATCAGGTTGGAGCGTCTTCCCGAACGAGTTGAGGTAGGACTGCTGCTTCGGATCGGTGAAGAAGCCGTGCGCGGCGGTTTCGCACCAGGTGTAGAGGTTCGCGGCGTGGCTGCTCGAGAACGTGCAGCCGGTAGGTCGCCCGCGCGTATTTCTCGTCGCTGATATCGGGGAGCTCCGAGCGGGGCGGCAGATCGCGCCGTTTCACATCGGCGAAGGTCAGCTCGCTCTTGCCGAGTTCACGCGCGAGCAGCGAGCTGCTCGCTCATCCACTCCTTGAAGTAGCG
Organism: Gaiellaceae bacterium; assembly: GCA_050013935.1. Taxonomy (GTDB): domain Bacteria; phylum Actinomycetota; class Thermoleophilia; order Gaiellales; family Gaiellaceae; genus Palsa-739. The sequence goes on along the minus strand of JBEKEH010000013.1, from coordinate 21,407 downwards.
ACCCGGCGCCATCCCGCGCCGCCGGAAGTTCGTCCAGGCGGCATCGCGCGCGCACCCGACATCCCACATTGCAACGACGTCGTCGATGCGATCGAACCGGTGCACGAACCTGTCCACAGCGTTTCGCCTTGCCGAGGTCGAGCCGAATCGGCTTCGCCCCGTGTTGGGCAGGGTTGTCGATCACCGCCCACACGATCACCCCGTCTCGCGGCAGCCGCTTGAGCGTCTTGTTGGGCGGGTCGGCGGTCGCGTCGTCGCGGTAGCGCACGTTTCTGGCGATCCAGGCCGACGACTCCAGCACCGTTTTGACATACGCCGAATGGGTGCCGCTCATCCCGGTCTGCCACCCAAGCAGCGGACGAAACGAAAGCGGATGAGCCCAGGGAGCGAGCGCGAGCGCAGCGAGGAACGCGACCATGCTCTTCTTGTACGCCCTGGCGGTTCCACGCGGTCCCTCAGCAGCGCGGTCGGGGCAGCGACGCGCTGGCCCACGTGAACTGCTCGGTTTCGTGGAACGCCAGCCGGTGCACGTCATTTCCGTCGGGGCGCATCACGAACAGACGGCCGCTGCCGTTTGCCGGGGAGAGGTACGCGATCCCCGCGTCGCCCGGCAACCAGACCGGGTTCCATGCGTCGGGGCTCGTCAGCGTCCGAACGCGGGTGCCGTCTGAGCGCATCACCTCGATCCACGAGCGGGGCCAGGCCTGCACCTCGAAAGCGATCCGCGTGCCGTCGTGCGACCACGCGGGCATTTCATCCGAGTCGCGGGCGTCGGCGTGCAAGAGCCGTGCTCCGCTTCCGTCTGCCCTCATCAGCCAGATTTGGCCGCGACCTCGGTGGTAGTGGACGAAGGCGATCGTCCTCCCGTTCGGAGACCAGGCTGGCGAGGCGTCGTAGTCTGCGCCGGTTGCGCTGGCGACCCGGGTGAGCCCGGTTCCGTCGGGATGCACCTTCCAGATCGCACCCTTGCCGCTTGTTTCGAAGACGATCCACTTCCCGTCCGGCGACCAGGATGGGCTTCCGGCGATCGACCGGGTCAGCCTGTGCACCGCGTAGCCGTTCGCCCCCACGACATAGAGCGCGTAGTCGCCGTCCCCGAGCCCGTAGTAGCCGCGGAAGGCGACCATCGTCCCATCGAGCGAGAACGCGGCGTCCCACTGCGGCCATGGGTGCGCAACCCCAAGCAGGTTGCGGTTCCCGCTCCCGTCGGGCCGGACAAGGCAGAGCGCGTCGTTCCCGCACTTGTAGGCGATCTCCCCCTTCGACGCCCACACTGGCACCGGCGCTGACGACGCGGGCACCGCAGCAGAAGCGAACACGAGCGTTAGCAGCAAGACCAGTACGGGGCGCATCTAGCAGCTCGTCCTGCTCGGCCAGCGCGGGAAGCTGATCGCGCCGACCGCGCGCTGGGCGGCGTTGAACCCAAACCAGAGCACGATCTGACGACCCACTACAGCCTGTACGTCCGCCGGCAGCCGACGGGTCCCGGCCGACGGCTCAGCAGCGAGAGACGCCGATCGGCACAGTCGCCCGGTGCATGGTCGACTCGCCGACCGCCTGAACCTCGATCGTGACGCAACCCGGCTTGCGCAGCAGAAAGCCGCCCGCGTACTGCGTGTTCAATGGCAGCTTCGTGTGCGTGTCCCTGCACAGCGGAAGCCGCACGGTGTTGGGCACATCGGCCAGCGTGTAGTGCCAGGCCGCGAGCCGTTGCAGCCACTTACGGCTGTAAAGCAGCGCGACGTTGTCTCCGGCGCCGACGAGTATGATCGTCACGCTGCGGCGCGCCCGCGCAAGGATCGTGAGCGGCGACTTCACCGTGTAGAAGGGGAACGCCTTCGTCGGCTTGTCCATGCCGCGCTGCGTGGTGAGGTGGGCCAGCGAGTTGAAGACGGCCGCCCCGCGCGTGACCGCTTGCACCGGCTTCGGCGGCGCGTTCGCAGGAGTGGTGTAGATCGCATCAGCGCACGACTCGACCGAAGGACGACCGCCCGACGTCGCAGCGGGCTGAGGCCCAGCAACCGCCACCACCGCGACGAACAGCGCGCTCACGACAACCGCCACCTTCATCTCTACACGCCTACGACGGCTGACCCCCTGCGAGTCCAACGCTCTACCTCTTCCAAGCCGTAAGCCGCCCAGCCGGTCGCTCGAGTGCAATCACGGTGTCTCCGCACGTTCTGGAGCGGCCGCCTACCGTCTGAACGTCTCATGCGCCACCATGCGTCCCGTCTTGTCGAACCCTCGGACTTCGGCGACTCCAGCGGATGGGTCGCGGCTGGTGTATGGAAGCTGGAGCAGCACGTAGCCGTGGTTCGGTGTGACCGTGAGCGTCTGCCCGCGGCGGAGGCTGATCGTGATCCGGACGATGCCGGAGCCGGTGCGGCCGAGGATGAAGCTGTCCTTGTCGCCTGTTCCTGTTGAGAGCGCGAGCGTGTTGGGGCCGAGGGATTGGTCGCAGCCGAAGGTCGCTACTCCGGCGGACTCGCGGAAGCCGACGCAGGTGCCGCCGCTTGTTGAGCGGACGGTGTAGACGGCGCCCGCGCTGTTGGTCAGGACCTGGCGCCAGCGCGCACCGGGTGCGGGCGCGGGTCCTGCTGGGGCGGCGTATGCGCCCTTGAAGGTCTTGATGCCGATGCTGCGGCCGTCCTGGTCGTAGGCGACAAGGCGGAGCGGGTAATCGGCAAGCGTTCCGAGCGCGAGGTAGGTGTTGTCGTGCAGCGGTACCGGTTCGGTGTTGCCGGTGGCGGAGAAGAGGGTCATGCGGGTGACCTGGTCGCTGGCGACCCCGCTGATCGTCACGATCTGCCCACCGGGTTGTTCGGTGACCCACCAGGCGAAGGGTGCGGTTGAGAAGAGGCGTCCGGCGGGCCAGCAGCCGCCGCCGCTGTAGCGGCCGCCGACGAGCTCGGCGCAGACCTGCTGCTTGTTGCGGAGCCGTCCGCCGAAGTAGGCGTGCCCGGCCGGGCGGATGCTGACCACGACACGCTCAGGAGCTGACGGGTCGGGAGTAAGCATGCGCGCGAAGATCACGTCGGGCTTCACGGCGACGATGTCGTGGAGGTTGGCCGGGACCGCCTGGCCGCGCGGCTGGCGGCGGGCAAACCAGCCGATGGCGCCGCCCTTGACCTGCCGCTGCACAGTGGCCGGGCCGGTCGGGCTGGGCATGCTGACCGGTGCCGCCCGGAGGTTGTACGGCGTCGGCTGCTGGGCGAAGGGCACGGACGCGTGCGCCTTTCCGGCGAACGCGGTGATGCGGGTGGTGGCGTTGAACGGGGAAAGGCCCGGCGAGACCGCGAGGAAGGCGTCGCCGGAGACGATCGTCCGAGTCGGCGCGGGAGTCTGGTGTGCGACCTCGATCCGGTTGACGCCGTCGGCGACGACGCCGAAGCTGACCGCGACGCGGCTTGCAGGCAGCGACAGCGGCCCCTGGCTGACGATCCTGCCGCTGTTGCCGAGCGTGAGGTCGCTGGCGAGAACGAGCGCCGGGGAACGTCGAGTACGCAGCTCATTGAGAGGCGCGCAGGCCAGCTCGGTTCCCGAAGGAGTGCCGGTGACGACCAGGCGAAGGCAGAGCGAGCCCGCACCGCGGAACCCGTACAGCGTGTAGTGGACCTTGCCGACGCTCGTCGTGATCAGCTCTCGCAGCTGCGTCGAGCGCGGGAAGCCTTGCCAGCTGCGGATCGAGCGGTCAAACGCGGCCTGCGCCTGCGATGACGCTGGTTTCCCCGGCTCACCGGTCAGCCAGGTGGAAAAGCCGCCGAAGACGGCGGCGAGCGCGACCGCGACAATGGCCGTCGCAACTGCAACCGCGACACCGAGAACGAACAGCCTCCGAGTCCTCGTCGGCTTAGCAGCGCTACTTGTCTTCGCGCGGGCCAGCACGTCGCCCCAGTTGGGCTCCCGCGCCGGGACCGCTGCGACCCGCTCCAGCTCGGCGATGATCACGGGTTCGACGTCAAGCATCAACCTGCACCTCCTCTAATGCGCGACGGATCGACCGATGCGCCGACGCAAGCGTCGCGCTGACCGTTCCGACCTCGACATCCAACGCGGCAGCGATCGAGCGGTAGTCGAGATCGGCGTAGTAGCGCAAGAAGACCACCAGCCGCTGCCGCTCCGGTAGCCCAGCCACGAAAGGCGCCAGCTCAGCGACAGCGACCGGCGCAGCCAGCTCGTCGCTCACAACAGCGCCCAGCTCGACCAGCGGACGCCGCGCCGCCTTCCGCGCCGCGTTCACGACCGCCCGCCACACCCACGCCTCAAGCGACCCGTCGCCGCGGAAGCTGCGACGGCTCCGGATCACATCCGCGAACCCATCCTGAACCGCCTCCGCGGCCCGCTCCGAGTCGCCCGTGATCGCCCGCGCCACATCGAAGAAGTGACGATGACGCGACCGGTAGAGGCGCTCCAAGTCGACAAGCACACGGTCACGGACAAGGCCCATCTACTTCAGATTGATCTCAAACCCGCCTCGTTTGTTGAGTGCTCGGCGATCTTCCGGGGTCAGAGGTAGCCGATCAGGGGCATGCGGTCTCGCCCGCGCCGATCGGGACCGGTTTCGAGCAGGGGTAGGCGCCGACCTGCTTGGGGTCGAACGTCTGTCTGGCGAGCTGCTTTCCAGCCGTCGAGTACGCCACAGCCATGATGAGGCGGTGCCCGCGTGGCCAGTGGCTCGTCGGGAGCGTGTAGAGGACGAACCCTTCGACCGGGCGGAGCACGACCTGCGTGCGGTCCTGGAAGCGGAGCTCGACGCGGCCGACGCTGGGCTTCACCTGGGCCGAGAACACGGTGAAGTCCGTCCCGTGGCTGAGCCCGCCAGCCATCGGTACCGTCTGGTATCGGGGCGGCGCGCAGCCTGTCCCTATCGGCCCGTAGCCCTCTCGGAGCCAGAAGCAGTTGCCGCCGGTGCGTGATGGGGCGATTGCGATCGACGCATTTCCGCTGCGAAGGATGACGTGTTTCTTCGAGAGATCGGCCACCTTGCGCGGGTCAAACCAGGCTGGCTTCGGGCGGAAGATCCACGCGACGCGCGCGAGTTCCTTGCCGTGCTCATCGAGTGCGACAACAGCCACGGGGCCACCTTGCCGCTGTTGCGCGCGCGTGATGTCGTAGAAGAAGAAGCCTGCGTCGATCGGCGGGCTCACCCAGAGGAGCGGCACGCTCACCGTAGGCGCGTGCTTGAAGCGGACTTCGAGGTTGGCGATGTGCTTGTCGTAGACGTAGCCCGCGAGCACGGTCGAGCCGTACCGTCCCAGACCGATCGCGCCGCCGTTGTGGTCGCCCGGCTCGCTACGGGTGGGCGGCTTGCGAGCTGCGCAGCCTCCGCTGTAGCCGAACGTGAAGCAGAAGCCACCCTTCCGCGTCGGCGCCACCCAGAGCGGGAACGCCATGCCATTGTGCCGGTGGTAGGTCGTGACGAGGCGTGTCTGGCCTGCGATGACGCGCGGGCTCATCCCGCGCGGCGCTCCAACGTTCAACAGGTCGAACTGGTGAATCACCTGCTTCGGCGCGGGCTTCGAGGAGAAGAAGTCGAGCACCGGCGGCACGATCCCAAGAGCAGGCGCCACAAGAAACACGATCGCAGCCACAGCGAGCAGGACAAGAGCGAGCGACTTGCGGTAGCCGAGCGACCACCGGCCGCGGACGCGCGGCACAACGCCGCGCCGGTCGAGCCCGGCACGGCGGACGACGTCCTGCCAGTCGGCGCGACCGCCGTCCGGCAGCGGCAGCAACACCTCAAGCTCGGAAACGATCAGCGGCTCGACGTCGATCATCGCTCAACCTCCTCCAGAGAACGCCGCAGCGCCCGATGCGCCGCACTCAACGTCGCCGATACCGTCCCCACCTCGACATCCAGAGCGGACGCGATCGCCCGGTAGTCGAGATCGGCGTAGTACCGCAGATACACAGCCAGCCGCTGCCGCTCCGGCAGCGCCGCAACCCACGCACGCACACCGACCTCGTCAACGTGACCGTTGCGACTCGCCAGTTCCTCGACCGAGTCCGACACCTCGCGGCGAGCCATCCGGGCACGGCGAGCCCTGAGCGCAGCGTTGAACACCACCCGCCACACCCACCCCTCTAGCGGCCCCTCGCCCCGAAACGAGCGACGCTCCTTCAACGCCACGGCGAAGCCCTCCTGAACGGCATCGTGCGCCGCCGCCTCATCGCCGACAATCGCCGTCGCCACTCGCAGAAACTGGCGGTAGCGCGCCCGATACAGCGACTCGATCTCAACAACGATCGACTTCCCTCGCGCCATCACACCAAACGATGCTCCCAGAGCCGCGCTTTGTTTAGTCCGTGCCGCGATCGGTCGCCCCGCCGCAAGGTGGCGCTACCCATCGTGCCCGCTCAGGTACAGCTCGCGGTCACCGAGCCGTCACGGTGACGGGTGACCGTCAGGGTGACGCTGGTGACGCCGACGCCGCTGTAGCCGGTTTGCGAGTGCGCTCCCACTTCGATCGGTACGCCGTCCTCCAGGCGCCTCCCACGCGTCTGGCAAACGACGAGATCACCCGGCCGCAGAACGCCCGCAGGGATCGTCCGCTGCTCGCCGCCGATCAGCTCCTGCGAACGACGCGGGACTAGATGCGCGGCGAGCGAGCGGTTGATGCCGAGCTGTCCGATCATGGCCATCTGCGGCGTCCAGCAGGTTGCGGTGTGGCTGCGAAATGCGCGGCCGCGAAGACGACCCGCGATCGTGATGTCCCACCACGAGTTTGGACCACCGTGACAGATGAACGGCTTCGGGTTCATCACGAGGCTCGGTGTGTCGTGCAACGCGTCGCACGCACGCGCGGGCGATGGCAGATCGCCGCCCGCGGGTTCACAGGCGAGGTGGAAGACGGCGCGGCCGACGTTCGGGTTGACCGCGAGAATCGTCACGCGCGTCTCCGGAACAGCGCCTCGCCGCGCTGCCGCCGAGTCACTGCCACCGCAGCCAGCGAGCAACACGGTGATCAGGAGCAGAAAGATCACGAAGCTGACGCGCACGAAACCCACATACGTCACCGCACCACGCTTCATCGCGTTCTCGCAGGATTCCGGACTGGCGGTCAAACCCCCGACGGCCGCTGCCAAACGGTCAGCCAGGTCCCGAGTGTCGGATTTGTCCCGAAGGTCAGGTAGATGGAGCTATTGCGGGGAGCGAACTCGCCAACGCATGCCGCGTGGCTCTTGCAGGCGGAAGTACGGATCAGCTTGAAGATGCCTCCGTACCGGGCGCGTATCGCCGCCTGAAGGGCGACGGGGCGACGCCCGAGCAGGTCACCGACCTTCACGTCGGAAACGGGGCCGCGCTGAAAGACGATCGAATACGCGCGCTCGACCTGACCGCTGCGGTGGAAGAGCACCTCGATCGAGAAGTCGGTTGGACTGCCCCAACCGATCCGGTAGCGCGAGTGCGGGCCGAGGCGGAAGTCGGGGCGGCCGAGCCCGGCGGTCACCCCCGCCAGCGTGCGTCCGAGGACACGATGGCCGTCGAGAAGACCGCTCGCGAGATCGACCGTGTGCGACGTCGCCGCGCGCGCTCCGGCCGCGGAAACGGCAAGAGCCACCAGGGACAAGAGGAGAAGCAAGCGCTTCATCGCAAACCCCCTTCGATCCAATCTCCACTCGGAGCGTACGACGCGGATGTGTTGACCATGTAACGCTGCTGAGCTCGGTCGAACGGTGCGCGGCGGGCATGCGGCCGCGGCGTGGCGGCTAGATGAAGAATCTGCTGTTACCCGTAGGCGTTTGCGCGGATGTCGAGGTATGGCCGCGAGGGCCGGTACGGGTCGAGGCCGATGCTGATCCCGCTCGGCGCACTTCGCTCCTTGAGGACGGCTGTGCAGCCGAAGCCAGGGTTGCTGCCGTAGCTGATGAAGACGCGGAGCGTCGTGCCGTAGGTGCGCTTGATCGCTTGCTCAAGCGCGGCGGGCTGCATGCGCAGCACGTGGCCAAGTTTCGCATCGACGAGCGAGGGTGACTGGTAGCTGAGCGAGTTCGCGAAGATCCGGTCGCCCTTCTTGGAGAAGCCGATCGAAAGGCCGAGCGTCGAGGGGAGCGCGCCGCCGTAGCGGAACTCCGGGATCGCAACGCCGTTGGTGATCTGGGCGTTGCCGCGAATGACGGTGGGCTTCCCGAGTGCGGCCTCGACCTGCTGCGGGGTCATGCCGAGGATGTGCTGCCCGTTCACGGTGAGGGTCGCGAGGTTGATCTTCTCCCACGGCTCGGGCGCCGGTAGCTGGGAGACCGGTTTCGTGAAAGTCGGTTTCGGACAGGACTTGATGACGCTGTTCCCCGGAACTTCGACGATGCCCGCGACGCGGTTGCGTGCGTCGTAGCCGACGAGCCGTCCCGGCAGCTCCGTCGCCGAGACCGCGACGGCGAAGACGTTGTCGCGAAGCGCCGCCTGAACGACCCGGCCGCTCGCGAGAAACGCCGTCACATGGGTGATCCCGTCGGCGACGAAGCCGTTGAAGTGCTCGATCGGCGAGTTGAACCAGCTTCCGAGGTTGATCGGCCCGAACTGGAACCAGGGGCCGCAACCGCCGCCCCAGGTCGTCGGTGCGAGCGGGGTGAAGTAGTAGTCGCAGAGTGCGCCTTTCGCACCGACGGCGATCCCGATCCGCACCGGGTCGTCGGGGTCTGGCTGGATGACGCGCCCGAACGCAGGGTTGCTGAAGCGGATGTTTGGAAGCGGCTTGCCGCGCGGCTCGTGTTTCTTGAGCCACGAGATCGTCGGATGGGCGATCGGTGCTGTGACCTTGCTCGGGCCCGGGATCGCACTCTGGGTGGGCGGCGCGAAGTAGGAAGGGCCAGCCGGACGCGCACCGCCCGGGAGAACGCCGCCGCCGTTGGTGACATAGGGGACGTTCTCGAATTTCCCGTTTCGGAGCAGCGCCTCGACGGCGACCACCGGGTTCGGAAGCGGATGGTTCTGCACGCTCCCGGCGCGAGCTCCGCGGAGCGACAAGAAAACGTTGTTCAAGACCGGAACCGTGTCTCTGCCTCGCAGCCGCTTCACCACCACGGCGCGCACGTTGTCGGCCGCGAAGCCATAGACGCCGTTGATGTTCTTCGCGGGCTTCCCGACGCTAAACCACACATCACCGGTGACCAGCGCCGGAACACCGGTCAGCTCCTCAGCGCGGAGACATTCGTTGCGGCCGATCGCGTTCGGATGGTCTGCGCGCACAAGCCGCAGGCAGTAGGCATCCCCGTTGCGGAACCCGAGCAGGCTAAACGTCGTGCCGCTCACTCTGCGCGAGAGGAGCAGGCGTAGCTTCGTACCCGCAGGAAACGACGCGTACGCGGCCCGGTTTCGCGTCTCGAACCCCTGCTGCAACCCGGGAGGAGCCGGGATGCCCGGCGCACCCGAAACCCAGGCGCTGAAACGGCCCGCGATGCCAGTCGCAAACGCAGCCGCGACAAGCACACCTGCCGCGACGATGAGCGCAAGCGCGAACACAAGCCGCTGGTGACGACGCATCCAAGGCTCGGACCGCGCCCGCCCGACGACCTCCCGCCAATCCGAGTCGTCAACTGGGTAGGCCAGCGCCGCGAAGCGCGGCGCGAGCAGATCGTCCTGGAGCTCCATCATGGCTGCACCCCTTCCTCGATCAGCCGCTGCGCGAGCGCAGCACGCGCCTGGGCGAGCGTCGCGGCAACCGTGCCCTCGTCGATCTCGCAAACCTCGGCGATCGTGGCGTATGGCAGATCGGCGAAGTAGCGCAGGAACACGACCAGCCTCCGCCGCGGCGGAAGCTCCCTCAACGCCTCCGCCAACACCGGATCACTTTCCGGCTCCACGAGATCGACCTCAACCTCGTCCAGCGGAAGCTCGGCCTGGCCGCGGCGCTGTTCGAGCGCGGCCCGCAGCACGATTCGCCACACCCAGCCCTCCAGCGAACCATCCCCGCGGAATTGCGCCCGCGCCCGGTACGCGCGAGCAAACCCCTCCTGCACCGCATCACGAGCACCGTCGTAGCCGCCGCTCACCGTCGCCACCGCGTTCCGGAACCCGACATACCGCTCCCGATACAGCCGCTCGATCGCCCGACCGCGCTCGTCCATCACCAGATAGAGGCTAGGACGGCTCGGTTCCTTTAGCGACACGGGCTATTTGCGCCCCGATCTCTCCCACTGGGAATCCGCACCCCGCCGCGCGAGCGAAGAGGGCCGCCGGGCGGGTGCTGACGAGGCGAGCTACATTCACAGCCGTGATTGACCCGCCGCCCCAACCCGAGAACGATGGGACGCGCTACCTCGGCACCGGCCTGATCCGCAGCGGAGACCAGACGATGCTCGTGCGCGGGCTTGCCCGAGGACTTGGCTGGCTCGTGATCGCGCTAGTTCGTGGCCTGCGCTATCTGTACGACGCCGCCCGCCACCTGCGCACAAGAAACCGTTAGCGGTACCCCCTAAACGGAATCCGGGCGTTCCCGGTCGTACTCAGTGATGGTGCAAGAGCCCCATGACGCGCTGAGGGTCGAGGCGCTGGAAGAGATCTACCGCGGCCACTACGGGCGGTTCCTGCGCGTCGCGCTCGCGATCGTTGGCGAGCGCGAGACGGCACAGGAGGTGGTTCAGGAAGCGTTCGCGAAGGCGATCCGCTCGCGTTTCGACTTCCGCCGCGAGGGCTCTCCGGAGGCGTGGATGTGGGCGATCGTCGTCAATCTCGCGCGGAACACCCGTGCGTCGAGAGACGCCACAACCACGCGGGATCGCCTCGACGGAGGTCTCGGTCACTAACGGGCAGGCAAGCGAGTGGCCGGAGCTGCGCGCGGCGATCGCTGCTCTGCCAGAGCGGCAACGCCTCGCGGTCTTCCTTCGTCAGAGACCCGGACGCCGCTCCCAACGTGGATCCAGTCGAGCTCCCCAGCGGACGCGCCTGGACAGGCACTTGTTCGCACGGCTGTTCGCACGGGCCGAAAACGGCTCTTTCGGCGGCCGGGCGGCCGGTTAGGCTGCTCGGCGTGCAGGAGCTGCTTCTGGCTTGGTTCAGCCAAAACTCGCGCCCTCTCCCCTGGCGGGAGACGCGCGACCCGTACGCGATCCTCGTCTCCGAGGTGATGGCGCAGCAGACGCAGATCGACCGCGTCGTGCCGCGCTGGCACACCTGGCTCGAGCGCTGGCCGACCGTCGATGCGCTCGCCGCCGCCTCGCCCGCGGATGTGATTCGCGAGTGGCAGGGGCTCGGTTACAACCGGCGCGCGCTCAACCTGCACCGCGCGGCGCAGCAGGTGGCGGCGCACGGGTGGCCCGACGACCTGACCGAGCTGCCCGGCGTCGGCCGCTACACCGCTGACGCCGTCGCCTGCTTCGCGTTCGGGCGCGACGTTCTCCCTGCGGATGTCAACGTGCGGCGCGTCATGGAGCGCACCGGGTACCGGTTCGGCGCCGGCGCGGCGCAGGCGCTGATGGACCTCGGCGCCGCCGTCTGCCTCGCGCGCGTGCCGCGCTGCGGCGATTGCCCGCTCGCCGAGGGTTGTCCGTCACGCGGTCGCCGCTTCGAGGCGCTGCGCAAGCAGGGGCCGTTCGAGGGCTCCTTCCGGCAGCGGCGGGCGGCGACGCTGCGGCTCGTCGCGGCGGCGACGAGGTCGCTCACCGAGCTCGACGCCGAGGCGGTCGCCTCGCTGGCCCGCGACGGGCTCGTGTGCGTCGAGGCCGGGACCGTCGCCCTGCCGTCCTAGTACCATCCGGGCCGGGATGCTCGCCTCGATCGCGACGCTGCTGATCCCGCTGTGGATCCTGCTCGGGCTGGTGCTTCTGCTCGGCGTGGTTGCGCTGCTCGGGCGGATCCGGAACGGGCGCTACCTGCGCCCCCTCGTTGCGCTGATCTCGAAGGTGCCCCTCTTCAAGCGCTGGCTGCAGAAGGCCTCGACCGCTGCGCTCGAGCGCTCCAACCCCGAGCTCGCAAGCGCGATGAAGAAGATGCAGCGCTCGGGCGCGCTGCGCGATCCGATGCGCGCGCAGGCGGCGATGTCGCAGCTCAGCGCACAGGAGCGGCGCGCGCTGATCGAAGCACAGGAAGAGCAGGGCCTCGCGCCCGAGGCGACGAACCGCCAGATGCGGCGCCGCCTCGAGAAGGCGCGCAAGGACGCGCAGCGCCGCGGCCGCTGACGACTACTCCGCGACGATGGGGTGCCGCATCCAGACGTTCGGCTCGACGTACGTGCCGCGGCCGTCCTCGAAATGCACCGGCACGAGCGCGCCCGGGACGATGTAGTCGCCGTCCTCCGGGTACTGGAGGTCGGTCCACCCTTCCCACTCGTCGCGTGAGCCGGTGATCGTGAGCGAGCGCGGCGCCGGCTCGAGCAGCTCCGCGCCGAGCCGCTCATGCGTCCGCATCCACGGGTCGTACATGTAGCCGTCCTCGCGCCGCCACCTGACGTAGCGCTCGATCGGGATCAGCGGGTAGTGCTCCTTCCGCGTCGGCCGCACCGGCGCGATCACGCAGTCGAAGCTGTGCGCGGCGGCCAGACCGACCATGCGCCCGAGCACGACGCCGCCCAGCCCCTGGCCGCGGTGGGCGGGCACGACGCCGGCGACGATCGCGCACAGCGTCGTCGGCTCGCCCGCCGCGCCGTTGCTCATCGCCCAGTCGATGCCGCGCGGCTGCGGGACGCCGTCCCAGCGCACCGGCAGCGTGCAGGCATAGCCGATCGTCTCGCGCGCGTCGGTGTCGACGAGCCAGAGCTGGAAGTCGGGGTAGACCTCGTAGAGCCGCTCCCAGAACGTCTCGACCACCGGGTCGTGGCGCATGAACTCGGGCCACATGCTCGGCAGGGCCTCGCGCAGCTCGGGATGCTCGGCGTGCGTGACGATGGCCAGGTTCATCGGCGCAGCAGCGCGACGGCCTGCGCCGCGAGGCCTTCGCGGCGGCCCGTGAAGCCGAGCCCGTCCGTCGTCGTGGCGCGGACGGCGACGCGCTCCGGCTCGACCCCGAGCGCACCGGCGAGCCGGGCACGCATCGCGTCGCGGTGCGGCGCCAGGCGCGGCTCCTCGCCGATCAGGACGACATCCGCGTTGACGAGTTCCCAGCCGGCCTCGCGCACACGCCGCCAGGCCTCGCCGAGCAGCCCGATCGAGTCGGCGCCGGCGAGCGCCGCGTCACCCGAGGGGAAGAGCGCGCCGATGTCCTCCATCCCCGCGGCGCCGAGCAGCGCGTCGGCGAGCGCGTGCGCGAGCACGTCGCCGTCCGAGTGCCCGGCGAGCCCGCGCGGATGGTCGATCCGGACGCCGCCGAGCACGAGCGGGACGCCGTCCGCGAACGCGTGCGCATCGACGCCGGTGCCGACGCGGTACTCGCTCACGACAGCACCCCCGGCAGCTCGTCCAGCGAGGAGATCCGGATAGCGCGCTCGGGCGCTTCCTGCAGATACCCCCACGGCCCGCGGCGCACGTGCACCGGGTCGGACGTGAACGGAGCGGGTTGCGGCTCGACGCCGAGCCGGTCGAAGGCGCTCCGGTGGGACTCGCCGCACACGATCGCCGCGCCGACGAGCGCCATGAGCGTGAAGCGCGACACGCCGCAGGCGTCGGCGGCCCGCTCCCAGCTGCGTGTTTCGTCGACGAGCGTCTCGCCGACGTCGAACACGACCGCGTTCACAGCCACGACACGATCTTCGCGAGGTCGTCGGCCGTCGTCACCTTCAGCAGCCGGGGGTCGCCGGGGACGACCTTCACGCGGCCGCCACGCGCCTCGACGAGGCCGGCGCAGTCGGTGGCGTCGCCGCCGCCGGCGACGGCGCGGCGGAGGACGTCCGCGGAGAACGCCTGCGGCGTCTGCACGGCCCAGAGGTCGTCGCGGGCGACGGTCTCCTCGACCGCGCCGTCGGGGCCAACGCGCTTCAGCGTGTCTGAGACGGCCAAGCCCGGCACGGCGCCGTCCCAGCCCTCCGAGAGCGGCGCCAGCACGCGCTCGATCACTTCGGGCGGCAGCAGCGGCCGCGCCGCGTCGTGGACGAGCACGACCACCGCGTCCCCCGGCACCTCGGCGAGCCCCGCGCGGACGGAGTCGGCCCGCGTCTCGCCCCCGGGCACGCAGGCGCTCACCTTGTCGCAGCCGAGCTCCTCGGCGAGCAGGATCGCCGGCTCCTCCCAGCCGGGCGGCGCGACGAGCACGATCGCGTCCACCCACTCGGAGTCGTCGAGCCGGCGCAGGGGCTCCGCGAGCAGCGGCTCGTCGCCGAGCTTCGCGAACGCCTTCGGCTGGTCCAGCCCGAGCCGTTCCCCGCGGCCTGCCGCCACGAGGATCGCCCACACGGACACGGCGGACGCCGGCCGGCCCGGCTAGACGGCCGCGGCGACGGCCTTCTTCTTGGCGGCCGTCGTCCGCTTCTTGCCGTTGCCGACGCCGGCGAGGACGCCGTCGAGCCATTCGGCGCACTCGTCCTCGTCCATCCCCTTGGCGTACATCAGCTCGGAGGCGAGGATCTTCTTCGCCTTCACGAACATCTGCTTCTCGCCGGTGGAGAGGCCCTTCTCGTGGTCGCGGAGCGAGAGGTTCCGGACGACCTCGGCCAGCTCGAGGATGTCGCCCGTCTTCATCTTGTCGCGGTTGTGCTTGAAGCGGCGATTCCAGTTCTTCGGCATCTCGGTCGAGACGCCGGTCAGCGCCTTGAGGACGACGCCGACCTCCTTCTCCCCGATGACCCTGCGGAGGCCGACCGCCTCGGCGTTCTCGGACGGAACTTGCACGGTCATGTCGTTGTGCAGGATCTTGATCGTCAGGTACTCGCGCTTCTGCCCCAGGACCTCGCGCGTCTCCTTCTTGACGACCGTCCCGGCCCCGTGGTGCGGATACACCACCTTGTCGCCGACCTTGTACAAGCCCGACCCTCCCTTTCGGTCACGCTGTTCCGCCAAAAGAGCCGGCGCTCGGAGGCGGCCGGCCCAAGGAAAACCATTCTACCAAAACCGCCTGGAAAAGCCAAATTTCCGACGGTTTACGACTTCAAAACCCTAACGCTACTCCCGCCAGACGCGTGAAAGGCCTTCGGCTGGAGCGTGTTCGCTCCAGCCGAAGGCCGAATCCACGCGGACGGGGACGGCGCAGCCGCCACCGCCCGCGCCGCGAGCCCATCCGCCCCGCGCCACAAGAGGGCGCCGGCTGAGCCGGCGCCCGCTCTGCGGAGCACAACAATCACCCGCGCGAAGAGCGCAGCTCTTCGCGCGGCTCAAAGCTGGAGATAGCGGTCGACGAGGTTGTGCTCCTGGAGCCGGCGCAGGCCCTCGCGGATCTCCCTGGCGCGCACGGCGCCGACGCCCTCGACCGCCTCCAGGTCGCGCTGGGAGGCCCGGACGACCGTTTCGAGGCTGCCGAAGTCATCCACCACCCGCCGGATCACCGGCTCGGGCAGGCGCGGGATGTGCGAGAGGACGCGGTAGCCGCGGGCCGTGACCGAGTGGTCGAGCGGGTTGACGCCGCGCTCGAAGCCGAGCAGCTCGCCCAGCCGGTCGAACTCGAGCAGGTGCTGGTAGCTGAGCACCCGCAGCCCCTCGAGCGCGACGGTCGCCTCCGCTCCGGAGCCGCCGAGGTGGTAGTCGCGCACGATCGCGGCGCGCTCGTCCGGCACGTTGCCGACGAGCTCGTCCAGCTGGAGCCAGATCAGCCGGCCCTCGCTGCCGAGCTCGACGCAGTCGCGCTGGATCCGCTCCGCCATCCGCGAGGTCATCTCCGCGCGCTGGAGCACGACGAGCACGTCGTCGAGCACGACGGCGTTCTGGAACTCGAGCGCCGTCAGCCGCGTCAGCACCTGCTCGAGGCGCAGCCGGTACGTCTCGAGCGTGCCGAGCGCCTGGTTCGTCTTCGCGAGCACGACGGCGACCGGGTCGAGCTGGTAGCGCGACTGGCCGACGAAGACAGTGACGGTCTCGCGCTGCTGCGAGACCGAGACGACGAGCGCACCCGTCTGCTTCGCGACGCGCTCGGCAGTGCGGTGGCGCGTGCCCGTCTGGTCCGACGGGATCGTCGGGTCGGGCATCAGCTGCACGTTCGCCCAAGCGAGCCGCTTGATCGCGGAGTCGACGATGATCGCGCCGTCCATCTTCGACAGCTCGTACAGGAGCTGCGGGCGGAACGGCGCGTCGAGGCGGATGCCGCCGGAGTAGAGGAACGCGAGCTCGTGCGGATCGCCGATCACGATCAGCGCACCCTCGTGCGAGCGGATGACGTCGTCGACGGCCTGGCGGAGCGCCGTCCCGGGGGCGACCGTCGCGATCGCCTCGAGCAGCGCCGGCTCACGGCGCGGGTCGTCCTCCGACGGCGTGCGCGTGAAGCCGAGCTCGCCGGGCGGGCGTGTTTCCTCTTTGGGATCGCCGGGCATCGCCCAGAGTGTGCCAGCTACGGCGCGGCGGGCTCCTCCGCGGCGACCTCGAGCGCTGCCCGGAGCGCCTGGCGCAGCGTCTCCACCTCGGTGACCCGGAGGCCCGAGCGCTTCGGTGTCCCGGGCGGCGCCACGACCTCGCGCAGCCCCAGCTTTCCGCACTCCTCGAGCCGGCGTGCGGCCTGGGCGGCGGGGCGCAGGCGGCCGGTGAGGCCGATCTCCCCGAACGCGGCCGTGCCGGCGCGAACCGGCCGCCGGCGCGCGGCCGAGGCGATCGCGAGCGCGACTGCGAGGTCGGCGCCCGGCTCGTCGATGCGAACGCCGCCGGCGACGTTGACGAAGACGTCTGCCTGCCCGAGCGCGATGCCGGCATGCCGGGCGAGCACCGCGACGATCATCGCGAGGCGCCTCGGGTCGACCCCGGTCGCGACACGGCGCGGCATGGCGAGATCGGTCTGTGCGACGAGCGCCTGCACCTCGAGCAGGATCGGGCGGGTGCCCTCGAGCGCGCAAGCCACGGCCGCGCCCGACTCCCCGTCCACCGTGCGCCCGAACACCTCGGACGGATCGGGGACGCCGACGAGACCGGCGCCGGTCATCTCGAAGACGCCAAGCTCGTTCGTCGAGCCGAAGCGGTTCTTCGTCGCGCGCAGCACGCGGTGCGCGTGGTAGCGGTCACCCTCGAACTGGAGCACGCAGTCGACGAGGTGCTCGAGCACCCGCGGGCCGGCGACGGAGCCGTCCTTCGTCACGTGGCCGACGAGGATCGTCGCGACCCCGGCCTCTTTGGCGACTCGGAGCAGCCTCCCGGCCGCCTCGCGCACCTGCGCGACCGAGCCCGGCGCCGAGCCGAGGTCGGAGGAGTACAGCGTCTGCACCGAGTCGATCACGCAGACGTCGGGCCGCTCGCTCTCCAGCGTCTCGCAGACGACGTCCAGCTCGGTCTCGGCGAGGATCTCCACGTTCGCCGCTCCGCCGAGGCGCTCGGCGCGGAGCTTCACCTGCGCCACCGACTCCTCGCCGGTGATCAGCAGCGCCCGGCGCGTGCCGCTCATCGCCTGGAGCGCGCTGAGCAGGAGCGTCGACTTCCCCACGCCCGGCTCGCCGCCGACGAGCACGAGCGAAGCGGGAACGAGGCCGCCGCCGAGAACGCGATCGAGCTCGGCCACGCCGGTGGGGATCCGCTCTGCCGCGTCGGCCGCAACGTCGACGAGCCGCAGCAGGGGCTTCGGCGGCGCCTTCGCCCGGGCGACCTGCCCGACCACCTCCTCGACGAGCGTCCCGAACGAGGAGCAGCCCGGGCACTTCCCGAACCACCGCCCGGCCGAGTAGCCGCAATCGGTGCACGCGTACTGGACGGCAGGCTTGGCCACGGGAGCCAGCCTACGCGCGAGGCCGGATGCCGATGGTGACGGCTTCCCGGCGCCTTCCCGGAACGAAAAAGCGGCTCCGCCGCAAGGAGCCGCTTCATCGTACTGGGGGGAACTGCACCCGAGCCCCCGCCGCATCGGGGCTCGGAGGGGATGTGCCGTCTGATTGCGATCGTGCACCGCGCGGGTCGCTTGATTCGTCCCCTTTCGGGTGGTTCATCGCGGCGCTTCACCGTTCCGACGGAAGCGCCTCCACCTCGTGGCAGGCGCGAGGGCGCTGGGAGAGCCGCCCTCGCGCCCCTGCCGCGGAAAGCCCCCGGCCGCCGGGGGGGAAACCCGCAGCGAAGTTCCGCGTCTCGGCTAATGTCCGTTCCGGCGCACCCCCGCACGATGACGGACATCCTTAGTCAGCAACCACACGGAGGAAACGGGATCATGAAGAGGATTCTCGAGTTCGGCGGAGTCGCTGCCGGGATCGTGCTCGTAGCGTTCGGGATCGCGGCAATCCTGCTCGGATTCAGCGGCAAGAGCACCGTCAACTCCAGCCTCAAGGAGCAGCAGATCGTCGGCACGCCCGACATGACGCCGGCCGGCATCAAGGCCGAGGCGCAGCAGGCGCACCTTCCCGCCACGATCAAGCTCCCGACCTGCAGCGTCGCCGGCAAGGCCGTGACGAACGGCGCGACCGCCCGCTGCTTCGCGGACTACATGCAGATCCATGCGTACGAGTCCACCGGTGGCGTCCCCTACGCGCAGATGCCGGAGTACGCAACGGCCAACGGCAAGGGCACGAACGACGCATCGAAGGCGCTGATGTCTAACGGCCAGCCGGTCGCCAACGCGGCACGGAACGTCTGGGTCACCGAGACCGCGCTGTCGACCGCGCTGAACGTCTCGTACATGGCGTCACAGCTCGGCAACTTCGGCATCGTGGTCGGGATCGCGCTGCTGCTCACCGGCTTCGGCTTCATCATCCTCGCGCTCGGAGGCGCGCTCCGCGCCGGCGGCTGGTTCTTCGAGCGGAAGGCGGTCAAGGACGCGGCGAAAGCCGCGGCCCCGCCCGGCGCGTAAACCTCTCCGAACCCACCTCCCAGAGGGGCGGCCTCACGGCCGCCCCTCTTCGCGGTCATGGCGGACGGCTGCGAGTCCGCCGCGTGCAAGCGCTGCGGCGAGCCAGGCGAACAGCAGCCAGTTCAGCACCTCCTCGGGCGGGAACGAGAGCTTTACGTACCACGTCTGCAGCCCGAACGGCAGCGGCGGCTGCGCCGAGCTCAGCCACAGTGTCACGAGCAGTGTCGCAAGGGCGGCCGCCGGCCACGGCGCCGGCGCGCCGCCCCGGCGCACCCAGGTGCAGAGCTGCGGCACGCAGAGCAGTAGGAAGGCGAGGCGGTAGTCGAAGTTGTTGCCGAACACGTACGTGCCGGCGTACACGCCGGCCCCGGCCCAGAATGCGTCGAGGCGCAGCCCGTCTTCCCCGACCGGCGTCGAGCGCCGGAGGCGGAGCAGCACGAGCACGAGCGCGAGCACTAGGCCCATCGCGATCACCGTGAGCCGGACGTAGCGGACTTCCGCCGCGCTCTGCGCCCAGCTCACGCCCGCGAGCCGCATCGCCTCCACCACGACGCCTGCGCCGTACGAATTGACGACGAGACGCGGAATGACGTGACGAAGCGTCCGGATGTCGTTCAGCGTCGCGCCCACGTAGACACCAAGGACGACGACCGACGCAACCGCCGCCGGCCAGCGGCGGCGCAGCCGCACGAGCGGAGCGAGCGCGAAGGCGGGGAACAGCTTGAGCACCGCAGCGAGCGCGATCGGCACGGCGCCGGCCCACGCGAAGCGCCCGACGAGCAGGACCCCGAGCACGACGAGCGCGAACATCAGCAGGTCCACGTTGCCGCGCTCGACGCCGAGCATCGTGGCGGGCGCGAGCAGCGCGACGCCGTAGATCGCGCCCTCGCCGAGCGTCAGCGGGCCGGCGACGGCGAACGCCGCGACGAAGAACACGACGCCGATCGCGACTCCGAGCGGAACCGTGTCGCTCTCGCCGAGCCCGAAGACGCCCAACCGCGTCCATACCCGGGGATAGTTCGCGGGACGGTGGAACGGGTCGCAGGGGTTGCGCGGGAACGCCTCGATCCCCTTGCGCTCGCAGTCCCAACTCGACGTGACCGAGCGCAGGTCGGCGAACGACTTGGCGCCCGGCTCGACGCCGACGTGCGCCCAGGGGGTCGTGCCGGTGATGCCCCGAAACGAGAGCAGCACCGCGAAGAAAACGAGGACCGCCGCGCCCGCGAGCAGCCGTCCGTCGAGATCGCGAAGGCGTCGCATCCGCGCGAGGCTACAGCCTCGGCGCCCGGGAGGCCGGCCCTCGTGAGCGATGCGTGAGCGGCCTCCGCCAGCCTCCGCGGAGCGATGAAGGACGTGACCAGAGCTGTCGTCAGGGCCGCACTCACGGCCGCGAACCTGGCAGCAGCCGTCACGGACGCGGTGGGCCTCGGCGGGCGCGGCAGCGCGGCGCCGCTCCTTCCGCGCGAGAGCGCCGGCGTCTTCGCGGAGCGGATGCTGCGCGAGGAGGTCCACGGGCAGTGGGCGCGACAATGGGCCGAGCTGCATCCGGGGCATCAGCGGTTGATCGCGCGGGCGGAGTACGTCGCGTGCTCCGGCGGGCTCGGGACCGACATCGGCGACGAGGTGTTCACGATCGGCAGGGTCTGGACGGAGCCGCTGCACGTGGCCGGCAGCCTCTTCCTGCGCACCATATCCAGGTGGACTCTCAGCTACTCCAGAGCACGACGACACCGCGGCCGAGGTCGCGATGAACCTGAACGTGTTCTCGAACGTGCCGCCGTTCAGTCATCCCGACGTCAAGGTCGCGTTCGACAACTTCCGCGTGAACGCCGGCACGTTCTCGTGTCCGTCGTGGTGGAACGACAGCTCGGCCGACTGGCAGCCGTTGTCGAGGCACGGCGACCACCGCGACGGCGACCAGAACGGCGACGACGGCAGCGACGACTAAGCCGAGCGTGATGGAGCGGCCGCCTCCCGGCGGCCGCTCCATCACGCTATTCCGTGGGCTCCTCGTCGGCGCCGGAGGCGACAGGCTCCTCCGGCGGCACGGTCACCTTCTCAGGCGTCACCTCGCCGGGGATGAAGGTGATGTCGACCTCGTCGCCCGGCTCCCCGTCCTCGTTCGCCTTGCGGCCGACGAGGATGGTCGAGCCCGCCTCGATCTGACGTCCGAGCACGTAGTCGGCGAGCGGGTCCTCGATGAAGCGCTGGATTGCGCGGCGCAGCGGCCGCGCGCCCATCGCCGGGTCGTAGCCCTTGTCGACGAGCAGTTCCTTCGCCTCCTCGGTGAGCTCGATCGTCACCTGGTGCACCGCCATCTGCTCGCGCAGGCGCTTGAGCACGAGGTCGATGATCGTCTTGATCTCTTCCTTGTCGAGCTTGTGGAAGACGATGATCTCGTCGATGCGGTTGAGCAGCTCGGGGCGGAACACCTTCTTCAGCTCACCCATCACGCGCGACTTCATCTCCTCGTAGGAGAGCCCGCCCTCGTCACCGACAGTGAAGCCGAAGCCCTGGTTCTTCGAAATCGAGCCGGCGCCGATGTTCGAGGTCATGATCACGATCGTGTTCCGGAAGTCGACGCGGCGCCCCTGGGCATCCGTCAGCTTCCCCTCTTCCAGGATCTGGAGCAGGATGTTGAACA
>JBEKEH010000012.1:0-37925 GCA_050013935.1 Gaiellaceae bacterium | reverse complement strand
TGGAGCATGCGAACCGCAAACGGCAGGACTGTGACGGGTCACGCCCTCAACGGGCGGACAGGCTTCTGATCAGGCCAGCAAGCGGGCAACAGACCGGCGCCGACCCGCTCACGCGGACAGATCGTGAGGAAGACACCAGCAGGGTCAGTCAGATAACGAGTCACACGCGAGCACGGTCGACGCCAGCCTGGCCAAAGCTCCAGACGGAACCACCCGCACTCTCACAGTCAGAAAAGAGGCCGCCGGCTCCGCCCGCGGCCGCTCCGCGAAGCCGAAACCCAACCCGCTAGAAGTGCTCCGCACTTCTAGCGGTACGGACGACGAGTTGGCGGCGCTCCGGCACGATGCGGAGCACGTCGCCGACATCGACGAGCTCGTGCCGCGCGTGGAAGAGGCCTGAGCGCACGTCGAGCGCCTCGATGCAGCCGCCGCGGTCGAGCAGCAGCCGCTCGACGACGCCCACGCGGCCGTCGCTCGAGGCGACCGACCAGCCGACGCACATGCCGGCCGCGACCTCCGTCGTCGCCGAAACGGCCCCCTCGGGATCGTCCATCTGCGGCCTCCTCGCGTGGCGCCAATCCTCCGGTGCGACCCCGCCCCCGACATCCGGGAGAACGCTGATCAGCCGCCGACGCGCGCGTAGAGCGCGGCCGTCTGCTCGGCGACGGAGCGCCAGCTGAACTGCTCGAGCACGCGGCGGCGGCCGGCGACGCCCATCTCCCGTGCCCGCTCCGGCTCGGCAAGCAGCTCGTTGACCGCGGCCGCCAGTCCGGCGGTGAAGGCGGCGGGGTCGTTCGGGTCGTAGGGGACGAGGAGTCCCGTCTCGCCGTCGACGACGACCTCGGGGATGCCGCCGACGGCGCTCGCGACGACCGCAGTCTCGCAGGCCATCGCCTCGAGGTTCACGATCCCGAGCGGCTCGTATACGGACGGCACCGTCAGCACGGTCGCGTGGGCCTCGAGCTGGATCAGGTCCGCGCGCGGCACCATCTCCTCGAGCCAGACCACGCCGCTCCGCTGCGCCTGCAGCTCGTCGACCCGGCGTGCCACCTCCTCGCGCAGCTCCGGCGTGTCCGGGGAGCCGGCGCAGAGCACGAACTGCGCGGAGGGATCGAGCGCCGGCACGGCGTCGAGCAGATGGTCGATGCCCTTCTGCCGGCTGATTCGCCCGACGAAGAGGACGTACGGCCGCACGGGGTCGACGCCCCAGCGCACCAGTCCGTCGGTGTGCGGATCGGGCTTGAACTCGAACGGGTCGATCCCGTTGCGGATCACCTGCACGCGCGACGGGTCGACCTGCGGGTACGTCTCGAGCACAGCGCCGCGCATCGCGCCCGACACCGCGATCACCGCGTCCGCGTGCTCGAGCGCGGTGCGCTCGCACCAGCTTGACAGCGCGTAGCCGCCGCTGCCGAGCTGCTGCACCTTCCACGGCCGCTGCGGCTCGAAGCTGTGCGCCGTGACGACGTGCGGGATCTCGAACATCACCTTCGCGAGATGCCCGGCGAAGTTCGCGTACCACGTGTGGCTGTGGACGAGCGTCGCCGTCTCGATCCCGTCCAGCATCGCCAGGTCGACCGACAGCACGCCCAGCGCCGCCGCGTACGGCTGGTCGTGGCCGAGCGCCTCCCAAGGCTCGAAGGCGCGCACCGGCGGGCCACCATCCGGCTCGCGCTCGGCACCGAAGCAGCGCACCTCGAGCGGGACGAGCTTCGCGAGCTCGCGCGAGAGGTACTCGACGTGCACGCCCGCGCCGCCGTAGACCTCGGGCGGGTACTCGCGGGTGAGGATGACGGGGCGCACGGCGCGGTGCCCATCCTGCCACCCGACGAACGGGTGCGAAACTTGAGGGGTGGCCACGGCGTCGATACCCGGCCTGACGCAGCAGGAGGCGGAGCGCAAGCTTGCCGCCCGCCCGCCTGCGCCGGCGGAGTCGAGCCGCTCCTACAGGAGCATCGTCGTCGCGAACGTCTTCACGGTCTTCAACCTGATCCTGCTCGTCTTCGGCGTCCTCACGCTCGCCTTCGGCGAGGTGCAGGACGCGCTCTTCCTCGCCATCCTCGTCGCCAACTGCTCGATCGGGATCGGCCAGGAGGTGCGGGCGAAGCGCACGCTCGACCGGCTCGCCGCATTGGTCGCGCCTCGTGCGACGGTGGTGCGCGACGGAAATCCGCGCCACGTCGGCGTCGACGAGGTGGTCGAGGGCGATGTCGTGCTGCTCGAGCAGGGCGACCAGGTCGTCGCGGACGGCACGCTGCAGCGCAGCGACGGGCTCGCGCTCGACGAGTCGATCCTCACCGGGGAGACAGGGCCGGTCTCGCGCGGCTCGGGCCAGGAGGTGCGCTCCGGCTCGTTCGCGGTCGAGGGATCGGGCGCGTACGTCGTCGACGCCGTCGGCGAGCACAGCTACGCGGCGCGCGTCACGGGGGTGGCGCGGGAGTTCCGGCACCCGCGCTCGCCGCTCGAGCACGCGATCAACCGGCTGCTGTTCGTGCTCGTGGCCATCCTCGTGCCGCTCGGCGCCGCCCTCGTCTGGGCGCTCTGGCGCCGCCACACGTCGCTGCACAACGCGGTGCCGACGACGGTCGCCGCGGTCGTGACGCTCGTGCCCGAGGGGCTGATCCTGCTCATCAGCCTCACGTATGCGATCGCGGCGATCCGCATGGCGGCGCGCGGCGTGCTCGCACAGCAGCTGAACGCGATCGAGTCGCTCGCCTCGGTCGACACGATCTGCATCGACAAGACGGGCACGCTGACGGACGCGCAGCTCCAGGTCGAGCTGCTGCTCCCTCCGCCCGGCGTCGACGAGGGCGCGCTCGCGCATGCGCTCGGGCGCTACGCGGCGAGCGCGCCGGCGCGAAACGCGACGCTCGGCGCGATCTTCGACTACTGCGGCGGCGAGCCGGAGGAGCCGCGCGGGACCGTGCCGTTCTCGTCGCGGCGCCGCTGGAGCGCGTTGACGCTCGGCGCGACGACGTACGTGCTCGGCGCGCCCGAGCTGTTCGAGCTGGGCGACCTGGAAGCGGTGGCGGAGCGCGAGGCGATCGCAGGGCGGCGCGTGCTCGCGTTCGGCAGGGCAGCGGGACTACCGGACGCGGAGACGCCGCCGCGCGGGCTCGAGCCGCTCGGCCTCGTCGTGCTCGGCGAGCGGCTGCGCGCGGACGCGCGCGAGACGGTCGAGTTCTTGCGCGCCCAGGGCATCCGGATCATCGTTCTCTCCGGCGACCGGCCCGAGACCGTCGCTGCGGTCGCCGCCGACGCCGGCCTGGAGCTGGACGCCCCGCCCCTCGACGGCCGTGACCTCCCGAGCGACCCGGCCTCGCTCCGGCGCCTGGTCGACGAGCACGTCGTGATCGGCCGGATCGCGCCCGAAGACAAGCGCCGCGTCGTCGACGCGCTCACGGCCGGCGGCCGCTACGTCGCGATGGTCGGCGACGGCGTCAACGACGTGCCCGCGCTGAAGGCGGCGCGGCTCGCGATCGCGCAGGGCAGCGGCGCGCAGATGGCGCGCAGCGTCGCCGATCTCGTACTCGTGCGCGGCGACTTCGCGAGCGTGCCCGCGCTCGTCGCCGAGGGTCGCAAGGTGCTGCGCAACCTGCAGCGGGTCACGAAGCTGTTCGTGACGAAATCGGCTTTCGCGACCTTCCTCGTGCTCTCGATCGGGCTGACGCCGCAGGCGTACCCGCTGCTGCCGCGCCACCTCACGCTCGCGGCAGGGCTGACGATCGGGATTCCGTCCTTCTTCCTCGCGCTCGCCCCGAGCGAGGGCCGCTTCCGCTCGGAGCGCTTCCTCTTCGACGTTGCCCGCTTCGCGGTGCCGGCGGGCACCGCTGCCGGCCTGGGCGTGCTCGCGAGCTACGTGTTCGCGCGCAACGTCGGCCGGCTGCCGCTCGCCGAGGCGCGCACGATTGCCACCACCGTGCTCGTGCTCGTCGGCCTCTACCTACTCCTCGCGCTCGAGGCCACGAGCCGGCGGCGGGCGGCCGCGATCGCCTCGCTCGTGCTGGCAATGCTCGTCCTCTACGCGCTCGTGCTCGCGGCCCCGTTCGCACGCCACTTTTTCGCGCTCACGGTCCCGGGCCCGGGCGGTGTCTTCATCGCACTCGCGGGGGCGGCTTTGGCGGTCGTCGGCCTCTGGCTGACGGACGACCGCTTCGTGCCCGGTGCTTTCCGCGGCTGAACCTGCGGTTCAGCCGCGGTCAGAGTTGTGCTCCGCCCTCTCTGAGAGAAGTGCTGCGCACTTCTCTCAGAGTGAGTTTCTGCTTCGCGGAGCGGCCGCCGGCAGAGCCGTCGGCCTCTTAGGGTGCGGGGCGGTGGTGGCCGTGGCGCGCGCGGTGGCGCCTTGCGTCCCCGCGCGCGTGGATCCGGCCTCCGGTTAGAGCGGCTGCGCCCGCTCTAGCCTCCGGCCCTCGCGGAGGAACAGGCGACCGGACCGTCCGGGAGATCGCGTAGCGCAATGTCGGTCTGTGCCCCGATGCTCGGCCGGCGCTCGGGGGCGAAGCTCGCACTACCTAGAGGAGGGATTGGGAAATGACGGAGTTGCTCCCCGAGCTTTCGTCGGTGCACCTACGCGAGACCGAGACGGAGCTCGTCGTCGAGGTGGAGGTGCCGAGAGACATGGCGCTACCGCGCCTGGCCGCACAGCTGCGCGACGGCCTGCTGACGATCACGCTCCCCCGCACCCCCAGCCGCCCGCGCCACATCGCAGGCTTTCACCCAGAAGCTTCCGGCGTCTAGGTCCGCGGGAAACCTTCGGTTTCCCGCGGGTGAGGCTTGTGCTCCGCAGAGCGGCCGCCGGCCGAGCCGGCGACCTCTTGGACTACCGGGCCAGAGGACGCGGTAGCGCGGGCGGTGGGGCCGAAGCCTCCCCGCCCGCGTGCATCCGGCCTCCGGTTAGAGCGGCTGCGCCCGCTCTAACCTCCGGCCCACGCGGTCGGCGCGAGCGGTTGGTTACTACGCCGCGCGCTCTAGCGCAGTTTCTCGGCCATAGCGGTGAGGAGCTTCCACGCGATCGCGGAGTTGCTCTCCACGAGCGGGCGGAAGTCCCACGGCGTCATGCCGTAGCAGAGCATGTCGGTGCCGGCGACGATCGTCGCGGTCCGGTCGGAGCCGGTGAGGAGGGCGATCTCGCCGAAGTAGTCGCCGGGGCCGATCGTGCCGCGCGGCTGCCCTTCGACGGTGACTTCGGCCTCGCCCTGCTCGACGACGAAGAAGCCGGCGCCGCCGGCCCCTTCCTGCGTCATGGTGTCGCCGGCGGAGAAGCGCCGCTCGTGCATCGACTCGGCGATCTGCGCCAGCTCGCGGTCGTCGAGATCCGCGAACAGGGGCACCTTCTTCAGCATCTGGGCGGACGCTCTGGCCACGGCGCAGTTATACACCGGAACCGGTCGCGCAGGAATCCGCCAGGATGTACGGGTGAAGCTCACGGTGATCGGCTGCTCACCGGCGTGGCCCAACCCGGGCGGCGCGCAGTCGGGCTACCTCGTCGAAGGGAACGGTCGCCTGCTGCTCGACTGCGGCGCCGGCGTGCTCGAGCGGCTGCGCACCCGTGAAGGGTGGCCCCGCGTCGACGCGGTGGCGATCACCCATTTCCACCTGGACCACTGGGGCGACCTCGTGCCGTGGATCTTCGGCGCGAGCTTCGGCCCCGGGCGCGAGGCGCCGCGGCCGGAGCTGTGGCTGCCGCCCGGAGGCGCGGGCACACTGCGCTCCTTCGGGCAGCGCCTCGACTTCGCCGAGCAGCTCGAGCAGGCGTTCGTGGTGCGCGAGTACGGAGACGGGACGCCGTTCACCGCGGCCGGCTTCGACGTGACGCCGTTCCGGCTCGCGCACTACGACCAGCTCACCTACGGCCTGCGCGTCGCGGACTCGCAGCGCACGCTCGCGTACTCCGGCGACACGGCGCCGAACCCGCAGCTCGCAGCGCTCGCGCACGACGCAGACCTCTTCCTCTGCGAGGCGACGCTCGGCGCAGGGGAGCCCGAGGAGGACCGCGGCCATCTCACCGCCGAGGAGGCGATCGACGCGTTCCGCGCCTCCGGCGCCCGGCGGCTGCTCGTGATCCACCGCCCGGACGAGCTGCCGCTCGACGACGGCGTCGAGCGCGCGTACGACGGGCTCGAGCTGGAGGTCTAGGTGTTCGTCGCAGCCTGCAGGATCGGCGCGACGCGCTCGCCGAGCAGGCGATGCCCCTCGACCGACGGATGGTCGCCGTCGTCCGTCAGCTCGTCTCGCATCCGGTGTGGGCGTTGGGCGTCGACGAGCGTGTCGTGGAACGGCAGCAACGGCAAGCCGAGCTCGTCCGCGAGCGCGTGGATCCGCGCGTTGAGCTCGAGGATGTCGGCCGCTGCGCGGTCGTCGCCGTTGTTCCACGGCAGCACGTCGGCCAGCGCGACCGCCAGCCCCAGCCGCCGGCCGTCTTCGACCATGCCGGCGAGATTCCGCGCGGCGTCGGCGACCGGCCGCCGCTGGACGACGTCGTTGATGCCGCCCTCGACGACGAGCACGTCGGCGCCGCGCACCGCACCCGCCAGTCGCGCCGCGATCTGGTCGGTGCGCTCCCCGTCGACGCCGTGGTTGCGGAACCGCAGCCTGGGCGCGCGCTTCCCCGCCCACCACTCCCACTGGCTGCGCTCGTCGGCCGCCGCGCCGATCTGCGCACGCAGGATGGGATCGGGGTCCCAGAGTGGCGACCCCGCCGTGATCGAGTCGCCGAGGCAAACGACGACGGTGCGTACCACCACGATCGCAGCCTAACGAGGCTGCGCTACTTGGTGGGAAGGCGAAGCGCGCCCGTGCGGTAGTAGGCGCGCACCTGCGCGCGGAAGTAGCCGCCGTCGTCGTCGGCGGAGAGCGAAGCCCTCGTGTTCCCGTCGATCGGCGCGGGGTTGGTGACGCCGTCGTGCTGCGCGTCGCAGGCGCACGTGGTGCCGCCCGCGCCGCCGCCGAAGAGGAAGCCGACGTAGCCTGCGTTCACGTACGCGCGCAGGTGCGCCCGGCCGGCCGCGCCGAGCAGCCACTGCACGCGGTTGTCCTGGTAATGGCCCCACGTGTCGTCCTCGGCCTGCATGAGCGTGTTGCCGAGCGGGATCTGCCAGGCGACCATGCGGAGCCCGGTCAGCTTCACGAACGCCGCGCCGTAGAGCAGGTGCCGGTGGAAGTCCGCGGGCTTGAACCACGTGTTCGGGTTGTTCTGCACCCTCTCGTAGAAGCCGGCGTCGCGGTCGGAGAAATCCTCGAACGAGACGTCGAACGTCGCGTGCAGCGAGCGGTAGAACGCGGCCGACTGCGCGGCGTACGCGCGCACCGTCGCATCGGGCGGGTCCTCGTAGACGATGTCGTGCTTGGTGCCCCAGCCGCTCATGTGGTACGCGAGCAGGACGTTCGGAGCAAGCTGGTCGCGCAGCGCCACCCACTGCTGCGCGAAGGAGGAGGCGAGCTCGACGTCGTTCGCCTGCTCGAGGTAGCCCCAGAGATCCGGCTCGACGTGCACGACCACCGGCTGCGTTCCGCGCACGCGCCGAAAGAGGAGGCGCACGTCGCTCCAGTACGCCCGCATCACCTGCGGGTCGCGCAGGTGCGCGAGGTCGGTCTGCGCCTCGTCGCCGCCCTTCGGATTCGACTGCAGCAGCATGTAGTAGGTCAGCACCGGGACGACGTGATGCGCCCAGGAGTCCTGCACGTACAAGGACGCGAACGTGCCGTCCGGATTCCAGGTCGCCCAGCCCTGGCCCGTGTTCACGCCGCCGGCGAGGTACTGGTAGCGGAAGCCGTACGGCGCCGAGCGCCGGAGCGCGGCGGCGCCGCCCGGAGAGTCGCTGAGGCCGATCTGGAGCGTCTGCGGCCAGCCGTGCGCCAGCGGCGGCAGCGCGGCCGCCGGTGAGGCGAACGCGAAGAGCAGCATGAGCGGCAGCAGTCTGCGCATGCCTGTGGAGACGCCCGCGACTCGGGAAACTTACGCGTCGCGCGGCACGAGCTCGACGACGAGCTCGCACTCGAGCGCCTCGGCGATCCGCAGCAGCGTGTCGATCCGGGGCGGGCGGCCGCCGCGCTCGAGGCGCGCAATCGCGGACTGCGTCGTCCCGACGAGCTCGGCGAGCTCACGCTGCGAGAGCCCCATCGCGGCGCGGCGCTCGGAGACGCGGCCGGCGATCTGCGCGAAGAACCAGCCGCGGTCGCCGGTGCTGATCCGCTCGCGCAGCCGCTCCAGTGGGCGCTGCGGCTCCGGATGGGCGCGGGCTCCCATCCCATTAGTATAGCAGTCGTGCTATGTCGCGGCGAGCTGCGCGCGCCGGCACGGCAGACGCACCTCGTCGCCGACGCGGACGCGTCCGGCGAGCGACTTCACCGGCGCGATCGAGATGCGTGAGACGTACCCGGCCATTCGGTTGAGCGTAGCCTGCGCCCATGAAGACGGGCCTCGAGGGCAAGGGAGTGCTCGTCACCGGCGCCTCGGGCGGCATCGGCTCCGCGTGCGCCCGCGCGTTCGCAGCCGAGGGGGCACGCGTCCTCCTCCACTACCACCACGGCCGCGAGCGGGCCGAGGCAGTCGCCGCCGAGCTCGGCGGCGCCGCGGTCGCCGGCGCAGACCTGACCGACGAGGCGCAGGTGGTGGAATTGTTCACGCGCGCGCGCGAGGCGCTCGGACAGGTCGACGTCTGCGCCGCCGTCGCCGGCGTCTGGCCCGCGGACGACGAGCCTGTCTGGCGCCTGCCGCTCGAGCGCTGGGAGGCGACGATGCGCGCGAACCTCACCGCGACCTTCCTCACCGCCCGCGGCTTCCTCGGCGAGGTGAAGCGCACCGGCCACGGCAGCCTCGTGCTCGTCGGCTCGACCGCGGGCCGCTTCGGCGAGGCCGGGCACGCCGACTACGCGGCGGCGAAATCCGCGGTCCAGGTCGGACTGCTGCTCAGCCTCAAGAACGAGATCGTGCGGATCGCGCCGCGCGCGCGCGTCAACGCCGTCGCGCCGGGCTGGACGTACTCGCCGATGACCCGGGGCGAGCTCGACGAGGACGCCGTCGCGCACGTGACCCGGACGATGGCGCTGCGCAAGGTCGCGGCGCCGGAAGACGTGGCGCGCGTCGTCGTCGTGCTCGCCTCGGACGAGCTGTCCGGCCACGTCACAGGCGAGGTCGTGACCGTCGCGGGCGGCATGGAAGGCCGCACCCTGCACTAACCGAGGGAAGTGCTTCGCACTTCCCTCGGGTTGGGTTTGTGCTTCGCAGCGCGCCCGGCGGCGAAGCCGCCGGGCTCTTGTGCCGTTGGACCGAGGGCTGTGCTGCGCGGCCGGTGGTGGCTGCGCCATCTCCGGCCGCGTGGACCCGCCTGCGGCCAACGCGCCTGCAGCCGCGTTGGCCTCCGGCCTTGACGTTCAGTCTTGGCGAGGGTTTTCCAGCGCGTGTCCTGGACGAACGACCCAAAGGTCTCCGCGAACGCGTGAGCGTTCGCGGAGACCGGATGCTCGCGCGCGGGGATGGCGCAAGCCACCACCGCGCGCGCAACACAACCCGTCGCTCACGTCAGGAGAAGAGCTCGGCGGCTTGGCCGCCGAGCGCTCTGCGGAGCACAACCTCAACCCGAGCGAAGAGCGTCAGCTCTTCGCGAGGCTAAACGGGAGGGCGGCGCCTTTCGGCGCCGCCCAATCTCCTAGCCGCAGGATGATTTGCCGTCAGTCCCCGGCGAGGGAGTCGTTCCTCGTATCGGCACGGCGCAGTCGAGGCTTGACGTGAAGCGGCCAGGTCAACCGATTCCGAGGGATCGGTGAAGTCGGATCGACGCGCGATACTCTTGCTGCATCCGTCGAGTGGCCCCGATGCGGCGGGGGCCGCCCCGGAAGCTTCCGAGACCGGAGAGCGCGGCTGGCGGCGGCTGCGCTCTCCGGTCTCGGTCGGCGGCGGGAAGCGGCCGTAGACTGGCCGCCATGTCCCGCTTCCTCGAACGGCTGTCGTCCGGCGGGCCGATCGTCGCCGACGGCGGCATGGGGACGCTGATCGCGGACGCGTCGCCGAAGGGCCTGCGCGCACCGGAGGAAGCGAACCTCGTCTCGCCCGAGACCGTCGTCGCCGTGCACGTCGGCTACATCCAGGCCGGCGCGGAGCTGATCGAGACGAACACGTTCGGCGCGAACCGCGCCAAGCTGGCGGCGAAGAAGCTCGACGAGGAAGTCGAGCGGATCAACAGCGAGGGCGTGAAGCTCGCCCGCGAGGCGCGCGAGGTGTCCGGGCGCGACGTGCTGATCGCCGGCTCGATCGGACCGCTGGGCGAGGGCGCGGCCGCCGTGGACCGCGCCGCCGCCTACGCCGAGCAGGCAGCCGCACTCGCCGCGCGCGGCGTCGACCTGTTCATGGTGGAGACGTTCTCCGAGCTCGACGACCTGGCGACGGCGATTGACGCGGTGCGCAGCGTCTCCGGCCTGCCGGTCGTCGCGCTGCTGACGTTCGACCCCGACGGCGAGACGCCCGCCGGCGTCGGCGCGGCGGAGGCGGCCGCGCGGCTCGTCGAGCTCGGCGTCGCCGCGGGCGGCGCGAATCACGGTGCGGGCCCGCAGGCGGCGCTCACCGCACTCGCGGCGATGAAGCGCGCGCTGCCGCTCGCGGCCCTCCCGAACCTCGGCCTCGCGAGCCGCTGGGGCAACCGCATCGTCTACCCGCACGCCGATACCGAGTACTTCGCGGACTTCGCCGCGCAGGCGCGCGAGCTCGGCGCACGCATCATCGGCGGCTGCTGCGGCACGACGCCGGGGGAGATCGCCGCGATCCGTGACGCCCTGCAGAGCGAACGCCACGTCGCGCAGCCGATCTTCATGCGCGAGCGGACGCCGCGCACGCACGGCGTCGCCTCGAGCGAAGAGAGCGGCTTCGCCCGCGCGCTGCGCGAGGGCCGGTTCGCAGCGACGATCGAGATCAACCCGCCGAAGGGCGGCTCGGACGAGGGACTGCTCGAGCTCTGCCGCACGCTGCGCGACTCCGGCAAGGTCGAGTTCCTCGACGTGACCGACAACTACACGGCGCGCGCGCGGATGAACGGGATCATGGCGTCGGCGGCGATCGAGCGCGAGGTCGGGATCGAGACGATCCCGCACCTGACGCCGCGCGACTCGACCGTGATGGGACTCGAGTCGATCCTGCTCGGCGCGCACGCGGCCGGACTGCGCAACATCCTCGCGATCACCGGCGATCCGCCCGACGTCGGCGACTATCCAGGCTCCACCGGCGTCTACGAGGTCGACTCGATCGGCCTCTGCAAGATCATGCAGAAGCTGAACTCCGGCGAGTCCTACGCCGGCAAGTCGCTCGATGCGCCCACCTCGTTCTTCTACGGCGTCGCGGTCAACCCGACCGCGGACGACGTCGACGAGGAGCTGCGCCGCTTCGAGCAGAAGGTCGAGGCGGGCGCGCGCTTTGCCATCACGCAGTCGCAGTTCGACCTCTCCCACTTCGACCGCTTCGAGCAGCTGCTCGGCGGCTGGCCGATCCCGGTGCTGCTCGGCGTCTTCTACGTCACGAGCTATCCGCTCGCGCTGCGCCTGCACAACGAAGTGCCGGGGATGGTCGTGCCGGAGTCGGTGCGCGAGCGCTTCCGCGCGGCCGGCACGGATGCGATGCAGGTCGGGCTCGAGGTCGCACGCGAGCTCGTCGCGGCGGCGCTGGGGAGGGTCGCCGGGATCGAGGTGATCGCGCCGTTCAAGGCGCCGCTCGCCGCACTCGACGTCCTACCGGAGCCGAGCCCGAGCCGGGACGGAGGCTCGTCGACCGGCACAGTCCTTCGTCCCGGTTCGAGCTCCTAGCCGGCGCAGGCGCCGGTCGAGACCGGGCCTTTGGCGCGGTCGAGCGCGCGCCGGACGACCGAGGCCGGCACGCCGTAGCCGCTCGGCGCGTCGATGCGCGCCGCGAAGATCGTCGACTCGACGGCGCCGGAGCGGTCGACCGCCGGTCCGCCGGAGTTGCCGTGGCGGACGCTGCCGGCGACGGCGGTGATCGTGCGCGGCACCGGCCCGTTCCCGTACGCGTCCTCGGTGAGCACGATCGCGGTGCGGCCGACCCGGCCCGGTGTCGCGGTGAGCGGGCCGTTCTCCGGGTAGCCGAGGATCGCCACCGACGCCCCCGACCGCGGGTCGGCGAGCCGCAGCGGCGTCGCGGCCGGCGCGCCGCTGATGCGCAGTACGGCGATGTCGTCGCGCGGGTCGTAAGAGACGGCCGCCGCGTGGTGCAGGCCGGAGACGCCTGGGATCTGAACGACGGTGCTGTGCTCGCCGGCGACGACGTGCGCCGCGGTGACGACGAGGTCGCGCGTCGCAAACCAGCCGCTTCCCTCGACGCCGATGCCGCAGGCCGTGCCGAGGACCCGGACGACGGAGGCCGACGCGCGGCGGACGGCGGGATCGGCGGCGATCGCCGGGCTCACGGGCGCACTCGGCGCGGCCGGCCCGGTGATCGACGGGAACGGGTCGATGCGCGCGAGCAGGTGCAGCAGCCGGCGCGGCGGCACCACCTCGTCCAGCCGGCGCACGATGTTGGAGTGCTGCACCGCGTGCCGCAGCGTCGGCTGGCCCGGCAGGAGCAGCGCGGAGGCGCTGAGCACCCAGACGAGCACGAGGCCGGTCGCAGCGCCGAGCAGCGCTCCCGCGGCGGAGTCGAAGAAGCGGAACGGCGTCAGCTTGAGGCCGCCGCGCAGGAACGAGCCGACGAAGCTCGCCACCGCCTGCAGCAGCAGCGCGCCGACGACGGCGCCGACGAGACTTGCGATCGGCGTCCACGGCGAGGCCGCGCCGCCGTGCAGCAGATGGGGTCCGAAGCGCGAGCCCGCGTACGCGCCGGCGGCAAGCCCGGCGAGCGAGAGCGCGCTCGCGATCAGCCCGCGGCGCAGCCCGCCGAGCGCGGCGACCGCGACGACGCCGAGCGCGACCCAGTCCACGGTCGTCAGCGACACACAGGCAGTCTCGCAGCACCAGCGGCGGCTGCCCCCGGCTACACTAGGCGCGCCCTGGGGGCGTAGTTCAGCTGGTTAGAACGCCGGCCTGTCACGCCGGAGGTCGCGGGTTCGAGTCCCGTCGCTCCCGCTCAAAAAGGCCCTGAAAACGGGGCCTTTTCGGTTGCGTCGGCGACGTGCATGTGGTCTTGCCGTGAGCGGCTTCAGGCGTGCGCTGGCTCGAGCGCGGCGAGCCGTTCGCGGGTGCGGCGGGCGAGTGGAATGATTTGTTTGCGGTCGTAGCGGTCGCGCGCCTCGCGCAGGCTGGCGATAGCGCCGTCGTGGCGGCCCGCGGCCTGGAGTACCTCGGCGAGGTCGGAGAGTGCGTCGCCTTGCCATTGAAGCGCGTCGGTTGTTTCGCAGATTGCGACCGCTTCGCGTGCGAGCTGCTCGGCCTGCTGCGGGTCGTGATGGGCTTGGACGAGCGCCAGCACCTGCCGCCAGAGCGCCTGGGTGCACGCGTCCTGTGGGTCGCCGAGCTCGCGCCCGTGCCGGGCTAGCGCTTCGACCTCCTCGTGACGGCCGAGCGCGAAGAGCGAGCGGCCGAGCAGCGGCGCGTATGTGGACAGCGTTCCCCGTGATCCGTGTGCAGCGAGTTGGTCGCAGTAGCTGCGCAGATGCTGGGCAGTTGCCTCCTCATCGCCTTCCAGGTGAGCGATCGCGGCCAGGACCTCCTCATCGCCGTAGCGAGTCAGCTCGCGCAGGTGCGCGTCGGCGCGGCGAGCAAGCGGCCAGGCTTCGTCGAAGCGGTCGAGCATCGCCAGCAGCCAGGCGCGGTAGAGCAGCGCGGTTGGGTTCGATTCGGAGCGAAGGTGCCGATCGAGTGTGCGCAGCGCCTCCTCGGCAGGCCGGGGGCCGTGGACGAGCGCTACGGGCAGGTTGAAAAGGCCCCAGTTGTGCTGGCCGTGCGTGTGCCGGAGCTGCTGCTCGGCTGCGTGCTCCATGTCGCCATACCGGCCTCGCTGGTTCGCCAGTCGGGCACGCGCCCACCAGACGTGCACGAGCGCGTCGTCGTCTCGCGGATCGAGCAGGTCCAGCGCACGTGCGGCGCTCGCCTCGAGCTCGCCGGCCGCGCCGGTGGCGGCGAGCTGTAGGCGGTGGGCAGCTGCAACTGTGCAGGCGAGCGCCTTGCCTGGCGCATCGCCGGCGGCGCGGGCGCGCTCGGTTGTCGCCGTCGCGATCGCAGCCGCCGCTGCCTCATCTGTCCCGGCAGCGGCACGGGCGAGGTCGAGCTCGAGGTTGACGTCGAGCCGATACGGCCGCGTCAGAGCGAGTGCACGCTCGAGCAGCGTTTCCGCCGCTCGAAAGTCGCCGCGCCAGAGCGCTCGCCGGCCGGCAACGCCGAGGCGCGTCCCGGCCGCGACCGCAAGCTGCGGATCCGATCGGCCGAGCTCGTCGAGGTAGCGCGTCACCTGCTCGAGGTGGTACCCAACGATCTCGTCAAGCTCGGCTTGCGTCTGCTCGTGCTCCTGCAACCAAGCGGCGAATCGGCGGTGCAGGTCGGCGCGGGCCGCCTTCGGCAGCGCCTCGTAGGCGGCATCGCGGATCAGCAGGTGCCTGAAGCGGAAGCCGTCCTCGCCCGGCAGCTGAGCGGGCTCACGACGGATCAGTCCGCGGTGGACAAGCGCCGCCAGCCTGTGCGTCAGATGTTGCTCTTCAGGTATGAGCGCCTGCACGGCGCCACGATGGAAGACCTCCCCCTCGACCGCGGCCCGCTCGAGCACTCGCCGCTCGGGTTCGTCGAGCTGGTCGAGGCGCGCAGCGAGCAACGCACGCAGGGTTGGAGGAACGACGATCTCGCCGCGCGCCTGCTCGGCCATCGCCAGCATCTCCAGAATGAAGAGCGGGTTGCCGCCTGCGGCGTGCGCAATCCGCTCGCGAAGCTCATTGGGAACGTGGTCGCCGATCAGCTCAGCGACGTCCTGTTCGGAGAGCGGCTCCAGCCACAAGCCGATAGGCCACCGCGGGCGGCGGTCGAGCAGTTCCGGACGCGCCATGCACACGAGAAGCAGCGTCGCCTCCGAAGCGAGCAGCGCCGCGCCCTCGACGAGGTCGAGCAGGGTGTCCTCCCCCCAGTGGATGTCGTCGAAGACGACGACCGCCGGCGCGTTCTCCTCGAGCAGCTTGCGGAACGCCCAGGCGATCTCCTCCGCTGAGAAGCCCTGCTCGCCCTCGCCGATAATGGAATGGATCGCCGCTGCGGCGACCGGATCCGCGGGCATCACGTCGAGCTGCTTCACGACCTCGACGACCGGCCAGTACGTGATGCCTTCGCCGTAGGGCAGGCAGCGACCCTGTACGACGCGCGCCTCGGTGCCGGCGAGCGCCTCCGCAACCAGCCGCGACTTCCCAACGCCGGCCTCACCAACGACCGTCACCAACTCGCAGCGACCCTCCGCCCGCACCCGTTGCCACGCTGTCTCGATCATGGCC
The DNA here is from genome assembly GCA_050013935.1 of Gaiellaceae bacterium. GTDB lineage: Bacteria > Actinomycetota > Thermoleophilia > Gaiellales > Gaiellaceae > Palsa-739. The sequence continues at coordinate 22,524 of JBEKEH010000012.1, read as the reverse complement.
CGCTCGCCTGAGCGCCCGACGAAGCGCGACTCGCGGGTCAACCACGGGGCACCCACGATCGAGACGAGACGAAAGGCCGCAACGGGCTCGGTCTTGCCCTTCAGAACCAACGGGTCGACCGGCTCCACCTCGACAGCCCCGCGTAGCAATGCCATCGTCGTCTCGCCAACCAAGATCTCGTCCGGTGCTGCACTCTGCTCGAGACGGGCGGCCACATTCACCGCATCCCCAATCGCAAGCCGCTTGTCCGCGCCGGTCACCACCTCGCCCGTGTTCACACCGACCCGCCCCTGGATGCCGAGTTCCTGGAGCGCGTCGCGCATGGCGACCGCCGCCCGACACGCCCGCAGCGCGTCGTCCTCATGCACCTGCGGCACCCCGAACACCGCCATGACCGCGTCGCCGATGAACTTCTCGACCGTACCTCCGTGCGACTCGACGATCTCCCCCATTCGCTCGAAGTAACGCGCGAGCACCACTCGCACTGCCTCTGGATCGGTCGATTCGCCGAGCGCGGTCGAGCCGACTAGGTCGCAGAACAGCATCGTCACGATCTTTCGGTGCTCCGCCGCGGGAGCCACGAGACCAAGCCCGCAGGCGCCACAGAACCGCGCTCCTGGCAGATTGCCGGCGCCGCAGGCCGGACAGCTCATCAGCGCCGCGCCGGCCACGACGAAACCTCCTTCCTCGGCGGCTAGACCATCATGTCTACGCTGTGGTTCCGCTTCCGGTCGTCGGCGTGCTCTGGTTCTGAATCAGGCTAATGAAGTCGTGCAGCGGCTTCGTCCCGGCGGCGATCACGATGCCGGAGCAGAAACCGTCAATCGAGTTCGTCGTGTTGATCCCGACCGCAGCGAGGAAATACAGCCCGAACACACAGCTGACGATGACCCCGGCGAGACTGGCAATGCCCATCATGACGGCGGAGCGGTCCGCCTTGAGACAAGCTGCCCTCACCGCCTTGCCTGCTGCGTCATTCTTTGTGCCGGGCGGCCACGGCTCCCACCAGACCGCCAGAGGCGAGATCAGCTGCATTAGGCGCTCGATCACCTGAGCCGCCACATAGAGGGCGGCAAAGAGAGCAAAGTTGGCGGTCGTAGACGCGGAAGGCGTGAATGGCTTTCCGGCCCAGCCGTTGCGATTCATCACGAACGCTGCCAATACCGCGAGGGCGACGAGCACCCACAGGGCCACCTTCGCCTTGCCCGATGGATCGGGCAGCGTCTGGTCTTTGTTCTCCGGCGACGGCTCTTCGGCTCTGATCTGCTTCGGAACCTTCATGGAACCTCCCCGAACACGAGGTCGATGACCACCACGGCCGCAGCAGTGGATCGGGTATCCGTCTCGCGCTGACCAATGACATCGGGGGCTTCGCGGATCTCACACACTGGGAAGTGGTTGAAGCCGGGCACTACGTAGGTGCTAGGCGTGCTCACGGGATCCTTCAATCTCGGATCTCGATGGGGTGCCTAACGAGGGGCTGAGTCCCGTCGCTCCCGCCTTTGACACCCCGCCTCGAGGGCGGGGTGTTCAGTCTCTGCATCGTCCGGAAGTAGCGCGCAAACGCCTGCCGCGGCCGCGCCGCGACGATGCGGCCGCCGTCCTGCCAGACGCGATCGAGCAGGGTCGCGATCAGCTTGCGCCGCTCGAGTGGCGAGGGCTCCTCGTCCCAGAAGTGGGTGAAGTCTTGGAGCAGGGCTTCAGCTTGGGCAAGCGCCGGGTCGATCGGTGGCGCGTGGCGTGAGAGTTCTTCCTCGATCGCCTGGCGCTTCATTACGTACTGGTCGTAGTGGTTCTTGGTCAGGTCGCCGAGGACGTAGAGGTCGCGGAGGCGGTCGAGTTGTCCGTGCAGCTCGCGGCGGCGGGCGGGGTCGTCGCCACCGAGTCTCTTCGCCTCAGCTCGGTCCGCGAAAGTAAAGCTACACTTGTCTTATGCATGACACCGGGACGCCAGACATCCGCGGCCTCGAGGCGGAGGCCTACCAGCAGAGCGGCTATTTCGGTGTCGATCAAGCCCGCGCACACGGCGTCAGCCGACAGCTTCTGAGCCATCACGTCCGGCAGGGGCGCTTCGAACGCGTGCGGCGGGGGCTCTACCGCGTCCGAGGCTTCCCGAGCTCCGAGCATGACGAGATGCGCGAGAAGTGGATGGCGATCGGGAAGGACAAGGCCGTCCTCTCACACGAGAGCGCACTCGCGCTGCTCGACCTGAGCAACAACATCCCCGACCAGGTCCACCTGCTCGTGCCGCGCAAGTACCGAGGTCTCCGGCGCCCGTCGGGCGTGGTACTTCACACCCGGCCAGACGACGAAAAGGTCAGCACCGTCTGGCGCGACGGGCTGCCTCTGACAACGCCGGCGCGCACGCTCGTGGACGTCGCCGGCGACCTCCAACCCGAACAGGCAGCGATGGCGGTCGAGCAGGCGCTGAGCCGTGGCCTCCTCACAACCCGGCAGCTCATGCGGGAGGCAGCGCGACGACGAAAGACGCGCGCCATTGAGAGGCTGCTCCCCAACCACGCAGATCGATGAGATACGCGACCGCAGCCGCGTTCCGCGAGGCGCTCGACGACAGGCTCAAGGCCGAGGCAGCGAAGACCGGGCTCGGCATCGCGCGGCTCCGGAAGCGAGTCGCATTCGAGCTCTTCCTGCGCGCCGCCTCGTGGCGGTAGCACCCGACCGCTGGGTCCTGAAAGGCGCCCTCGCACTCGACTTCCGCTTCCACGCGACCGCGCGTCCGACCAGGGACATGGATCTCGGCCGCGCCGACGACGAAGACGCAGCAGTCGAGGACCTCGCCGCCGCGCAGGAGCTCGTCCTCGATGACTTCTTCACCTTCGCTGCTCGCCGAACCGACGCCCTCGACGACGCCGACGACTTCAAGGCGATTCGCTTCCACGTCACCGCCGAGCTCGCTGGCCGCGTCTTCGATCAGTTCGTCGTCGACGTCGGCTTCGCCGACCCGATGTCCTGGACGCCGGACGCGATCGAGACGTCCGACCTTCTCTCGTTCGCCGGGATCGAGCGAATCCGCGTACCGGCTCTACCGCTTCCCCAGCACATCGCCGAGAAGGTCCACGCCTACACGCGGAAGTACGGCATGTCCGGCCGCGAGAGCACCCAACCGAAGGATCTCGTCGACATCCTCCTCATCGCCAGATCAGAGCGGCTCGACGCCGCCGCTCTCCGTAACGCCCTCGACGTCACGTTCGGGCAACGCCAACAGCAGTCGCTGCCGTCAAGCCTGCCACCACCGCCCGAGAGTTGGCGAGAGCCCTATCGCCGACTGGCCACGGAGGTGGATGTCGAGCCGGACCTGGACAAAGCGTTCGCGTCCGCCGCCGAGTTTCTCGATCCGATCATCGCCGGCCGCGCCGACGGCGAATGGGCCCCTCCACGGCGAACCTGGGCGTAGCCCACCGAGTTGCCACGGCGGGCGTGTGCTCCTACTGAGGAGACGACTCTGTCTCGCGGGTTGTCGGATCGGTCGCGCGGAAAGCGGTCGATGCGCATCGGCTTCCGACAGCGGGGCCTGTGTCTACGAGACGTCGGGCGGCGGCGTCCGCCAGCGTTCGAGGATCCGTTCCATCTCAGGCCGCACCCGCTCCCGCGCCTCCCCGCGGCTCGCGCCACTCATCAGTAGCTCGTCGTAGCCGGTGTCCTCGTGACGGACGGTGGCGATGACGGCGAGCTCTACGGCGCCTGGGTCGACGGCACGGCCGGCGGCGCTGCGTCCGACGCGTCCGCTGCCGCGCGCGGCAGCGTGACGCGCGATCGCCTCGGCGCGCAGCCCGGGACAGCCGGGGAACAGGCGGCCGATCGCGGCGGCGAACCGCCGGCGCAGGCCGGCGTCCTCGAGGGCGCGGCGCTCCCTGTCGCGCTTACGACGCCGCGCTCGCGCCTCCTCGTCCGCCAGGCACTCCCGCTCCGCGCGCTCGAGCGCCTCCTCCTCGACCAGGATGCCTTGCCGCTCGTAGCGCCTCCGGGCCCGGCCGAAGCGCACGACCACGGCCGACAGCCGGCTGGCGCGCTTGGCGCGACGCGTGAGCGCAGCATCGCCGGCCGGCAGGAAGACGAGGTGATCCATGTCTGCGCAGGCGAGGCACAGCGGGCCGGGCTCGTCCATGATCAGCAGGCTGCCGGTGCCCTCGCAGGCCGTGCAGGTCCAGTCGTTGAGCGGCGCGATCACGACAAGCTCGGGAGGCCGGCTTTGTCGCTGCGCCAGGCGCTCCCGCCTGCTGGCGGAGAGCTCCGGCGAGACCCAGTGGGTTCTGTAGGCGCGCTCGACCTCCGGGCTGCCGCTCTCGCTGAAGCGCAGGTCCCGGCGATCGGGCGTGCGGGCAGCGTAGGCGACCTCGCTCGCCACGAGGCCGCGCCGGCACGCCCATCGCTGCAACACGCACATCGCAGCCGAGAGCTTCGCCGCACTCACGTTCATCGCGTCCTCGAGCGAGTCGATGCGGCCCTGACGCCACACGTCGACGTGCGACGGCGCCAGCCAGCCGAGACCGACGAGCACGGCGACCGGGCTGACGAACTGCCGCTCGGCCAGGGCGGCCTCGGCCGCACGGACGACCCGTTGCTCCAGATCCCCTGCCCTGTTCGCCACGTTCGCGAACGATTCTTGCGAAGACTGCGCGTCGGGAACGGCTCCGTCGCATCGGTCGCGTAGATTCCGGCCGAGGTGGAACCGATCCTGACGGAGCTTCTGACGCGCGAGACGCTCCGACGTCTGGCGGGCCAGCGGTCGTTCGAGCGCGGCGAGGAGTACGCGGCGACGGGCGCGGTCGGGTCGCTGCAGTGGGACGAATCGTCGATCCGGGCGGGCGTTCAGGGTGCAGAGCGCTACCGCGTGCGGCTCGAGCTTGCCGGCGGCAGCCTCGCCGGCTCCTGCACGTGCCCGGTCGGCCATGACGGCCTGTTCTGCAAGCACTGCGTCGCGGTCGGACTCGCCTGGCTGGCGCGAACGCCCGACCTTCCCGAGGCGGCAGCCGCGCCGACGAGGAGCGAGCTCCGCGACCGCCTGGCGGCGTTAGGCGCGGACGCACTCGCCGATCTCCTGGTCGAGGAGGCGCTCGACGACGAGTACCTGCATGCGCGCCTGCTCGCGCTGACCGCCGACGCGACGCCGGACTCGGAGGCCCGCTTTCACCAACTCGAGCATGCGTTCGACGTCGCCGTCGATCCCGGCGGCTTCGTCGGCTGGAACGAGGCATATGGATTCGCGCAGGCACTCGCGGAGGTAATCGACACTGTCGAGCAGCAGCTCGGCAGCGGTCACGGGGCTGAGATCGTCGCCTTCTGCGAGCATGCTCTCCGCCGGGTCGAGGCGGCCTCCGAGTACGTCGACGACTCGAACGGCGAGCTCGGCGAAGTCAGGGAACGGCTCGAGGAGCTCCACCTCGCCGCCTGTCGCGAGGCCCGTCCCGAGCCAGGCGAGCTTGCCGAGCGGCTGTTCCGCTGGGAGCTCGAGGGCGAATGGGAGACGTTCTTCGGGGCGGTCGAGCGGTACGCCGACGTCCTCGGCGACCGCGGGATCGCGCGCTACCGCGAGCTCGCCGAGGCCGCCTGGGCAGACGAGCCCGAGCTCGGCCCGGGTAGCGGCAGTGCGTGGAGCTCGCGCCGCTACCGGCTCTCGCAGGTCATGGAGAACCTCGCTCGAGCCGAAGGCGACGTCGATGCGCTCGTCGATGTGCTCGCCCGCGACCGCTCAGGCCCGCACCGCTTCCAGGTGATCGCCGAGGCGCTGATCGCCGCCGGGCGCGCCGACGAGGCAACCGAGTGGGCGGAGCGCGGCCTCGCCGCCTTCGAAGGTCGAATCGACCCGCGGCTGGTCGACTTCGTCTGCGAGCGGTACGTCGAGTCCGGCCGGCACGACCAGGCGATCCAGCTCGCCTGGGAGACGCTCGAAGGCTCGTGCCGAGTCGACGCGTACGAGCGTCTTGCCAATCTCGCCGTACACGCGGGCGTCTGGGGCTCGTGGCGCGCGCGCGCCCGGGACGTCCTCCGGTCAGGTCCGGACCCGGTCTGGGGTGAACGCGACCGCTCTGAGCTCGTAGAGGCGCTGCTCTGGGAGAGCGACCCCGAGGAAGCCTGGCGCGAGGCGAAGGAAGGAGGCTGCCGCAGAGACCTGTGGCTTGCACTTGCGCGCGCCCGTGAGCGCGATCATCCCGGCGACGCGCTGGAGGTGTACGTGGCCCAGATCGAGCCGGCGATCCGCTCGAGCGACAACCACACCTACGCCGGCGCGGTCGAGTGGCTCGAGAAGGCCCAGGCGATGTTCGCGCGCCTGGAGCAGGAGGACGCCTTTCACGAGCTCGTCCGCGACGTCCTCGAGCGCCACCGCGCAAAGCGCAACCTGATCAAGCGACTCGAGGAGCGAGGCTGGGCGCGACTCTCCGCGAAGCGAGCCGTACACTCATAGCCGTGGAGCCGATCTCCGACACGCTGATCCACGAACCGGCCCGGCGTCTCGGCCGGGCGGCGCGCAGCCGCCGCACGCGTGATCCTGTTCGGCCCCTACGCCCGAGGCGAGCCCGACGCTGAGAGCGACCTCGACTTCCTCGTCGTCCAGCAAGACGGCTTCAGCCACCGCCGCGAGATCGTCCGCTTCCAGGAGACTCTGAGCCCACTTCGCATTCCTGCCGAGGTGCTCGTCGTCAGCCACGAAGAGGCGGCGCAGCCGGAGCGGGCGGGCGACGCCGTGCGCGACGCGCTCACCGAGGGCGAAGCGCTCGAGAACGACGAGCTCGTCCACGAGGCCCCGGCCATCGTCAGCCGCCAGACACCCTCAGCACTCGCGCACACTCCGCTCGAGCCATCGGACGTGAATGCAACAGGAGCGCCGGCGACGACCGCCTGAACCCGAAACGCCAGCAATCCCAGGCAACAGCACCGCGTCCGCTTCGCAACATCTCGGCGCTTTTCTCCGAGGCCGCCGAAGGGATCGCCACGTTGAACCAGCAGGCGTGCGCACATACTTCGGACTGGCCTGAGGCGCTGATTGTTGCCGCGGTTCACGCTCTTCATTGGGCGTGAGCAAGGCGTCTGGACCTCGGGACGCTCCCCAAGGCGGGCCTGATCACTGGTCTGACGGAGTCGTTGCCGTCAAGTGTTTGTGGAATGTTTGTATGATCATGGCCATGGCGACTGACTCCGGGCAGCTTCGGATCGGCGAATTCGCGCGCCGGGTGGGCGTCAGGCCCGAGCTGCTGCGCGCGTGGGAGTCGCGGTACGGGCTCACGCGGCCGGTTCGCTCGCCGGGCGGCTTCCGGCTCTACACGGCGGCCGACGCCGCTCGTGTGGAGCGGATGCGGCGCGGGATCGACCAGGGTCTCTCAGCCGCGGAGGCCGCCCGTGCCGCACTTGAGGACGAGCGGCCGTCCGAGGGTCTGCTCGAGGACCTCGCCGCTCGCCTGCTTGCGGCGATCGGCCGCTACGACGAGGCCGCCGCTCACTCGGTGCTCGACGAGAGCCTTGCTGCGTTCGGCCTGGAGGAGTCACTGAGCCAGGTGGTATTGCCCACCTTGAAGGAGGTCGGCGACGGCTGGGAGCGGGGCGAGATCGACATCAGCGAGGAGCACTTCGCGAGCAACCTCATCCGCGGCAGGCTGCTTGCGCTCGCCCGGTTCTGGGGCCGAGGAACGGGCCCTCTTGCTCTTCTCGCCTGTGCACCCGGTGAGATGCACGACATCACCCTGCTCGCGTTCGCGCTCGTCCTGCGCTCTCACTCCTGGCGGATCCTCTTTCTCGGCGCGGACACGCCGATCGCAACGCTCGCCCGCGCGGCCGAGACGACGCGGCCGGCGCTCGTTGTCGTCTCGAGCTTCGACCCGGCCCTGCTCGAGGCGCAGGCCGCCGGCCTCCGCCGGCTGGCCCGGGCGGTGCCGCTCGCGCTTGCAGGCCCCGGCGCAACGGACGAGTTCTGCGTCCGTCTCGGCGCCCGCCGCCTGGACGGAGATCTCGTAGCGGCAGCCGACGAAGTTGCGCGGACGTGACCGTGTCCGTGTCCGGCCCGCAGCGTCCGCTGATCCTGCTCACGGGCGCCACCGGCTACGTCGGCGGCCGACTCCTCCGAGTGCTCGAGGAGCGCGGAGAGCGGGTGCGCTGCCTGACCCGCCGCCCCGAGGCCGTCGCCGCTCACCGCGACACGACGACGATCGTCACAGGCGACGTCCTCGAGCTCGAGTCCCTGCGCCCGGCGATGTGCGGGGTCGAGACGGCTTATTACCTCGTTCATTCAATGACCTCGGCGACGAGCTTCGAAGAGCACGACCGTCGTGGCGCCGCCAACTTCGCCGCCGCGGCGCACGAGGCGGGCGTGCGTCGGATCGTCTACCTGGGTGGGCTCGGCGCCGGCGGCGATCTCTCGAGCCACCTCTCGAGTCGTCAGGAAGTCGGCCGTATTCTCGCCGACTCCGGCGTGCAGACGATCGAGTTCCGGGCTTCGATCGTGATCGGCTCGGGCAGCCTCTCCTTCGAGATGCTTCGCAAGCTGGTCGAACGCCTGCCGGTGATGATCACGCCGCGCTGGGTGCGCACCAAGGCGCAGCCGATCGCGATCGAGGACGTGCTCGACTACCTCGTAGCAGCCCTCGACGTCGAGCTCGAAGGCAACGCGGTGTTCGAGATCGGCGGCGCGGACCAGGTCTCCTACGAGGAGCTGATGCGCGAGTACGCGCGGCAGCTCGGCATGCGCCGGTGGATCATCCCGGTGCCGTTCCTCACGGCCCGGCTCTCGAGCCTCTGGCTCGGGCTCGTAACGCCCGTGTACGCCCGTGTCGGTCGCAAGCTGATCGACAGCCTTCCCCACGAGACCGTCGTCCGAAGCGCGAGCGCCGGTCGCGCCTTCGCGATCAAGCCTCGCGGCTACCGGGAGGCGATCGCGCGGGCTCTCGCAAACGAGGACCGCGAGTTCGCCGAAACCCGCTGGTCCGACGCCGTCTCCTCGGCGGGCCTGCGGCCGGAGCGCTACGGCGGGGTACGACACGGCAAGCGCCTGGTCGACTCCCGCTCGATCCGGGTGCGGGTCTCTCCCGAGCAGGCGTTTCGTCCGATCCGGCGGATCGGCGGCGAGACGGGCTGGTACTTCGGCGACCGCCTCTGGCGGCTGCGCGGCTTCGTCGACCTGCTCGTGGGCGGCGTCGGCGTGCGCCGAGGCCGGCGCGATCCTGAGATCCCGGCGGTTGGATCGGCGCTGGACTTCTGGCGCGTCGAGGCCTACGAGCCGGACCGGCTGCTCCGGCTGCAGGCCGAGATGAGGCTCCCGGGGCGCGCGTGGCTCCAGTTCGAGGTCGATGGAGACGACTCTGGCAGCACGATCCGCCAGACGGCGATCTTCCACCCGACCGGCCTACTGGGCACCGCCTACTGGTACGGCCTCTTCCCCGTCCACTCGTGGATCTTCAGAGGGATGCTGGCCAGGATCGCAGACGCTGCCCAGGCGCCTGGGGAATCTCGGGGATCTCTTCCCGGCATCACCGCCGGGCTCGACCATGCCTGAGCCGCTGCGCCGCATCGAACGCTGCCAGCACGTCCCGTTGCCACGCGAGGACGCGTTCGCATTCTTCGCCGACGCCTACAACCTCGAAGCGCTCACGCCCCCATGGCTCCACTTTCGGATCCTCACGCCGCGACCGATCCCGATCGAGGAGGGGGCGACGATCGAGTACGTGCTCACCACGCACCGGCTCCCCGTCCGCTGGCGCACCGAGATCGTCGAGTGGGAACCGGGAAGGCGTTTCGTGGACAGACAGGTGGAGGGCCCGTTCCGCCTCTGGGAGCACACGCATACCTTCGAGGAGCAACAAGGCGGCACGCTGATTCGTGACACCGTTCTCTATCGGATGCCGTACGGGGTGCTTGGAGCGATCGCACACCGCGTCCTCGTCGCTCGTGATCTCGAGCGGGTCTTCGACTACCGCCGTGACGCGGTCGACCGGCTGCTCGGCGGGCGGCGCAGCACGCTCGCGGCTGCCGGGTCAGGCGGCTGATCCGCCGGGTTCGACCGCGAACGGAGTCGTGCGCTCCGTACAGAGCCGCCAGAGTCGCGCCGCCTCACGGGCCTCGTCGGGACGGCGCGTGCGGCCCAGGCGGTGCTTCGCCCGCGCTCGCCGGTCGAGGAAGAACAGGCCGCTGAGATCCGCGGCGTCCGGGGCGGCGGCCAGCCAGACGATCGTGTCGGCTCCTTCCTCCGGCGTCCGGAGCAGCGGCCCGACGACGCGGCTGAAGCCGGGAAGCGCGGCCCGAAGCCCGGGGGTGTCGGCCCAGCCTGGATGCATGGCGTTGACGGTGATGCCGGTGTCGAGCAACTCTCGCGTCCACTCCTCGGCCAGCACGACCTGTGCCCGCTTGCAGCGCGCGTATGTCTTCGTCCCGTCGTAGGCGGCGGGCTCCGGGTCGAGGGCAGCGACGTCGAGCGGCTGGGTGTACATGCCGCCGGATGCCACCACGATCACGCGCGACGGTGCCGACGCCTCGAGCAGAGGCCGCAGCGCGCGGGTCAGCAGGAACGGCGACAACACGTGTGTCGCGAGCGTCATCTCGTTGCCCTCTGCCGTCACCGTGTACCGATGGGTCAGCGCGCCGGCGTTCAGGACGAGCACGTCGAGGCGGTCGTGATCCTCGGCGAAGCGCGCGGCGAAGGCCGCAGTCTCCGCGAGAGACGAGAGATCTGCGAGGTCGGCCTCGACCGCGGAGCCCGCCGCGGCGGAGATCTCGCTGCGGGCGCGTTCGGTGCGCTCCGGGTCGCGCCCGACGATGCAAACGTGCCCGCCCAGCGTCGCGATCGACTCGGCGGCCGCTCGTCCGAGGCCCGAGGTCGCCCCGGTCACGATTGCCACCTTGCCGTTGAGACGGAGCGACTGCAGCGGCGTCCAGCCGAAGACGCGTCGCCGCGCGTGGTAGCCGATCCGGGTGAAGCTGCCGACGACGCTCGCCTCCAGTGTCCAGTCGACGAGGTTCGCCGCGGGCGAGGGCGTCACGAGTTCAGCGCAGTCTGCATCCCGAGCGTCGCGCGAGCCCCGACTCGATTGAAGATGCGCTGCATGATCGGGTCGAACAGCCGCCCGAGGCCCCCGAACGCAAGCGTCGCGTCGTAGTGCACGACCGACCCCTCACCGGCGGGCTCGACCGTGATCGTGTCCCTCGAGACGAATCCCGGACGCTGCGCCTCGAGCACAACGCGTCGCGGTGAGTCGTATTCGACGATCTCGTAGCGAAGCGGCACGTCACGCCCTCCGAAGCGCGCGACGAGGTCGAACGCGGAGCCGATCCCGATCGGCGCCTCGCCGACGCGGCGGGCCTCGCTGACGCTTGGGTCCCAGAGGCGGGCATTGGCGAAGTCGGCCATGTAGGCGAACGCTTCGACTTGCGGAAGCGCCGACTCGATCGTCGTGACGTAGCGGGCCATGTGTCCGAAGCATAGCAAAGGTCTGTGTAGGTATTGTCTAAGATGTGAAGATGAAGATCGCAGTGATCGGCACGGGAATCTCGGGCCTGGGAGCGGCATACGCCCTCTCGAAGGGCCACGACGTCGAGCTGTTTGAGCGCGACGGTCGCGCCGGCGGCCACTCGAACACGGTCGAGCACATGGTCGCGGGCCGGACGCTCCGGCTCGACACCGGCTTCATCGTCCATAACGAGGACACCTACCCGAACCTGGTCCGCCTCTTCCGCGAGCTCGGCGTGCGCACGCAGCCGTCGGAGATGAGCTTCTCGGTCGCCTGCGACCGGCACGGCCTCGAGTACTCGGGCAGCCGCCCGCCGCTCACGCGGCTGACGTTGGAGATCGCCCGCTTCCTGCGTCTCGGCGGCCGCGCGCTCGATGACCCGCGCTGCGCGGAGTGGAGCCTCTCCCGTTACGTCGACGAGGAGGGCTACTCGCCGCGGTTCCGGGACCACTTCCTCGTCCCGCTCTGCGCCGCGCTCTGGTCGACTGCTCCCAGCCAGACGCTCGACTTCCCGCTCGTCTACGCCGTCCGCTTCTTCGCAAATCACGGCATCCTCGGCTTCCGGCGCCTCCGCTGGAAGACGGTCACCGGCGGCAGCCGGACCTACGTGCGTGCCCTGGAGGAGCGGCTGCGCATCAACCTCGCGACCGAGGTCCGCTCGATCCGCCGCCTTGACGGCGGCGTCGAGCTGCGGCTCGGAGGCGACGAGCTTCGGCGCTTCGACGGCGTCGTCGTCGCGACCCACGCCGACCAGGCGCTGCGCCTGCTCGAGGATCCGAGCGAGGACGAGCGCCGCCTGCTCGGCGTCTTCGGGACGACCGAGAACGACACCGTCCTCCACACCGACGAGCGCTTCCTGCCCCGCCGCGTCTCGACTCGCGGCTCATGGAACTACCAGCTCCGCGACTGCGGCTGCGACGACGGCCGCCCGACGATGACCTACTACCTGAACAAGCTCCAGCGCCTCGACGAGGACGAGCACTACTGCGTCACGCTCAACCGCACGGCCGAGATCGACCCTGCGCGGATCATCCGCCGCCTCTCGTACCGCCACCCGCTCGTGACCCTGGAGTCGATGCGCGCCCAGCCCGAGCTGCCGCGCCTGAACGGCTTGCGGCGCACCGCCTTCGCAGGCGCCTGGCAGGGCTACTGCTTCCACGAGGACGGGCTGCGCTCCGGCCTCGCCGCTGCAGCCGCCTTCGGAGCGAGCTGGTGAGGTCCGCGCTCTACACGGGCACCGTGATGCACGCGCGCAAGACGCCGAAGGAGAACGTCTTCCGCTACCGCGTCTGCCTCTACCTGCTCGACCTCGACGAGCTCCCCGAACTCGACCGGCGCGTGCGGCTCTTCGGCTGGAACCGGCGCGGCGTGGTCAGCCTCCACGACCGCGACCACATGGACGTGCGCGCCTACCTGGCCGAGCACGGGATCGAGGCCGACCGGATCCTGCTCCTGACGAACCTGCGCGTGCTCGGCTACGTGTTCAACCCGGTCAGCTTCTTCTACTGCTACAGGGGTGGCGAGCTCGCCTGCATTGTCGCCGAGGTGAGCAACACGTTCGGCGAGCGGCTCCCCTACCTCCTCTCGCCCGCGAACCAGGAGCGCGACGAGCGCCGGCTCTCCTACCGTCACGACAAGAAGCTGCACGTCTCGCCGTTCTTCGGCCTCGACCAGAGCTACCAGTGGTGGTTCTCGGAGCCCGGCGAGCAGCTCGACGTGCGGATCGACCTCAGCGAGGGCGGTGCGCGGCCGTTCTTCGCCACGCTCACCGGGCGGCGGCGCCCGCTCACCGACGCGAGCCTCGCCCGCGCGCTGCTCCGCTATCCGCTGATGCCGCTGCAGGTGACCGTCCTGATCCACCTTCAGGCGGCGAGGCTCTGGCTGAAGCGCGTGCCGTTCTTCCACAAGCCTCCGTTCGTGCCCGGCGAGGGATCGGTGAAGAGGTGACCGAGGTGCTGCGCGAGCTTCCCGCCGGCCGCCGGATCGGGGCCCGCCTCGCCGAGAGCGCCGCGATCCGCGCGCTCGGCCGGCTCGAGCACGGCGCGCTCGAGCTGCGGCTCCCGGGCGGGCGCGTGTACCGGGCCGGGACGGGCGACCCGATCGTCGTCACCGTTATCTCGAACGACGTCTTCCGCCGGCTCGCGCGCTCCCCCGGTCTCGGTTTCGGCGAGTCGTACGCCGCCGGCGACTGGCACACCGACGACCTGCCCGGCCTGATCGCGCTCGTCGTTCGCAACGTCGAGACGTGGCGCGCCGGCTCGCGCCTCGCGCGGCTCGGCCGCCACCGTCCCCACGTCTCCCCGCGGCAGGGCCCGCGCAAGGCCCGGGCGAACATCCAGTACCACTACGACCTCGGCAACGACCTCTACCGGCTCTTCCTCGACGAGTCGATGACCTACTCCTGCGCGCTATGGGAAGAGGGCGACACGCTCGAGCAGGCGCAGGAGCGAAAGCTGCGGGCGATCTGCGAAAAGCTCCGCCTGAGCCCCGGCGACCACGTGCTCGAGATCGGCTGCGGCTGGGGCAGCTTCGCGCTGATGGCGGCTGGCGAGTACGGGGCGCGGGTCACCGGCGTCACGCTCTCGCAGCAGCAGCTCGAGCTCGCCCGCGAGCGCGTCGCCGCGGCCGGCCTCGCCGACCGCATCGAGATCCGCCTCCAGGACTACCGCACGCTCGAGGGACAGTTCTCGAAGATCGCCTCGATCGAGATGCTCGAGGCGATCGGCTACGCGCAGTACCCAACCTTCTTCGCCGCGTGCGACCGGCTGCTCGCTCCCGGCGGCCTGGCTGCGATCCAGGTGATCGGGATGCCCGACCAGCGCTTCGAGCGCTACCGGCGCAAGGAGGACTGGATCCAGCGCTACATCTTCCCCGGCTCGCTGTTGCCGTCGCTCGAGGCGCTGCAGACGGCGATGCGCCGCGCCTCGGGCCTGATGGTGGTCGGGCTCGAGGAGATCGGGCCGGACTACGCGGACACGCTGAAGGCGTGGCGCGAGCGGTTCTTCGCGAGCCTCCCCAAGGTGCGCGCGCTCGGCTTCGACGACCGCTTCATCCGGATCTGGGACTTCTACCTCGCCTCCTGCGAGGCACTGTTCAGGACGCGCGCGATCCGCGACATGCAGCTCGTCCTCGGCCGGCCCTTCGAGGAGCCCGCATGAATCCGGGCGTGCAGCCTGCACCGATGATCCAGCCGGACGTGAAGATCAAGACCGTTCGCGAGCGGACCAGCGTCCCGAGCCAGCTCGCCGGGATCGTGGCCGTTGTCGTGCCGCCGCTCGGGCTCGTCGCCGCCGTCTGGCTGCTCTGGAACCGCGGCGTCCACCCGGTCGACCTCCTGCTGCTCGCGGGGTTCTACGTCGCCTGCGGGCTGGGGATCACCGTCGGCTTCCACCGGCTCTTCACGCACAAGAGCTTCGAGACGAGCGCGCCGCTCCGCGCGGTCTGGGCGATCCTCGGCTCGATGGCGATGCAGGGCCCGCTCACCCAGTGGGTCACCGACCACCGCAAGCACCACGCACTCTCCGACCGGCCCGGCGACCCGCACTCCCCCCACGCGGGCCACGGCGACTCCCTCGCCGAGCACATCCTCGGCCTGTGGCACTCGCATGTCGGCTGGCTCTTCTCGACCAAGGGCCTCGAGCGCGGCGTCGAGTACGGCCGCGATCTGTACGACGACCGGCTCGTGCGAGCGATCGACCGCCTCTACCTGCTCTGGGTCGCGCTGACGCTCGGCCTCCCGTTCCTCGCCGGCTACCTCGTCGGCGGGAGCTGGCAACGGGGCGTCGAGGCGATGGTCTGGGCCGGCCTCGTCCGGATCTTCCTCTTCCAGCACGTGACGTTCTCGATCAACTCGATCTGCCACTTCTTCGGCGAGCAGCCGTTCCGCACCCGCGACGAGAGCCGCAACGTCTGGCTGCTGGCGATCCCGTCGTTCGGCGAGTCGTGGCACAACGGGCACCACGCGTTCCCGGCCTCGGCAGTCCACGGCCTCGAGCCCGGCCAGCTCGACATCTCGGCGCTCGTGATCCGTGCCATGGAGAAGCTCCGCCTCGCGACCGAGGTCAAGCGCCCCGACTCAGAGCAGATAGAGCGACGACGAGTTGTGGCCGAATGACCCCGCCGCAAGGAATTGCGCGCCGGCGGCGAGCGGATAGCACAGGACAAGCGTCTGACCCCGGCAACGAACGACCGTAACCGCTGGCTCGCCCTCGTCGCGCTGACGCTCGCCGTGCTCGCCTACCTGCGGCGCTGAGCCGGACGGCGCGGGGCTCCGGGCAGCAAACGGGCAGCAAACGCCCTCCGCGACCTCTGGCAGCCATGCGGCACCAGAGCCGAAAGGAGTCACAACCCCCCATCAACAGAGCGATTGCGCGTCAGTCGTCGCGGACGTCGCGATGGTCGAAGTGGCCTGTCACGCCGGAGGTCGCGGGCTCGAGTCCCGTCGCTCCCGCTCAGCTTGACTCCCGGACGCACCGCACGCCAAACCAACACGGATTCATCGTCCCGACGAGCCACCGTCTCTTTCGTCTTCCTACGATTCGCTACAGGAGTTCTCGAAGTCCCTCGCGATCGAGGCCGGCGTCCTTGAGAATTCCGTTCAGCGTGGCCCTCTTCAGTTCCCGGTGAAGCGGGACAACGAGGAATCGAACGCTCCGGGTGGGTCAAGCGAACGTGGAACGCTCCGGGTGGGTCAAGCGAACGTGGCTTCCTCGCTGCCGTACGACCTGCCAACCGATCCGCTCCAGTGCACGCACCAGCTGCGCGCCGGAGACGACCGGCAGCCGGCCACTCACGCAGGAACGCGCAGCTTCTGGCGGATCACGCCCGCGCCGAGCTGGCGACCCTCTTCCTGCAACCCCTCGACGTAGAGCTCGAGCGCCTCACGCGCGTTCGCGGTCGCCTCGTCAAGCGTCTCGCCCTGGGTGTGCAAGCCGGGGAGGTCGGGCGCGTACACGTAGTAGCCGCCTTCATCCTGCGGCTCGAAGATGAACTCGATCTCGGTCGCGTCAGCCACGATCAGAGTGTACTGAGCGGTCTTCCCGTGGCCCGTTCCTGGTCCAAACGCTGCGGCGACGGCCCGCGGAACGAAGTCACTCACAGCCGCCCAAGTCCGTCAAGGCCGAGCAAATGAGCCCGCGCGGCGTGGCTCGTCGTCGCACGTCGGCGCCTCGGATCGGCCTGTCACGCCGGAGGTCGCGGGTTCGAGTCCCGTCGCTCCCGCTCTGAAAGTCCCGCTCGCGGCACTCCGCGGATCGCCGCGGTCCGCGTCTTGTGTCTCGTGGCGAAGCACACTACTGTCGGCTCGTGCGCCTGCGGCTCCTGCTGCCCATCGTCGCGATTGCCGTTCTCGCTGCCGCCGGAAGCGGCGTCGTCGCGCACGCAACGACGAGGGACGATCGCGAGAGCGCAGCGGCCGCGGCCGTCGTGAACTTGAAGTCCGCGATCGCGCAGGAGACCTACGCGCGCCACGCCGTTCAAGAGGGGTTATTCAACGATGCCCTCACGGCACTCCACCGTTCGAAAGCGGCGCTCGACGACGTCGAAACCGGCGCGACGAAGATATTGCACTCCGACCCCGCCTGGATGAACGATCCCGGTTGGAAGAAACTGCAGACCGACTCGGAAAAGGCCGCCTTCTACTATGACCCCTACGCCATGCTCGCCATCCGCGAGCGTCGTGGCGAGAACTGGATCGCGGGCTACATCAACGGCGCGCTGCAGGCCAAGGACAAGGCGCTCCAGGCGGCCAACGCACTCGCCAAGCCTCCCTGCGTGCAAGTGATCAACCTCCAGGGACCGATCACGGTCAACGGCGTGGCGCAGGGCGAGCCACAGCTCACCATCAGCCTCTCGTGCAAGGTGGTCATCGCGACGCTGAAGATCGAGACGCCCGGCCAGACGGTCGACTCGTGCTCCGACCCGGGTCACCAGTGCACGATCGCGAATAGCAGCGACGTGACCGTGCAGGCAGGCGGCAGCAAGGATCCGAGCGTCACGATCCAGGGCAGCACGCTGGCCGACGGCGAGGAGGTCATCGTCGACGTCGTGCCGATCGCAGGCGACTCCTCCTCCTACATCTCCGACGACGTCATGTGAGCTCGGGCGAACTCGCCCGGAGCCACCGGCTACGCGATTCTCCCCGGCACAGCTGAGCGCGAACGCCGGTCCACATCGGTCGGGCGGTTCGCCCGGCGAAGCTTCGTCGCGACGCTCTCGCTCGGCATCGACCTCGGCTTCGGGCAGCCGATGGAGTGGCGTGCGCCGCGCTCGGCGCTACTAGCCGACCCGAGCTGGAACGAAGGTGGAACGCAGCGCCAGGTGCGGAGCCGCCCGAATCTGATCAAGGTCGGGGTTGGGAAATCGTCGGCGTACCCGCTGGCGCTGACTCCAAGCCGCTCGAAACCCCAGGCGTACTTCTCGACGTACGCGACCGTCTCGTCCGCGGGTGGACGGTCGTGGACGACGCGCGCCTTGCCGGTCTTTCGGGCGAGGGTCAGCCCGGCCGCACCGCGCGAACCAGCGCGTCGAGCGCGATCCGATCGCCGTCGGGCGTCTGCACCGGCCGTTCGACGCGCTCGGCCCGCTCGATCCGCAAGCCGTCGAGATCGGCGACGACGTCTTCCGGCGTGTAGAGCACCGCGGGCTCCTGCGGCCCGCCGTGCCCCTGCTCGAGGTTCGCGCGGTCGTGCGCAACAAGCAGGAACGTGCCGCCGGGCGCGACGGCCTCGACGCCCGCGCGCAGGATCGTCCGCCGCTCCTCTGCCGACACCTGGAGGTAGAAGACGATTACGAGATCGAAGGCGCCTGGCTCGGGCCGATACCCGAGAAGGTCGCTAGAGATCCACTCCGCCTCGACACCGCGCGCGTCGGCAAGCAGACGGGCCTTCTCCAGCGCCACCTCGGAGAAGTCGACGCCCGTGGCCCGCCAACCCTGCTCCGCGAGCCACACGGCGTTGCGGCCCTCGCCGCAGGCCAGGTCGAGTGCACGTCCTGGCTCGAGTCCGGTCACCTCTGCGACGAGGAATCGATTCGGCTCCCCCGTCCAGAGGAGCTCGCGGCCGGCGTAGCGGCGGTTCCACTCCTCCCTGTCCATCTACCGGAGCATGCCTACGCCGCTGGAGCGGCGGCGGAACCACGCCGGGCCGCCCGGGCGAGCTCGGTGAGCTGCACGAGCGCCCGGTCGGCCTCGGCCGCATCCCGGTCGCGCAGCATCGCGTGCACGCCCCGGCCTGCCGTGTCGACGTGCACGCTCGCGAGGCGCAGGCGGCGCTGCACCGGGCCCTGCACCCGGCGGAGGCTCTGCACTTTCTGCAGCGGCACCCAGCACGTGACGCGCCGGAGCCGCCCGCTCGTCGTCGCGACGCACGTCTCCGTTCGCCCCCACGCGATCATCCGGTAGCGCAGCGGGCTCTTCCAGAGGACCCGGCGCGGCGGCCGTGTCTGCTCCCGCGGCCTGTCGGGGACGATCCGGTCGAGCAGCTCCCCGGCGAGCACGCGACTTCCGACCGGGAGCACCGCGCGCAGCGACCTGCGCTGCGCCTCGCCTTCTCCCTTCGAGCGCTGCCGCCCTGCCAGGTCGACCTCGAGCCGACACCAGCCGAGCAGGCGCCAGATCAGCGGCTCGACCATGCGCACGGCCTGCACCCGGCCCGGCCGGATCGTCTCCGCGGTCAGCGCGACGAGGCCGGAGCGGAGGCGCAGGCCGTCGGGGCCCTCGGCGAGGGTCAGCCGGTACTCCTGGTTGAAGCGCCGCCAGACGAGGGTGAGCACCGTGAGGATCCACACCGCGCCACCGCTCACCACACCCGCCGCCGCCGTGGGCGCCAACAGCGCGGTGACGATGAGCCCCGCGATCACGGCCTCGGCGATCAACCCGACGTCGCTGATCAGGATCGACGCGACGAGACGACCCGTCGGCACGGTCGTGAGCACGTGCTCCTCCGCCGACGCCTCGGCCGCGAGGGCCTCCTCGTCGTGCTTCGCGCCGCGCGCGAGGGCGAGCAGCCGGACGCGCAGCGGCTCGACCTCCCGCTCGGGCAGATAGGCGAGGCGTGCGGTCGAGCCGCTCGCGCCGCCCATCCGCAGCCGCAGCTCCGCGACACGGAAGATGCGGGCCAACCCGGGCCGCACGATGTCGACCGCCTGGACCTGCGAGAGCGGGAAGCGGAGCGATTGCCTGCGGAGCAGACCGGTCTCGATCTGCAGGTCGTCGCTGTCGATCCGCCAGCGGGTCACGAGCCACGACGCGAATCCGAGCGCAGTGAGTACCCCGGCGATCGCGAGTTGCACGTACGAGCCGCTGATGTCGCCGCCCCTGAGCATCGTGGGCAGGAGCAGGACGGCGATGGCGATCGTGGCCCTCCCGCCGCGCACGATCGGGGACAGCGGGTGTACGCGACGCCAGCCGTCCGCGTCGCTCACAACCCCGCCGCCTGGGCCTCCCCGAGCTCGGCGAGCCGGTCACGCAGGCGCGCCGCCTCCTCGCGGTCAAGGCCGGGGATGCGCGCATCGCTCGCAGCAGCAGCCGTGTGCATGCGCACCGTTGCGATGCGAAACGATCGCTCGAGCGGGCCGGCCGTCACGTCGATGAACTGCATGCGGCCGTACGGCACGACGGAGAGCCGGGAGAAGAGCACGCCGCGCTGGACGAGCAGGTCGTCCTCACGCTCTGCGTAGCCCCAAGCCGAGAAGCGCCTGCGGACGAAGCGCTCGGCGGCAAGGCCGAAGACGACCGCCAGACCGGCGCACACGAGTCCGGGCGCGGCGCCCGCGTACACGGCGAGCACAACGGCGGCGACGAACACGGCGACCGTGGCCGCCGCCGCCTGAAGCCGGCGCAGCACGAGCAGCCGGTGCGAAGGGCGCCGCCACCGGTTGCCCTCGGTCGACGACTCCTCGACGGCCACAGAGCGGGAGTATGCCAGCGGGCCGGGATCTAATCCTGCAATACACATCTTCTGTATCTTGCAGTTATGTCCGGGGACAGCGAATTGCGGGTGTTGGCCGGCGAGCTGTCGCGCTGCTGGCACCAGCTGGGACGCGTCCTCACCGGCAGGCGGCTGCTCGCGTCGCTCCACGAGGGATCGGTGGCGAAGCTGAGCCCCACGAAGCGGCGCGCGCTCGACGTGCTCGCGGAGGGCGGAACGCGCGTGGGGGAGCTCGCCGCTCAGGTCGGTGTCGACGAGACCACCGCGACGAGGCTTGTCGACCGCCTGGAGGCGCTGGGACTCGTCGAGCGCCGGAGCCTGGCGGCCGACCGGCGCGTGACGGTCGTCGGGCTGACCGCGGCCGGCGAGAAGCTCGTCGCCGACGTGGCCCTGCGGCGGGAGCGATTCTTCTGCGAGGTGCTGACGGAGCTCGAGCCGGACGAGCGCGTGGAGCTCGTGCGGCTCACCGCGAAGGCCGCCGGCGCGCTCCGTGAGCACAGCGTGGAGCTGATCGCGCGGTGACCGAGACGCTCCCGGCGCGCGACGCGCCGGACGCGGTTGCGCGCGAGGCCGCGGTCCTCGTCGACGATCTTGTCGTTCGTTTCGGCGAGATCGAAGCCGTGCGGGGCGTGTCGTTCGCGATCGAGCCCGGCGAGGTGTTCGGATTGCTCGGCCCGAACGGCGCGGGCAAGACGACGATCGTGCGCGTGCTCACGACGCTGCTTCGCCCGACGGAGGGTCGTGCGCTCGTCGCCGGGCACGACTGCGTGCGCGAGGGGCTCGCCGTACGGCGGCTGATCGGCTACGTGCCGCAGGCGATCTCGATCGACGGCTCGCTGACGGCCTGGGAGAACCTCGAGTTCTACGGCCGCGTGACCGGCGTGCCGCGGAAGGAACGGCGCGAACGGATCGAGCAAGCCGTCGATGCGATGAACCTCGCCCCGTTTCTCGAGCGGCTCGGGCGCACGCTGTCGGGCGGGATGCTGCGCCGGCTCGAGATCGCGACCGCGCTCCTGAACCGGCCGCGGGTGCTGTTCCTCGACGAGCCGACGGTCGGGCTCGACCCGACCGCGCGACGCAACGTCTGGGAGCGGCTCGAGGTCCTCGGCCGGGAGGCGGGGACGACGCTTCTCGTCACGACTCATCAGATGGAGGAAGCGGAGCGGCAGTGTCAGCGACTCGCGATCCTCGACCTCGGCGAGGTCGTCGCGCAGGGATCCCCCGAGCAGCTCCGCACCGAGTTCTCCGTCCCCTCCTTGGAGGACGTCTTCACCGCGGCCACCGGCCGCACGATCGAAGAAGGGGGGAGCTTCAGGAATGTCCGCGCCGGCCGCAGACTTTCGCGCCGGCTCGGCTGAGCTCGCGCTCGGGACGCTCGCCGCACGCTTCGGCCGGTTCCGGAACGGGACGGCCGCGATGGGCTGGGCCGAGCTGCGCAAGCTCCGTCATGACCAGATCGACATCGTCACGCGCTCGGTGCAGCCGCTGCTCTGGCTGTTCATCTTCGGAACGGCGCTGCGGCGAAACCGGGCGCTCAGCGGCGGCTACCACGACTACCGCGCATACCTCGCCCCTGGGGTGATGGCCCAGGCGGCGCTGTTCATCGCGATCTTCTTCGGCCTCGCCGTGATCTGGGAACGCGACGTCGGCCAGCTCCAACGCCTCCTCGCCACCCCGATTCCCCGGATCGCGATCGTGCTGGGCAAGGCCACCGGCGCCGGCATCCGCGCGCTCGCCCAGGCGTTCGTGCTCCTCGCCGTGCTCGCCGCCACCGGCATCTCGATCCACTGGAACCCCGCCAAGATCGCCGGCGCGCTCGTCCTGCTCGTGCTCGCAACCGGCGGCTTCGCCTGCCTCTCGATGATCCTCGCCTCGCTCGTCCGCACGCGCGAGCGCTTCATGGGCATCGGCCAGCTCGTGATGATGCCCCTCTTCTTCGCCTCGAGCGCCCTCTACCCGCTCTCGATCATGCCCCGCTGGCTGCGGATCCTCGCCCACGTCAACCCGCTCACGTACGAGGTACACGGCATGCGCCAGCTCCTGCTCGGCATCTCGAGCGGCGGCACCCTCTGGCTCGACTACGTGGTCATCGTGCTCTTCCTCGTCGCCGCGGCGACCATTGCCGCAAAGACCTACCCGCGCGCCAT
>JBEKEH010000011.1:0-39742 GCA_050013935.1 Gaiellaceae bacterium | reverse complement strand
CCCTGATCGACCGGCTCGTCCACCACGCCACCATGATCACCCCCAAAGGCAAAAGCTACCGCCTCCGCCAACGCGGCCTCGACGTCACACCCGCCGCTCAGGCACCGCCGCTCCGCGACCCCGCCTGACCGGCGGCCACCACCTCAACCTCCGAGCAGTGGTGCACTTTTCGACTGCGCAAACTGGAGCACTTTCCGGCTGCGCTTGACAGTCACTTTATTCACGCCGTTTTCGGCTGCTGTGGATGGTCGCAGAGTCCAGCCATTCCAGCTGCGTACCCACTCAAAGCTGATGTCCTCGTGCGTGTGGGCGTCATGCACGAGCATGCTGTCCCGCCCCTCTGGCTGCCGCCGATCCGCGGTCGCGCTCACCGGCGGACGTACTGTCGCGGCTGGTCGAGCGGTTATGGCTCGCACGGTCACGCGAGGCACTGTCGCGCTTCTCCTGGGACACCCGATCGCGTGACGACGACGCTACGGCGGCCTTGCCGTGACCTTGGGTGGGGGAGGCGAAGGCGGCTCCGGCCCCGACCGTGAGGGCTGCGGTGGCGGCGCGTGTTGCGGCCGTCAGCTTGCGCATTTGCGGATCTCCTTTCGGTGTGCTGTCCTCCAAAGGAGTACGCGACCCGCAGCAAAGAGCGGGCTAATGCTTCCTTCCGGTTTGGGCGAGACCAGCCAAGGCTCGGTAAAGACACGGAAGCGGGCGACCACCCCACCGTCACCACCCCTCCCGATCTACTTCGTCGATGACCAACTCCGCGACGAAGAGCGGGAGCGGATTCGCCGCGCTCGGTTCTCGCCGCTCTATCACGAGTCGGACGTCGGGCACACGATCGACCCGGCGCACATCGCGCCTGCGATCGCGTGGCTCGACGCCAAGCTGCCCTAGCCGGGCGGCGCGGGCCGCAGCTTGTAGCCCACGCCCCACAGGTTCACCACCCAGCCGGAGAGGCCTGCGCGGGCGAGCTTGCAGCGGACGCGCGAGGCATGTGATTCCAGGGTGCGCGTCGGCACGAAGGTGCGGAAGCCCCACACCTCGCGCAGCAGCAGCTCGCGCGTGAACACGCGGTCGGGGTCGCAGGCGAGCTTCACGAGCAGCGCGTACTCCTTCGCCGAGAGCGTCACCTCGAGGCCGCAGACGAGTACGCGGCGCGCGCCCCGGTCGACGACGAGCTCGCCGAGGTCGAGCACCTCGTTGCGCGGCGGCCGCCGCCGCAGCACCGCGCGGATGCGCGCCACGAGCTCCTCGTACGCGAACGGCCGCGACAGATAGTCGTCACACCGCTGCAACGCGCGCACGCGCGTCGCCGGGTCGGCGCTCCCGAGCACGATCACCGGACAGTCCGTCACGATGCAGCGGTCGAGGGCAGCCGGATCGCCGAGCAGCAGCACGTCCGGCTCCGCCGCGCGCGGCAGGTCGTCGGGCGTGCTGAAGGCGAGCACGTCGAAGCCGTCGCTCGCAAGCTGGCGCGCGAGGAAGCCCCGCAGCGCTTCCTCGGGCTCGGCGAGCAGCAGCGCAGTCATCGGACGACCGTAACGGCCCACGTACGAGCCCGCCAGATGTCCTTTCGCACAAGAGTGTGACTTCTCGTCGACAGCCGTCCCGAGCGGACGACGCTCTTCAGAGCACAAACTCCACCAGTGCGAATTGCGCAGCACTTCGCACTGCTTAAAGCCGTCCGGAGCGGACGACGCCCCAGAGGAGCCAGACGCCGAGCACCGCCGACAGCGCGAAGCCGATCACGGAGATGAGGTTGACCCCCAGCAGGTGCGGCCCCGCCTTGGCGAAGATCCCGATCAGGCTGGAGCCGATCAGGCCGCCGGTGACGATCAGCGCGACCACGAGCCGGTTGAAGACGCGCTGCATGCTCTCGAGCAGGTCCTCGAGCCCCTTGTGCACGAAGCCGACCTCGATCTGGCCGTCCCGGACCTGTTCCATGAAGTCGTACCACTGGTACGGCGCCTCGCGCAGGATGTGCGCGTAGCGCATCGCGTCGCGGCGCGCGCGGCGCGCGATCCGCTCCGGCGTGAACCGCTCCAGCATCAGCCCGCGCGCGTACGGGCGCGCGACCTCGAAGACGTTGAACTCCGGATAGAGCTCCGCTCCCACCGAGCCGAGCGTCGCGATCGCGCGGTCGAGCAGCAGGAAGCGCGTCGGCAGGTGCAGGTTCATCGCGTAGATGAGCTGGAACGCCTCGCGCACGATCTGGATCGGGTCGATCTCGGCGAGGCTCGCGCCGTAGTAGCGGTAGTAGATCTCGCGTAGCTCGGCGACGAACTCCTCCTCGCGCTCCTTCGGGTAGCGGACGCCGAGGTCGGCGAGCCGCTTCGGCAGGACGTCGATGTTCTCCGCCGCGGCGTCGATGAACAGCCGTGTCAGCTTCGTCATGTCGTCGTCGCTGAGCTTGCCGACCGCGCCGAAGTCGACGAGGCCGATCGTGCCCACCTCCTCCAGCACGAGGATGTTCGCGGGATGCGGGTCGCCGTGGAAGAACCCGTTCCGGAAGATCATCGTCATCCATGTCTCGGTGATCAGGTACGCCAGCTCGCGCCGCTCCTCGAGCGTCATCGACGCCGGGTCGACGTCGCGGACGTGCACGCCCTCAAGCCATTCGAGCGTGAGCACGCGGGCGCGGGTGTACGTCCAGTAGACCTTCGGGACGTGCACGTGCGGATCGCCGGCGAAGTCGCGGTGGAAGCCCTCGGCGTTGCGCGCCTCGAGCCGGTAGTCGAGCTCGTGCCGGATCTGGTGCGCGAACTCGTCGATCAACTCGTGCGCGTCGATGAAGTCGAGGACGCGCACGCGCTCCTTCACGAGCCGCGCCGCCTGGTAGAGCAACGCGACGTCGGCTTCGATCTGGCGCGGCGCCCCGGGGCGCTGCACCTTGACGGCGACCTGCTTCCCGTTGGGAAGCGTCGCGCGGTGCACCTGGCCGATCGACGCTGCGGCGACGGGCTCCGGGTCGAAGTCGAGGAAGAGGCGCTCCAGCGTGTTGCCGAGATCCTCCTCGATCACGTGCTCGGCCTGCTCGAACGGGAACGGGTGCACGTCGTCCTGGAGCCCGCGCAGCTCGGCGATGATGTCCGGCGGGACGACGTCCGGGCGCGTTGAGAGCAGCTGGCCGAACTTCACGAACGTCGGACCGAGCTCGTCGAACAGCTCGCGCAGGTGCTGGCCGCGCGCCGACGCGCCGCCGTTCGCGGCCGCGGCGAGGCGCGCCTCCGCGGAACGCCCCGGCAGCAGGTCGGTGAGCTTGTGCGCCTCGAGGAAGTAGCCGAACCCGTGCCGGACCATCACCTGCGCGATCTCCGACAAGCGGCCGAGGCTCCTCGTCGCTGGCTGTGCCATCCTGCTGCAAGTGTGACACGGACCGACCGGGTGAAGTGCTACGCACTTCCCCCGGGTCTGGTTTGTGCTCCGCAGAACGCCCGCCGGGCCAAGCCGGCGGGCTCTAACGCTTCAGGGCGCTTGCCGCCGCAGCGCGCGCGGTGGTGGCTTCGCCATCCCCGCGCGCGTGCGTCCGGCCTCCACGAACGCTCCGCGTTCGCTCCGGCCTTCTACGGATACGACGGTTGAAGCGTTCAACCCTCGCTCACCCCACAGCCTGCGGCTAACGCGGGCGCAGCCGCGTTAGCCGCAGGCAAATCCACGCGGACGGGGAGGCTTCAGCCCCACCGTCCGCGCACCAGAGCCCGCCGCTCGCGCCAGAGAAGAGGACGCCGGCTCCGCCGGCGTCCGCTCTGCGGAGCACAGCCTCAACCCGCACGAAGAGCGCCAGCTCTTCGCGCGGCTCGCGGCCGCGCCCACGGGCCGGGCGGCACGAGCAGCTGCTCCACATGCAGGTACGCGAGCCCGACGACCGGCAGGTCGCTCAGCCGCTCGATGCACAGGTAGCGCGGGCGCCACTCGGGGAAGAACTTGCGGTTGAACGCGTAGAGGCGCTCGAGCTGGAAGACGTTGTCCGCGGCGAGGAGCGCGTGCCGCAGCGCGCGCCGCGGCAATGTCACCGCGCGCTCCTGCGAGATGAGGTCCGTGAACACGCAGAAGTTGAGCGAGACCTCGGCGGCACCGATCTCCTTCGCCCAGGCGAGCGTCTCGACGATCAGGAACTCCGTCAGCCCGTTCGGCGAACTGGGCCGCCGGCGCATCGTGCTCAGCGACCAGCCGCCTCCCGCAGGCGTGGGCGCGAGATGGAGGAAGCCGCCGACCGTCCCGTCCTCGCACTCGGCGACGGCGAACACCGTCCCCGGCAGGAACAGGTCGTCGATCGCCATCGTGAAGCCGCGCTCGGGCTGGTTGCCCCGCCACTCCTCCGAAACGGCCTCGAGCGCGGCGCGCAGCTCGGCGTCCGCATCCTCGGCCGCGACGACGCGCAGCCGGTAGCCGGCGTTCGTCAGCCGTGAAACGGACTGGCGCACCTTGCGGATCGCGCGTCCCTCGAGCGAGAACTCCTCCGGCCGCAGCACCGCTTCCTCGCCGATCGGGATCGCGCGCATGCCGAGCCGCCGGTACCGATCGAGGTGCGCATCAGACGCGCCGAGCACGGCGACGCGCCAGCCGTGCGTGTGCGCGACGCGGCGGAACTCGGCGAGCAACGCGTCGAACTCCTCCTCGTCACCGACGGGATCGGCGCTGACGAGCGCGGCGCCGGCGACGACGCGGTAGGCGAGGAACGCGCGCCGCGTCGGCGAGAAGAAGTAGCTCTTGTCGCGCCGAAGCGCGAAGAAGGAGAGGCTGTCGCTGCCGTAGGCGTCGATCAGGGCGCGGGCGACTCGCCGTTCCCCCACCGTCTGCGCGACCGCCTGCGAGAACGGGCGCAGCCAGAGAAAGAGCACCCAGAAGCCCAGCACGATCGAGAGCGCCGTGAACACGTCCGAGAGCCGGTCCGGCAGCTCTCCGCCGTGCAGCTCGACGCCGAGCACCACGGCCGCGACCGCCCCGATCGCGACCGCGAGCGCGACGAGCGGCCGCACCGACGCCGGGTCACCGGGCACGTCGAAGCGGCGGCGGAAGCGGACGAGCGCCACGAGCAGGGCGAGCGAGATCACCGCCTCCTCGACGTCCAGGCCCTTCGCGAGGTGCGCCACGGCCGAGGCGAACACGACGCCGACGGCAAGCTGCCAGGCCCGCCGGCGGCGGTGGGCGAGCGAGCGCGAGAGCCAGATCAGCGCGATCCCGAACGCGAGCGCGCCGATGCGGGCGGCCGCGATCCCGCCCGGGGGCAGCACGCCGCGCACGACCCGGAAGCGGTCCGCCATCTCCGGCGTCAGCGCGGAGACGATGCCGATCACGCCGACGGAGGCGGCGGCCCACGCGAGCAGCGACTCGGGCCTCGGTCTCCGCAACCTCACCTTCCCAGGGTAACTCGGCCGGCGGCCCGGCGGCGCCCTCAGCGAGGGGGAGCCGGAGGGTTCCCCTCCAGCAGCTTGAGCCGGTGCTCGAGCTGGGCGACGCGGAGCTCGAGCTCCTCGAGCTCGTCACGTGTGACGAGGTTCAGCTCGTCGACGAGCGCGCGCAGCGCGGCGACCGCCTGCTCGGAGAAGCGGGCCCGGCTGCCCCGGAGCCGCGCCGGGAGCTCGACAAGCAGCTCCTCGAACGCGTCGACGATCCGCTCGCTACCGCGCGCGGCCATGCGGCCTCGTGCGCCGGCGCTGGCGCCGCTTCTCGCGGCGTGCCTGCGCGGACGGCTTGGACGTCGTCGACGTCACGACGTCGACGAGCTCCGGCGTCGGCTCGGCGGCCAGCGCCTCCTCTGAGTCGTGCAACGCGACGGCGCCCCGGTCGAGCTTGCCGCGCCTGCGGCGCTTCCCGCCGTCCACCGCCGCCTCGGCATCCTCCGCGCTGCTGTACTGCTTCCGCTTCGCGTACTCCGGCTCCCGCTCCTTCCAGATCGTGAGCAGCGGCGCCGCAATGAAGATGGACGAATACGCACCGGATGTGACGCCGATGAGCAGCGCGAACGCGAAGTCCTTCAGCGTCGTCCCACCGAGCGCTTCGAGGGCGGCGATCGGCAGCAGCGTGATGAACGTCGTGGCCAGCGAGCGGCGGATCGTCTCCCACAGCGAGACGTTCGCGATCGTGGCGAACGGCTGCCGCCGCATCAGCGGGATGTTCTCGCGGATGCGATCGAAGATGATGATCGTGTCGTAGATCGAGTAGCCGAGCACGGTCAGCACCGCGGCCACGGTGTCGATCGTGACCTCCTTGTACACGAGCGAGTACACGCCCACCGTGATGGCGATGTCGTGGAGCATCGCGATGATCACCGGGACCGCGAACTTGATGTCGAAGCGCAGCGCGATGTAGACGATGATCAGCAGCATCGAGACGAGGATTCCCCAGATCGCGTCGATCGCGATCTGGTGCCCGAAGCTCGCGGAGACGTTCTTCGTCCCGCTCGCGAAAGCGCCCACCTGCTGCGCCAAACCCTGTTCGAGCGCGCTCTGCTGTGCCGGCTTGAGCGACCTCGTGCGCACCTGCCAGCTCGCGTACTTCCCGTTCGTGGCGGTGCCGCGGCCCTGCACGACGGCGTCCTTCTGGCCCGCCGCGAAGGCGACGCTGCGAACCGCAGCCGTCGTCTGGGCGGCGTGCGTCTTGAACACGAACTGCGTGCCGCCCTTGAAGTCGATGCCGAAGTTGAGGCCGCGGACGCCGAGCGAGGCGAGGCCCGCCACGATGATCACACCGGAGATGGCGAACCACAGGTAGCGGCGGCGCATGAAGTCGATCTGCAGCCACTTCGCCGTCTGCTGGCCGTGCGCGCCCATGAAGCGCGGGTTGCTGAACCAGCGGAAGCCGCTGAGCAGCCCGAGCATCGCGCGGGTCGCAGCGACCGCCGTCAGCAGCGAGATCAGCGTGCCGATCAGCAGCATCAGCGCGAAGCCCTTCACGTCCGCGACCGCGATCAGGAACAGGACGAGAGCGGTGATCGCGGTGACGACGTTCGCGTCGAGGATCGTGTGGAAGCCCTTGCCGTAGCCGGCGGCGACGGCTGCTCGCACGGACTTGCCGGACCGCACCTCTTCCTTGATGCGCTCGAAGACGACGACGTTCGCGTCGGCCGCGACGCCGATCGTGAGGATCAGGCCGGCGAATCCCGGCAGGGTCAGCGTCACGTGGAAGAGCAGGATCGCGGCGTAGTAGAACGCGGCGTAGATGGCGAGGCCGAACACCGCGACGAGGCCGAGAAAGCGGTACAGGATGAGCAGGAAGAGCGCGACGACGAGGAGGCCGATCAACGCGGCATGCCACGCCTGCGTGAGCGAGTCCTTGCCGAGCGTCGACGACACGTCGGTGCGCTCGATCTGCTGGAAGCTCACGGGCAGCGCGCCCGTCTGGAGGACGAGCGCGAGGTTCTGGGCGTCCTTGAACGTGCCGCCCTGGCCCATGTCGATCTCGGCGTTGCCGGAGATCCCGCTCTCGAGCGACGTCTGCGTGAAGTCGATGTACGGCGTCGACTGCAGCTGCCCGTCGAGCACGATCGCGAAATGCTGGACGTAGGGGTTCGGCTGCCCGGCCGGCGTGCTCGGGCGGCCTGCGAGCTCCCAGGCCGTCCGGCCACGCTGCCACTCCGCGCGCGTCACCTTCTCGAACTGGCTGGAGCCGTGGTTCGTGAACTGGAGCAGCACGATCGGGGTGCCGGCCTGGCCGAAATCGGCGCGCGTCCCGGAGAGCACGAGGTCGCCGCCGGTCATCTCCGGGATCGGGCCGCCGTCGGTCGTCCGGTCGGGGAAGTACTTGAACAGGTAGTAGTACGTCCCGCTCGGCGAGACCTGGGCCGCGCCGATGCAGCCGTTCGCCGTCGGACACGAGATCACTGCGGTGTTGGCGGGCACCTTCAGAACCTGATCGTGCGCCGGCACCTTGCCGTCGTAGGGCTTCAGCAGCGCGCTCAGCGTGTCGCCCGGCCCCTGCACCAGCGAGTGCTTGACCTCGGCCTTCTTCGTCGGCTTGAGGATGGTCGTCTTCTGGCCGTTCTTGCCCTTGACCGTCGTCTTCTTCGTCGACTTGACCGTCACGGTCTCGTTGCGGAACAGGTAGTACGCCTCCGGCGTGCCCTTCGCGGCCTGCTTCTGCACCTGCGAGAGCAGCGAGTAGAGCGACGACGTCGCGATGGGGTTGCCGTTGACGCCGGCCGACGGCCCCTGGACGAGGTCCGCCTCAAAGTCGAAGAGCTGCAGCTGCGCCGTCTTGCCGATCAGCTTCGCGGCCGTGGCCGGATCGTGCACGCCGGCGAGCTGGATCACGATCTGGTTCGCGCCCTGCTTGCGGATCTCCGGCTGCGAGACGCCGAGCTTGTTGATCCGGCTCTGCATGATCGAGATCGAGCGGTTCATGTCGTCCGCCGTGAGGACGTGCCCCTTCGGCGGGATCGCCTTGAGCACCACTTCGAGGCCGCCTCGGAGGTCGAGCCCGAGCGTCGGCTTGCGGTGGATCGGCGAGCCGGGAACCGCCAGCAGGACCGCGCCGAGGAGCGCGGCCACGATCGCGCCCATCAGGATCAGGTGCTTGCGCCGGTCGCTCACGTGTGCCCGGAAAGGTTAGCCGTCGTGCTCTTCGGCCGGGGCCTTCCCGGCCTCGGCCTCGTCCGCCTCGGCCGGATCGTTCCCGTCCGGCTCCTCCTGCCGGTTGACGACGCCGCCGATCGCGCGGCGGGCGACGCGGACCTCGAGCTCCGGGGCGATCTCGACGGTCACCTCGTCGTCCCGGATCGCGGTGATCCGGCCGTAGATGCCGCCCGCGGTGACGACCTCGTCTCCCACCTCGAGGCCCTGCAGCATCCGCTGCGACTCGACCTGGCGCCGCTTCTGCGGCCGGACGAGCACGAAGTAGAGGAACGCGAATGCGACGATGATGATGAGAAAACCTGCGCTGCCCATTCAGTGAGTCTCCGTGGTCGGTCGCTGCAGCCGCGCGAGCGCATCCGCTCTCCAGGCCTCGAAGGCGCCGCGCTCGATCGCGTGCCGTGCCGCGGCGACGAGATCGATGAGGAAGCGAAGATTATGCAGGCTCAGCAGGCGCAGCCCGAGGATCTCCTGCTGGTTGACGAGATGACGGATGTACGCACGCGTGAACTTCGTGCACGCCGGGCACGCGCAACTCTCGTCGAGCGGGCGCGCGTCGCGCGCGAAGCCTGCGTTGCGGAGGTTGAGCCGGCCCTCCCACGTCAGCGCACTGCCCGTCCTGGCGGTGCGTGTCGGCAGCACGCAGTCGAACATGTCCACGCCGCGTGCGATCACCTCGATCACGCCCTCCGGGTCGCCGATGCCCATGAAGTAACGCGGCTTGTCCGCCGGCAGGAACGCGGCGGCGTGCGTCGTCGCCTCGAACATCGGCTCGCGCTCCTCGCCCACCGAGAGGCCGCCGATCGCGTAGCCGTCGAAGTCGAGCGAAGCGAGCTCCTCGGAGGAACGGCGTCGCAGCTCCGTGTCGAGCCCGCCCTGCGTGATCCCGAAGCGAAGCTGGCCGGGGGCGCGCGGCAGGTCGCGCTGGCGCCGGGCCCACAGCGTCGTGCGCTGGACGGCCTCCTCGAGCTCCGCGGGCGGCACGCCGGGAGGCGCGCAGACGTCGAGGCACATCGCAACGTCCGAGCCGAGCAGCTCCTGGATCCGCGCGGCGAGCTCTGGCGTGAAGCGCTCGGCCCGGCCGTCGTAGACGGAGCGGAAGGTGACGCCGTCGTCGTCGGCCTCGAGCAGCGTGTCGCGCAGGGAGAAGACCTGGAAGCCGCCGCTGTCCGTGAGGATCGGACCGTTCCAGCCCATGAAGGCGTGCAGGCCGCCCAGCTCGGCGACGAGCTCCTCCCCCGGGCGGAAGTGCAGGTGGTAGGAGTTGCCGAGGACGATCGCCGCGCCGAGCGCGCGCAGCTCGTCCGGGTCGACCGACTTCACGGTCGCCTTCGTCCCGACCGGCATGAACGCCGGCGTCGGCACGTCGCCGTGCGCCGTGTGCAGGATCCCGGCGCGCGCCCCGCCCGAGGTGGACGCAAGTGTGAAGGCGCTCACAAGATCAGCATCGCATCGCCGAAGGAGTAGAAGCGGTAGCGCTCGGCAACAGCAAGCCGGTAGAGGCGCCGCGTCTCCTCGACGCCCGCGAAGGCCATCACGAGCGCGAGCAGCGTCGAGCGCGGCAGGTGGAAGTTCGTCAGCAACGCGTCCACCCGCCTGAACTCGAAGCCCGGGGTGACGAACAGCTCCGTGCGGCCGGCGAGCGGACCGCCGCAGGCGAGCGTCTCGAGCACCCGCACGGTCGTCGTACCGACGGCGAGCACGCTCCCGGCGCCGCGGATCCGCTCCCACGCGGCCGAGGCCACCTCGTAGCGCTCGCCGTGGATCCGGTGCTCTTCGAGCCGCTCCTCGCTGACGGGGCGGAACGTGTCGAGGCCGACGTGGAGGGTGACCCGCTCCACCTCGAACCGGGCAAGCAGCTCCGGGGTGAAGTGCAGCCCGGCGGTCGGCGCGGCGGCCGAGCCGGCCTCGCGCGCGTACACGGTCTGGTAGCGGCCCGGATCGGCCGGCCGCTCGGTGATGTACGGCGGCAGCGGCGTCTCGCCGTCCGGCTCGCCCTCGAGGCGCAGTCGCCAGCGGCCCTCGCCGAGATGCTCGATCAGCTCGACCGGGCCGTAGCGCCGACCCGGCACGAGCCGGCGCGTCGGCCGCGCGAGACCCTCCCAGATGTCGTCTTCGAGGCGCTCGAGCAGCAGCACCTCGCCCCGCGGGGAGTCGATCCGGATGCGCGCAGGGATGACCTTCGTGTCGTTGACGACGACGAGCTCCCCGTGCAGCTCGTCCGGCAGCTCTGCGAAGAACCGGTGACGCACCGCCCCGGTCGCGCGCTCGTAGACGAGCAGCCGCGACCCGTCGCGCCGCGCCGCCGGCTGCTGCGCGATCAGCTCGACCGGAAGCTCGTAGTCCAGCTCGGAGACGTCCATCGCCGCCACGGTATCTCGGGCCACGTCCGGTGCCAGGCACCGGACGTGGCTCCGCCGGACGTCTGTCCGGCAGCCGGTATAGCGTCCGTCGCGATGGACGAGGCAGCCGTGCAGCGCGCGCTGGAGCGGATCGCCGGCGCCGCCGAGACGCGCACCGAGCCCGCCGCGGTGGACGCGGCGCTCGAGCGGGCCCGCGAGCAGGTCGAGGCGCTCGCCGCAGCCGCCGCAGAACTCGAGGCGAGCCTTCCTGCCCGCGTCGGCGAGGCTGTCCAGGACGGCCTGCGCGAGCAGGTGCTGCCCGTCGCCCGCCACCTCGCCGAGGTGCGCGGCCTGATGAACCAGCTCATCCGCCGGCTCGAGCGGCTCGAGGGCGACCTGCTCGCCGAGCGGCACGCGCGCGTCGACGACCTCGCGCTCCTCGTCGACCTCGTCTCCTCCGGCTGGCGCGGCGTCGACCAGCGGCTCGCCCGCGTCGAGCAGGGCCTCGAGAACCACGGCGGCGCCGTCGTCTACCGAATTGAGCGGCCCGCTTCGTGAGAAGCGCTGCGCGCTTCTCACGACTCTAGGTTGTGCTTCGCAGAGCGGACGGCGGCCGAGCCGCCGTCCTCTTACGGTTCGGGACGATTGGTCGTGCGAGCGCGGGCGGTGGTGGCTACGCCATCCCCGCCCGCGTGCGGTCGGCCTCCGGCCAACGCGCCTGCGGCCGCGTTGCCCTCCGGCCTTTGGGTTTCGAGTCAGCGAGCGTCCTCACCTCCCTCAGTGGCCGGCAGCACGAGCGCGAAGCGGCTGCCGAGGCCTGCCTCGCTGTACAGCTCGATCCGCCCGCCGAGCGCGAACGCGAGCTCGCGCGCGATCGCCAGCCCGAGCCCGGTGCCGCTGCCGTCGCGCGACCAGAACGGCCGGAAGATCCGCTCGCGCTCGTCCGCCGCAATGCCCGGCCCCGAGTCGGCGACGACGACCGACACCAAGCCGTCCTCGGCCGACAGCGCGAGTGAGACACGGCCGCCCTCCGGCGTCCAGCGGAACGCGTTCGAGAGGAAGTTCGAGATGATCTGCAGCACCCGGTCGCCGTCGGTGACGATCACCGGGTGTGCCCGGAACTCGCGCCGGTAGTCGATCGCGCGCCGCCGTGCCACCTCCCCGAACGCGGCATACGCGCGCTCGCACAGCTGCTCCATGTCGACCTCTTCCCGAAGCACGGTGAAGCGGTGCGCGTCGAGCTTCGCGAGGTCAAGCACGTCGCCGACGAGCCGCTCGAGCCGCAGCGCCTCTTCCTCGATCACGCCGAGAGACGCGTCGCGCGAGAGCGGGTCGTCGATCACGCCTTCGCGGAGCGCGGATACGTGGCCGCGGATCGCGGTCAGCGGCGTACGCAACTCGTGCGAGACCGTCATCAGGAAGTTCCGCGAGAGCTGCTCCGCCTCGGCGAGCTTCGACGCCATGTCGCCGAACCGCGCCGACAGATGGGAGATCTCGTCCGAGCCGCGCGGATCCGGCACCTCGACGCCGTAGATGCCGCCCGCGATCTCGTCCGCCGCCGCGGAGAGCGCCAGCAGCGGCTGCGTCATCCGCCGCGAGAAGTAGACGCCGAGCAGGCCGGCGACGATAACGCCGCCGCCGAACGCGAGCGCGAGCCGCTCGATCAGGGTCACCAGCCGGCTGCGCAGCTGCGACACGGGCTTCGCCACGACCATCGCCCCGGCGAGCGTTGAGCCGAGCCGCTCCGGCCGCGCCACGGCGAGATAGTGCGTGCCGTTCACGTGCAGGTCGAACGTGATCGTCCCCTTCTCCTGGAGCTCGGCCACCGGCACGGTCGCCACGGGCAGCACGGGCATCGGCTGAAAGAGCTGCACGCCCGGCACGATCGGGACGAAGAAGATCCTGTCGCCGCCGATCGCCTTCTCGAGCGTCCGCAGCCGCACGACCTGTGCGCCGGCCTGCCTGGAGTAGAGCTGGACGATCCCGATCGACTCGGCGTTCAACTCGTCGATCGCGCGCGCACGGTTGTAGCTCTGGAAGAAACGGATCGCGATCAGCGTCGCCACGAGGCCGGCGAGCACGATCCCGAGCAGGAACAGCGCCGGCAGCCGGAAGCGGAGCGACCCGAGCATGGGCCGAGCCTACTCCGCCGTCAGGCGGGAGCCGTCTCGCGCGCCGGGCTGACCTTGTAGCCCACGCCCCAGACCGTGACGATCGGGGAGGCGTCACCGAGCTTGCGCCGCAGCTGACGCACGTGCACGTCGACCGTGCGGGTGTCACCCGCGAACGTGTAGCCCCACACCCGCTCGAGCAGCTGGTCGCGCGTCAGCACGAGGCCGCGGTGGTCGAGCAGCTCCCAGAGCAGGTCGAACTCCTTCGGCGCGAGCTGGATCTCCTGGTCGCCGACCTTCGCCTCGCGCCGCCCGGCGTCGACGACGAGGTCGCCGTGCCGGATGACGGCGCTCTCACGCTCGCCGCGTTCAGGCGAAGCACGGCGCAGGATCGCGCGCACGCGTGCGACGAGCTCGCGCGGGTTGAACGGCTTCGTCATGTAGTCGTCCGCGCCGACCTCGAGCCCGATGATCTTGTCGACGTCCTCGTCGCGCGCGGTCAGCATCAGCACCGGCAGGTCGGTGTGCTGGCGGATGCGCTTGCAGACCTCGACGCCGTCGATGTCTGGGAGCATCAGGTCGAGCACGACGAGCGCCGGCTTCTCCGACTCGACGAGCTTGAGCGCTTCGTTGCCGCTCGGCGTCGTACGGACGGCGTAGCCCGCGTTCTTGAGATACGCAGCGATGAACGAGGCGATCGACGCCTCGTCCTCGACGACGAGCACCGTCTGCGGTTTCGCGGCCATGCCGTCGCTACCCGCTCGACGAGGTCGGCGGCGCGCCGATCGTGAGCAGCTTCGTGGGCAGGCCCGGCAGCGACTGGAAGTCGGGGCTGCCGTTGAGGGAGTAGGAGCCGTCGTTGCCCGCGTTGTCGAGCAGCCCGGTGAGCGTGGCTGTCCCCCGGCCGAGCGCGACGACGTCGACGCCGGAGCCGTAGATGAGGATCGTGTACTTGCCGCCGACGGCGCGGAACCTGAAGTCGGTGCCCGACCACACCTGCGCAGTCGTGTTGGGCAGGTCCTTGCGGGACTCGGCGCCGGTCACCACGGGGCCGACGTCGTTGCCGGGCGTCGGGTCGTCGATGATGATCCGGCCTTGCTGGACGTGGCCGATTGCGGCGCCGGTGATGGTAAGCGCGACCACCGGCACGTTGCGAGGTCCGCTTGCGTCCTTCACGACGAGCGAGCCGTCGCCCGGGGAGGCGACACGCGCGAGCACGGCGGCGGGCAGGCCGAGCGCAGCCACGCATACGCAGAAGACGACGATTCGCCGCATGGACTCAGAGTAACGCCGCGCTCATTGCCCCGAATTGAGCGGACCGTAAAGGTTCTGTGAGGGGCCCGATCAGCCGAAAACGACCTGCACGACGGCGAAACCGACCCAGGAGGCGAGCAGGAACGCCCCGCCGCCGCGACGGACGCCGCCCGGGCGCGCGAGCAGCGCGATGGCGGCACCGGTCGCCACCAGCAGCCAGACGACATCCACCACCAGGAGCCCCGAGAAGCGGCGGCCGAAGCCGACGAACAGCGCCGGCACGGCGACGCCGCCGACGAGGTTGATCGTGTTCGAGTTCATCGTCTCGCTGACGAGCGCCGAGCCGCGCCGGGCCCGGCCGAGTCGGACGCCCGTGTACGCGTTCGGCAGGCTCGTGAGCACCGCAAGCAGCAGCGTCCCGACGAGCAAGTGCGGCATACCGACGCGATCGCCGAGCTGCAGCGACGCGTGCACCATCCCGATGCTGCCGAGCACGATCGCGCCGACCGCGGGCGGGATCATCAGCAGCGGTTCCCAGAGCTGGCGGCCGTGCGGCGCACGGCGGCGGTGCCGCTCGCCCATCGCCCGCCGGAGCGTTCGCCGGCGGCGCAGCGGCAGCCGGTGGCTCTCCGCGAGCGCGACGATCGCGACGTAGGGGACGAGCAGCGAAAGCACGAGCGCGAGCGCGGCCCACGCCGGCACGACCCCGAAGCCGAGCAGGCAGACGGCGACCGTGACACCCATCGCCACGCCGCCCTCGAGCCCGAGCGCCTCGCGCGGCAGCGTCACGGAGCCGGCGGCGAGCGCCGAGACGCCCAGCATCGCGCCGAGGTTGAAGACGTTCGAGCCGACGACGACCCCGAGCCCGACGCCCTTCGCACCGGCGGCGAGCGCTGCGATCGCCGCGGCGAGCTCCGGCGCGTCGGCGCCGGCGGCGGTGAGCAGCCCGAGCAGCGCCTCCGGCAGGCCCAGCCTCGCGCCGAGCCGGTCGAGCCGGTCGGCGAAGACGGCGGCCGCGTACAGCGTCACGATCAGCGCGACGAGGAAGTAGACGGCCGCGATTCCGGTCGACATGACGGTGGAGAATATGCAGGGCGTGTCGCCAACCGCCGGGACGCGACGCAGGATCGTCCGGTGGCGGCGTGAAGCTATGGTCCATGTCCGTCGACTCGACCGCCGCCACCCTCACCGGGCGCATCGACGCGCTCGCGGCCGCACTGCGCGCCGCAGGCGTTCCCCCTGAGCGGTCCGCCGGCCTGCTCGCGGCGGCGGCCGCCGCGACGATGCATGCGGTCATGCTCTCCGCCCTGCTCGACGAGCCGCTGCAGCCTGAGCGTCCACTCGAGCCGGTTGCCGTCATCGAACCGCCTGCGGCGCCGATCTCGCTGGCCGCCTAGGAGGGATTGGCTAGTCGTACGTGTAGAAGCCGCGACCGCTCTTGCGGCCGAGCAGGCCCGCGTTCGCCATCGCAACGAGCCGCGGCGGCGGCGCCATGCGCGGCTCGCGCAGCTTCTGCCAGAGCGCCTCGCCGGCATGCACGTGCACGTCGATGCCGACGAGGTCGAGCAGCTCGCACGGGCCCATCGGCCAGCCGGCTCCGTGCTTCATCCCCGCGTCGAGATCCTCGACGGTCACGCGCGCCTCGTCGAGCACGCGCACGCAGTCGTTCAGCAGCGGTATCAGGACGCGGTTGACGACGAAGCCCGGCGTGTCGTGGCAGCGGATCGGGTGCTTGCCGAGTCTCTCGCCGAACGCGTACGCGGTGTCGAACGCGTCGTCGGACGAGCGCTCCGCGCGCACGATCTCGACGAGCGGCATCAGCGGCGCCGGGTTGAAGAAATGCATGCCGACGACGCGTTCCGGCGACGAGGTCGCAGATGCGATCTCCGTCACCGACAGCGCGGAGGTGTTCGTCGCGAGCACGGTGTCGGCGCGGCAGATCCGTTCCAGCTCCGCGAACAGCTCCTGCTTCGGCACGAGCTCCTCGACGATCGCCTCGATCACGAGATCGCAACCGGCCAGCCCCGAGAGGTCGGTCGTGAGCGAGAACCTCCCGACGGCGGCGTCGCGCGCGCCCTGCTCGAGCTGACCCTTCTCGACCTTGCGCGTGAGGAAGTGCGCGATCCGGTCCCGCGCCTTCTCCCCCAGCTCGGCCGTCACCTCGCGGCCGACCGTCTCGGCGCCGGCCTCGACGCACAGCTGCGCGATCCCGGCGCCCATCGCGCCGAGACCGACGACGCCGACCCTGCGAACCTCGCTCGCCACGACGCGAGAGCCTACTGCGTGCGCGGCGCGAGAGCCTAATGCCGCTCAGATGAGCTCGGTGAGACCCTTGGCGACCGCGGCGAGCGTTCCGCCGACGGCCGCCGTCTCCAGGCCCTGCGCGGGCGACGCGCCGCCGCCCGGTTGCACGATGTACGGCTGCAGCGCGTGGGCGAGCATCGGCAGCGAGAGCGACTGGAGCCAGACCTTCCCGGGCCCGGTCAGCCGGACGAGGAAGAGCCCGTCGCCGCCGAAGATCTTGTTCTTGATCCCCGGCACCATCGCCAGCTCATACGTGACACCCGCCTCGACGAGGCCGATGTGCGCAGGGTGTACGCGCAGCGACTGCCCCTCGGTGAGGTCGTACTCGCTCAGCTCACCGGCGAGCTCGACCCACGCGTGGCCGGCGCCCTCGAGCTTCTGGAGCAGGAAGCCGAAGCCGCCGAGCAGCCCCGTGCCGAAGTGGCGGACGTCGAAGGCCGTCGAGAGCTCCGTGCCCTCCAGGCCGGCGAGGAAGCCGTGCCGCTGGATCAGGTACGAGCGGCCGGGCCCGAGCGGCACCTGGAAGATCTTCCCGGGCAGCCGCGCCGGGAAAACAACGGTTCCGGGCTGCGTCGTCGACGCGTAGCGGGTCATGAAAAAGGAGCCGCCGCCGAGGCTGCGCTTCGCCGCGTCCCACATCCCGTCCGCGCCCGCGAGCGCCGACGTCGTCTCGAGCTCGACCCCGTCGTCGAACCAGCCGAGCTGCCCGGACTCGGCGACCACCGATTCGCCCGGGGTGAGGTGCACCTCGAGCACGGGCATCGTGGTCCCGCGAATGACTGCGTCCATGCGGCTCTATATCGGCACGGGAGCCACACCCCTTGACGCGACCTGGCTTCAGCCAGGTCGCAGCCGTAGCCGTTCGCGCCCTCCGCGACGAGAGGTGAAGGGATACGCTCGTGACGTTTCCAGGCGCCGAGCGATAAGCAGGTGATGGACGAGCTCGCCGCGGCCGCGTTTCGTGCGCACTACGACGAGGTCTTCCGCTTCGTGCGGCGCCGAACCGCCACGGAGGACGAGGCCGCCGAGATCACACAGTCGGTGTTCGCGCAGGCGGCGGCCCGGCTTGACCCGGTGAGGCAGGGGTCGAAGCCGCCGCTCGCGTGGCTGTACACCGTCGCGCAGCGCCGCCTCGTCGACGAGGCGCGCAGCCGCGCGCGTCGAGGTACGGCGCTGCCGCTCGAGGCAGTCGAGATCGCATCGCTCGAGCGGCCTTACGGCGACGAGGTCGCGCACGCGCTCCGGGCAGCGCTTGCAGCTCTACCGCGCCTGCAGCGCGACGTCGTCGTCCTCCGCCTGATCGAGGGGCGTAGCTTCGAGGAGATCGCGGCCCTGGTCGGCTCATCGGAGGGCGCCTGCAAGATGCGGTTCCTGCGCGGTCTGCAGATCGTGCGCGACGTGTTCGAAGGGGAGGGAATCGAGCCATGAGCGTGACGGTGTTCGAGCAGGACGATCTCGTGGAGCTGCTCGGGGACGAGCCCGAACTCCTCGCCCTCGCGGACGCGATCGCGCTGACGCAGGCCGTGCGGCCGCGGCATCGCCTGCGGCGCCGCACCGTCCTCCTGGCGGCGGCCGCCGCGGTCATGGTGCTGCTCGCAGTCGGCGCGACGCTGGCGGCGACGCTCGACGGCTTCACCGGCTGGCTGACGGGGACCCCCGGCACGCCCGCATCACCGGCCGCACAGGCGGAGTTCCAGGCAGCGAACGCCCACTCCTACGCCCGCTTTCCTGCGGGGACGGTGCTCAACCGCCTGCTCGTGCGTCGCGTGGGCGGCGCGACGTACACGCTGTACGGGTTCCACTCGGGCGACCAGCTGTGCCTGCGCCTTGTCGCGCAGGGCATCTCGGGCCAGCCGGTGCTGAGCTGCGCGCCACAGCTCGCGCTCGAGCACGCGATCGCTGGCGTGCAGGTCGCAGTGGTCGACTACGCCTTCGGCCTCCCGAACCGGCCCCCGCGCCCGGGGACGCTCGCCGCCCCGCGCGCCTCTGCAAGCTTCGGCTTCGTCGCGGATGGCGTCGCCCGGGTCGAGCTCACATCCGACGGCGGGCACGAGCGGGCCGTCGTCGCCGGCAACGCGTTCCTGGCCGTTCGCCTGCATCCGGCCGTCGGCAGCCGCGTTCGCAGCGTCGAGGCGACCGACGAAGCCGGGACGTCGACCCCGATCCCGTTCGCCGCCGCCCTTTCCCTCTTTCCACGGAGATCGCACGGCGGCATTCCCGGCCCGCATACGGTGCAGCGGAAGCTCGGCCCCGGGACGATCGGCTGGCTCGTCCACCATGAGCCGCGGGGACAGTCGCTCGCGCAGGCGCACGTGCCGCGTCGCATCCTGGTCGGCTTTCACATGGCCGGAGGCGTCGCCTTCGCGCGCGTGCTCCGGCCGGACCCGCAGAGCAGCATCCGGGTGGTCGCCTCGCTCGTCGGCAAGCACGGACGCAACCTCTGCATCCTCACGCTGTTCCA
This sequence comes from Gaiellaceae bacterium, assembly GCA_050013935.1. GTDB lineage: Bacteria > Actinomycetota > Thermoleophilia > Gaiellales > Gaiellaceae > Palsa-739. The sequence goes on along the minus strand of JBEKEH010000011.1, from coordinate 20,706 downwards.
CGGCATGGCGGGAGGCGGCTGCAGCGTCCGCCTCGCGCCGATCACCGTGGGCCTCTCGCTCGACGAGGGCGGCAACCAGTTCGCCGTCCTCGCGGGTCTCGCGCGCGACGGCGTCGCCTCGCTCGACCTGTTCCTAGCCGACGGGGAGCGCTGGCCCGTGCGGCTGACCGACAACGCGTTCGCGATTGAGGTGCCGCGCGACAAGTTCCCCGTTTCGCTCGTCGCATACGACGGCGCCGGGAGGATCGTGGGGATCTCGCCGAACCGGGGGTTCTGACGGCTGCGACCAGGTCGAAGGCCTGGTCGCGGAGTTACAGGCGTTCCACCACTCCCGCTATTGCTTGACCGAAACCTATGCACATCGCGGCGATGCCGTACCGTGCGTTGCGGCGCTCGAGTTCGGAGACGAGCGTCGCGGTGATGCGGGCGCCGGTGGCGCCGAGCGGGTGGCCGAGCGAGATGCCGCCGCCGTTCGGGTTCACATCGCCGGCCTCCCAGCGGTCGCCGAGCCCGGTGTCGGCGAGGAACTGAAGCACGACCGACGCGAACGCCTCGTTCACCTCGATCACCTCGATGTCGTCCCAGGTCAGGCCGGCCTTCGCGAGCGCGCGCTCGCACGCCTCCGGGTTGCCGTGCAGCATCAGGTGCGGGTCGACGCCGGCGATGCCGAAGCCGAGGAAGCGGGCGCGCGGGCGCAGTCCGAGCTCGGCGGCCTTCTGCTCGGACGCGATCAGGACGGCAGCGGAGCCGTCGACGATCTGGCTCGAGCTGCCGGCGGTGACGGTGCCGTCCGGGACGAACGCCGGCTGCAGCGACGCCATCTTCTCGAGCGTCGTCTCGCGCCGCACCGCCTCGTCGACGGCGAAGCGCGTGCGCACCAGCGTCGGTGCGCCGCCGCCATCGGGGCCCGTCTCGGGCACGTCGAGCTCGACCGGGACGATCTCCTTCTCGAAGCGCCCCTCGTCGATGGCGCGCGCCGCACGCATGTGCGACTCGTACGCGTAGCGGTCCTGCTCCTCGCGCGACAGGTTCCACTCCTTGGCGATCTCCTCGGCCGAGATCCCCTGCATGACGATGTCGAAGCGCTCGAGCACCGCCTCGGACATCGAGCCGCGGTTCGAGCCCATCGGCACGCGTGACATCATCTCGACGCCGCCCGAGACGACGAGGTCGAGCTGGCCCGACCAGACCGCGGCGGCGGCGTTGAAGTTCGACTGCATCGAGGAGCCGCACTGGCGGTCGACCGTGGTGCCGCAGACGGACACCGGCCAGCCTGCGGCGAGCGCGATGTTTCGCCCGATGTTCCACGCCTGCTCGTCGACCTGCGTGACGCAGCCCCACTGGATGTCCTGGATCTCCGCCGGGTCGACGCCGTTGCGCGCGAGCAGCGCGTTCAGGATCTGCGCGGAGAGGTCGTCGCCGCGGATGTGCGAGAGCGTGCCGTTGCGCCTGCCGATCGGGCTGCGGACCGCGTCGACGATCAGCGCAGCGGTGTCCCAGGGCGGCATGCGGGCACTTTACCCGGCGAAGGTTGACCTCGGCGAGTGCGGGCCGGGAGAATGGGGGCGTGCTCCAGAGGAACGCGAAGGTCGAGCTGATCAAGCGCGTGCCGCTCTTCGCCGGCTGCTCGAAGAAGGAGCTGCAGGAGATCGCGGCGCTCGCCGACGAGCTGGCGCTTCCCGAGGGCCGGAAGCTGACGTCCGAGGGTGCGACCGGGAAGGAGTTCGTCGTCATCGTCCAGGGCGCCGCCGACGTGCGGCGCAAGGGCCGCAAGGTGAACGCGCTCCGCGCGGGCGACTTCCTCGGCGAGATCGCGCTCATCACGGGCGCGCCGCGAACCGCCACGGTGACGACGACGATGCCGACGCGCGTGCTCGTGATCACCGCGCAGGCGTTCCGCAGCCTGCTCCGCCGCACGCCGTCGCTGCAGCTGAAGGTGCTCGAGGCGCTGGCGGCACGGCTGCCCGAAGAGTCCGGCTAGCCCGGGCGGTACTCGGGGACCTTCGGCTCGGGCACGTGCGCGAGCCAGGTGAGCGCCCCGAGCTCGAGCACGCGCCGCTGCCCGTCGGTCGCCCCGCCGCCCAGCTCGCGGAACGAGTAGGCGACGTCGCCGGCGAGCGCGCACGGCCCGTCCGAGGTGTCGACGACGACGACCTGATGGCCGTCGGTGTGCCCCGGCGCGGGCAGCAGCCGGATCCCAGGCAGCACCTCCGCTTCGCCGTCGTACTCGACGTAGGACGCGCCGACGAAGTCCACCCACTCCGGGATCGTGTAGCCGGGCAGCGTGCGCGCGTCCGCGAGCTCGCGCGCCTGCACGTGGATCGGCACGCCGGGGAAGAGCCGGTTGCCGCCGCAATGGTCGAAGTGCAGGTGCGTGTTGATCACCAACGCCACGCGCGCGACGAGCCCCGCCGGAAGCGGGTACGGTCGCGGCCGCCACTCCTCCTCGACCTCCGGGTGCGAGTCGATCATCCCGGTGTCGACGAGCACGAGCCCGTCCGGGTGCTCGATCGTCCAGACGTACACCGGCACGCGCTCGCCGTAGGCGAGCACGTCCGCAGCCAGGAGCGGGCGGATATCGTCACGGGCGGGCACGAGTCGAGCATGACGGGAGGAACGGGATGGCCGCAACGGCGACCGAGCGGAAGCTGCTGATCGACGGCGAGTGGGTCGAGACCGGGGACTGGATCGAGGTTCGCTCCCCCTACTCCGGCGAGCTCGTCGGGCGGGTGGCGAAGGGCGGCGCCGCGGAGGCGCGCCGCGCGGTCGACGCGGCCGCGGCCGCGCTCGAGAGCCCGCTGCCGGCCCACAAGCGGGCCGAGATCCTCGTCAAGGTTGCAGGCCTGATCGGCCGCCGGCACGAGGAGGTCGCCCGCACGATCTGCGAGGAGGCCGGCAAGCCGATCAAGACCGCGCGCGTCGAGGCGTCGCGCGCGATGTCGACGTACACGTTCGCCGCCGTCGAGGCGCGCAAGCTTGCCGGCGAGATGATCCCGATGGATGCTGCACAGGCCGGCGAGGGCAAGCTCGGCTTCACGGTGCGCAAGCCGATCGGCGTCGTCGGCGCCATCTCGCCGTTCAACTTCCCGTGCAACCTCGTCGCGCACAAGCTCGCGCCGGCGCTGGCGGCCGGCTGCCCCGTGGTGCTCAAGCCGGCGAGCGCGACGCCGCTCTCAGCGCTGCTGCTCGCCGAGCTGGAGCAGGAGGCGGGGCTGCCCGCCGGCTGGCTCAACGTCCTCGTCGGCCCCGCGTCGGCGATCGGCGACGTGCTCGTCGAGGACGAGCGGGTGAAGCTGATCACGTTCACCGGCTCCGGAGAGGTCGGCTGGGGCCTGCAGCAGCGTGCGCCGCGCAAGCGGGTGAAGCTCGAGCTCGGCAATTCGACGCCGGTGATCGTCGCGGCCGACGCGGACGTGGCCGGCGCCGCGGCAAAGCTCGCGGCAAACGCGTTCGCGTTCGCCGGCCAGAGCTGCATCTCCGTGCAGCGGATCTACGTCGAGCGCGGGGTCTACGACGACTTCGTGCGGGCGTTCGTGCCGATCGTAGAAGCGCTGAAGGTCGGCGACCCGGGCGGCGACGACACCGACGTGGGACCGGTGATCGACGAGGACGCCCGCACGCGGATCCTCGCCTGGATCGAGGAGGCGCAGAGCTCGGGCGCGAAGCTGCTGGCCGGCGGCGAGGAGGGCGGGCTGATCCGCCCCACCGTGCTCGCCGACGTCGCCGACGACCAGAAGGTGAGCTGCGAGGAGGCCTTCGGCCCGCTCGTGATCGTGAACCCCGTCGACTCGCTCGACGAGGCACTCGAGCGCGCCAACGGCACGAGGTTCGGCCTGCAGGCGGGCGTCTTCACCGCGTCGATCGACACGGCCCTGCGCGCCGCGGACGCGCTCGAGTTCGGCGGCGTCACCGTCAACGAGGCGCCGACGTTCCGCACCGACCAGATGCCCTACGGCGGCGTCAAGGCGTCCGGCAACACGAAGGAGGGTCCCGCCTACGCCGTGCGGGAGATGACCGAGGAGCGGCTGGTCGTCATCCAGCGGTAGGCGGCGTTAGAGTCGCCGCGTGTCCCTGCTGTCGCGCCTGACGGGCTCTCGCCGTGCGACGCAGCTCCGGCGGGAGCGCCGAGGACTCCTGCAAACGCGGGAAGATCGGCTGGCGGGCTCGTCGTGAGCGACCTGCTGCCGCCCGGCACCTGCCCTCGCTGCGGCGCCGCCCACGCACCGCTGCAGGAGTACTGCCTCGCGTGCGGGCAGCGCCTGCCCACGACGCAGGGCATCGTCGGCACGCTCGCCGCGGCGTGGCGGCGCCGCTTCTCCTGGCACCGGGGCGACTGGATCTGGCACGCGCTGCTGCTCCTGCTCGTCACCGTCTGCGCGACCGCGGGCGCGGTGGCCGCCTCGAGCACGAAGCACGCCGCCGCTCCTGCAACCACCGCCCCGACGACCGCCACCGCTCCCGCGACCACCACCGCTCCCGCGACCACCACCGCCCCCGCGACCACCACCGCCCCCGCGACCACCACGGCTCCCACGACGACCGCTCCCACCACGACCGAGACGCCGCCGCCGACCACCACCGCGGTGAATGGCCAGACCGCCTGGCCGGCCCGCAGCAACGGGTACACCGACGTGCTCGAGTCGATCCCGCTCGCCGCCGGCCGGGCGTTCGCCCTCGCCCGGGCGCGCGACGCCGCGCAGCACGGCTTGCCCGCGGTCGGCGTCCTCGTCTCCTCCGACTACCCGAGCCTCCACCCCGGCTACTACGTCGTCTTCTCCGGCGTCTACGACTCGAGCGCCGCGGCGGCCGCCGCCCTCGGGACCGCCCATGCCCGGGGCTTTCCCGACGCCTACCAGGCCCGGGTGGCGAAGTAGGAGGGCTTGCACGCGAACCGATGTTCGCTGCAAAGACAACAAGGGGCGGCACTTTGTAACACCGCGGCGAAGCGTGTAGGATCGGCTTCCGAAGGGCGGCTGACCGGTCGTTAACCCACTGTTAACAAAGCTTTGCCGGGAACTTCACAGGAGACGGGCAGACTAGTGATCGAAGAGCAGACTCTCCAGCTGCAGCACTGCATGTATCAGTACTCACGCGCCATTTACCGGACGATCAAGGACATGATCGATCCGTACGCCGACCGAGAGGCGCAGCTCGAGTCGCGGCGCGCAGTCCTCGTTTCGTGCGAGCAGACGATGGAGCGGCTGGCCAAGGACCCGCTCTACTTCGCCAAACCCGACCGCGCGCTGTTCCAGGACATCCGGCGCTACTTCCCGATCACCGCGCAGGCGGAGGTCGCGTGGGCCGTCCAGGCCGGCGTGAGCGCCGCGACGCATTTCATCGAGGAGCAGATCGAGGCCGGCGCACTCGACGGCGGCGTCGCCCGCTGCCGCGCAACGACGCGCAAGGGCAAGCCGTGCCAGCGCACGCCGCTGCCGGACCGCGACTACTGCCCCTCGCACCAGCACCTGGAAGCCAAAGCAGCCGCATAGTTCGAGCTTTTAAGCGGCTTTCCCCAGGCTTTCCACAAGGGCGTTCCACAGGCGCTCCCGTGTAGGGTGCGTCGAGGGTGTCGCATGACACGGACAAGCTGATCCGCCAGCTGTCGCTGGTGGCTTTCCTGATGGCGGAGCGGCGTCCGCTGACGGCCCGTGACGTCAAATCGAACGTCGAGGGCTACTCCGAGATGTCCGACGAGGCGTTCGCGCGGCGCTTCTACTCCGACCGCGCCGAACTCCTCTCGCTCGGCGTGCCGCTGCAATCGCAGCGGGACGAGTTCACCGGCGAGGAGCTGTACACGCTCCGCTCCGAGCAGTACTTCCTCCCCCAGCTCGAGCTCGAGAACGAGGAGCTCGCGGCGCTCCAGACGGCGCTCTACCTGCTCGAGGGGCAGTTCGCGTACGCGGAGCCGCTGCGGCTCGCGCTGCAGAACCTCGCGCTCGGCCGGCCCGGCTTCGCGGAGGCGCCGAGCGACACCGCGCTCCGCGTCGAGGTGCTCGACCCGGACTACTCGGCGGAGATGCCTGGGCGGCTCGCCAAGCTCGAAGGCGCGATCTCGAAGCAACGCACGGTGAAGTTCGACTACTGGTCGATCTCGCGCGACGACCACGCGGAGCGCACCCTCAACCCGTACGCCCTCTACAACGACCGCGGCAAGTGGTACGTCGTCGGCCGCGACCTCGACCGCGAAGCGCTGCGCACGTTCCGCGTCTCGCGCATCGAGGGCGACATCAAGTTTGCGACCAGGCGCGAACGCGATTTTCGGCCTCCGTCCGACTTCAACGTCGCCGACCTGCGCGGCCGCCCGGACTGGCAGATCGGCGACGTCGTCGGCGAGGCGCGCATCGAGGTACGTGGCGACACGGCCTGGTGGGTGCAGCGCGCCTACGGCTCCACCGGGCGGATCGAGGACGACGTCTTCGTCACCGACTATTCGTCCGTCGGCGCGCTCGCCTCCTGGGTCCTGCGCCAGGACGGCCGCGCGGTGCCGATCGAGCCGGACGAGTTGCGGCGCGAGGTCGCTACCGCGCTGCGCCGCGTCCGCGACCGGCACGAAGGCAGGACGCCCGAGCCGGCGCGCGAGACGCCGCTGCGCGGCGCCGACGGCACCGACGAGCACCCCGCAGGGCCGGTCGCACCGGAGCGCTTCGCCGTCCTCCAGGCTCTGCTCGCCTACCTCCTGGCCGCGTGCGGCGAGGAGAAGGAGGCGCTCATCCCCGCTCCCGAGCTGCTCGAGCGCTTTCCCTCCATCCCTGCCGAGGAGCTCGAGGAGCACCTCTCGCTCCTGAACCTCGTCAACTTCGGCGGCGGCTGCTACACGATCTACGCGGAGCTGCGGGAAGGCGCAGTACACGTCGACAAGGAGCTGTGGGGCGATACGTTCCGGCTGCCGCCGCGGCTGACGCCGCTCGAGGCGCGGGCGATCGGGCTCGCGCTCGAGTACGTCGGCCCCATGATCGCGGCGGACGCGCACACGCCCCTCGGCAAGGTGCGCAAGAAGCTCGAAGAGACGTTCGGGCAGTTCGAGCTTGCGCAGACGCCGGAGCCGGACGTCGCGCGCGCGGAGGAGGACCTCGTGTCCACGCTCGCGCGCGGCATGCGCGAGCACCGGCTCGTCGAGCTCGAGTACCAGAAGGAGATGGAGCCGCAGTCGTCGACGCGGCTCGTCGAGCCGTACTCGCTCGAGCGCCAGCTCCCGAACTGGTACGTGCACACGTGGGACCGCACGAGTGGCGCGGAGCGCTCGTTCCGGCTCGACCGGATGCGCAGCGCGAAGGTCACGCGCGAGAAGTTCCAGCCACGCGAGGGGTTCGAGCCGACGCGGATGCGCGGCGCGCGCAGCGCGCGCGTGCTCTACTCGAAGGAGATCGCGCGCTACGAGATCGAGCGCGGCGCGCGCCGGCTCGCGGACGGCAGCGCACTCCGCGAGATCCCGGTCGGAAGCGACGAGTGGCTCGTGAGCGACATCCTTTCGAAGCGCGGCGAGGCGATCGTGCTCGAGCCAGCCGATCTGCGCTCGCAGATCGCCGCGCGAGCACGGCAGCTCGCGAAGGAGCTCGGCGTCGAGCGCTTGCGCGTTCGCACCTGAAGAGCTGCTTACGGCTCGAGCCTCGTGAGGTCGCGCGGGAAGAGGGCGGTCTCGCGGATGTCATACCGGTGCAGACGCTGGCCGCCCGTGATCAGCTCGAGCCCGCGGAACAGCAGGTCGAAGCTGTAGGAGAACTCGGACCGGGCCGGGTCCGGATGCGTGTAGAACGGCCGCTTCACCATCGGGTAGCCGGCGACGAACACGAAGGCGCTTTCGTGTTCCTGACGCGCCCACTCCCCGAGCCATCGTTCGTGTGCCGGGGAAAGGTCAGGTTCGCCGATCACCCTCTCACCGGTCGCAGCCTCGATCATCTGCTGGGCCTCGCTGAAGTGGATCGCCGGGATCTCCTCCGGCACCTCCGGCAGTTCCAGCTCGAGCAACTCGGCCGCCCGGCCTGCCCGCGCCCGGACGCCTTCGACCATGCCGGCGACGGCTTCGCGGGCGAAGCGCATGACGGTGAAGTGGTCTTCGATGAAGCCGAGCTCCGCGTCGAGTGAGACGTACTCGGCAAGGTGCCGCGGTGTGTCGTGCGGCTCGGCGCGGAACACCGGGCCGGTCTCGTAGACCCGCTCGAACACGCCCACCATCGTCTGCTTGTAGAACTGCGGGCTCTGCGCGAGGTAGGCGGGTCAGCCGAAGTAGTCGATGCCGAACACGTTCGCGCCGCCCGGAAGCCGGCGACCGACGCTGCAGCGAGCTCGAAGGTAGCCCGCCTTCGCGGGTGCCGCAGCGACACCGGCGCGTGGTCGAGCTGCGTCGGCAGCTGCTCCTTCAGCACGGCCAGCCGCAGGTCGATCGGCGCCGGCGCTGCCGCGGGCGATAGAACGCGCAGCGTCGGCTCGTGCAGCTCCACGCCTCCCGGCGCCTGTTGCGCTGCGACAACGAGCGCCTCAACCTCGAGCACGCTCTCCGACTCGAGCGCAGCCACCTCCGCCACCAGCTCAGGTCTCTCGACGATGACCTGAACGATGCCGGTCCGGTCGCGCAGCAGCAGGAACGTGAGACGGCTCAGCCGGCGCTGGTGATGAAGCCAGCCGGCGACACGCACGCACTCGCCGGCGTGGTCGGGTAGTTCATGAACGTGAATGCGTCGCACCGGTCGCTACCTCCCTTCCGAATCGCCTGGAGGTGCGGGCGGGAGGCGTCTCCCGCGGTGCCACCGCACTTCGCCGTCTTGCGACGGCCTCTTGCACCCGATGACGAGGGTTAGCCGACGGGTTCTACTGGGCCAGAAGGCTGTTCTTCCCGCAGCTCGGGAGTGTCGTTCACGAGGGACTGAAGACCGCCTTCACAGCAACCCGGCGGCTCTCTCGGCTTCAGCTGACCCCGCTACTGGTCTCCGTCAGCGCTTTCACCAGAAGATAGCGAGGTGAGGGCTCTCGAGCCAATCTCAGTCTTCCCGGCCTGCGGCTAGCAATCACTGGGGTCGTAGCGCCGCACCAGCGCGAGCGCCTGCTGTGCCACCGCTAGCTGCCGGTCATCGAGGAGGGACTCAACGGTCTCGAACGCGAGGCGGAAGAGGCGCAGCGCGGCGACGTAGCTCTGCTCGAAGCTCTCGCCGCCGATGGAGAGGGCCCGGGCCTGTGTCCGCTGCCACTCCGCACCCATCACATCGCCGACCTGATCCCAGAGTACGTTTTCGCTGCCATAGAGCAGCCGGTGATGGACGGCGAGAATCGGTGGCAGACGGACAGCGAGCAGGTAGCGCATGACGGCGGCCGTCAACGTCCCGCCGTTCTCGACGGCGGCGACGAGCTTCTGCACCTCTTCCACGTAGCCGACGAGCTGCTCGGCTACCCACGTGTCGCAGAGATCGCCTATCTCCTCCCATGTCCAATCGAGCGCTTCCTGCTTGAGACGCGCGCCGACGGCATGCGGATCGTGGAGCAACACGGCTTCACGCCAGCCGGGAACGGCCGCGCCGACCTGGCCTGGATCGGCGAACCGCCGCCGCTGCTCGTCTTGAGTCGACCACGCCTGCGCGACGAGCACGCCGTCGCGCACCTCGGCCAGGTAGCGCGGACCTTGCCCGACGACGATCAGATCGACGTCGGAGGCGCTGGTCGGGCTGCCACGTGCATGACTGCCGGTGAGAGCGACTGCCTCGGCGCCGTTCTGGATCAGCTCCGCCCCCACCTGATGCGCGAGTTCGAGTGGGCTGAGCACACCCGGAACCTAGCGGGTTCACCGGGAGCGACACCGAGCCCTCGCCACGGCACGAATCGTTTCTCCCCGGCTACCTTCGAAGAATGCTGGACGATGAAGAAGCGCCTGAAGAAGTCTCGGGCAAGGACGCCCCCTCAAGCTACTTGAGCTCACGGAGTAGCCCATTCCGAGAATGGTCGATGTGCGACGCCGACGGCCGCATGATCCCTCGCCGCGCTCGGCCGTCGCCTGCACGGCAAGCGCATTCTCGCGCCTACTCGAACGGCAGCGACAGCGTGAACGTGGAGCCGCTGCCGGGTTGCGAGCGCACCTCGAGCGTGCCGCCGTGGGCCTCGACGATCGAGCGGGCGATGAACAGGCCGAGGCCGGTGCCCGGCTTCGAGCTGCCCGGCACCTGGGCGCGGCCGAACTTCTCGAAGATCAGCTCCTGCTGGTCGGGCGGAATCCCCGGTCCGTGGTCGCTGACGGAGATGCACACGAGCTGGTCCTCGCGCCGCGCGCTCACCTCCACCTCGTCGCCCTCCGCCGAGTACTTGACGGCGTTGTCGATCAGATTCGTCAGCACCTGCCGCAGCCGTTCGCGGTCTCCCCGGACCAGCGGCAGCGGTCCGCTCACGGAGGCGCGGACCCTCACCGCGTTCTGCCCCATCGTGGCCGTCGCCACCGCGTCCGCAGCAAGCCGTGCGAGGTCGACGTCGCCGATGACGTAGCTGAACGTGCCGGCCTCGATCCGCGAGGTGTCGAGGACGTCGCCGACAAGCACCGAGAGCCGCGTCGTCTCGTCCGTGATCAATGCGAGGAACGCCTCACGCTGCTCTGCCGCGAGGGTGCGCCAGCGCTCCTGCAACGTCGTCGCCGCGCCGATCACCGCTGCCATCGGGCTGCGCAGCTCGTGCGAGACGAGCGAGACGAAGTCTGCGCGGAGCGCCGACAGCTGCCGCAGCTCTTCCACCGTCTTGCGCTCGGCGTCGTACGCGCGAATGTTCTGCACCGCTGTCGCAACCAGCCGCCCGAGCAGCGCGACCAGGTCGACCTCCTCCGTCGAGAAGGCGTCCGCGCCCTCCCGCGAGAGCGAGAGCATGCCGATCGCCTGCGAGCCGACGAGCAGCGGCGCCACGAGCTCGCTGCGCAGGCCGAGTGCGACGAGCCGCTCGTCCTCCGGGAACTCCGCTTCGCCGAGGTCGCGGCGGACGACCATCTCACCGCCGAGCACGCGCTCCAGCACAGAGCCGCGCATCGGGCCGACGCTGCCGGGCGGGAAGACTTCGCGCGCGCCGCGGCCCGCCGTCGCGATCGTCGTCGCCGACTCCTCGTCGACGAGCACGATCGCCGTCCGGTCGAACGGGACGAACCCACTCAGCTCGTCGATGAACGCGCCGAACGCGCGCTCGAGCTCGAGCGACGAGCCGAGCGCGCGGGCGCAGCGGTTCGCGGCCTCGAGCGCGTCGACGCGATCAGGCACCGCGGGCCTCCAGCCGCGCGAGGGCCCAGGCTGCGTGCTCGCGGAGCAGGTCGTCCTCGTGCTCGGCGTATTTCTCGACGGCGGCGCGCTCGGCGGCACCGCCGGTGTTCCCGGCCGCGACGAGCGCGTTGCGGCGCAGCCAGCGCGCGTCGTTGCGCGGGACGTAGAGGCGGTCGTAGCGCTGCGCCAGCTCGCCTGCGTCCGCCCGCAGCCAGTCGACGAGCGAGACGTGCGGCTCGGCGCTCTCGGGGAGCGGCGCGTGCCGGCGCCGCTTCTCGACGCCTCGGTTCCAGGGGCACACGTCCTGGCAGATGTCGCAGCCGTACACCTGCGCGTCGAGGTGGGCACGGTACTCGTCGGGGATCGGCGCCGCGGCCTGCGTCCAGTACGAGAGGCAGCGCGTCGCGTCGAGCGTGCCCGGCTCGTCGAGCGCGCCGGTCGGGCACGCGTCGACGCAGAGCCGGCACGCGCCGCAGTCGAGGTCAAGCGGCGATGTCGGCTCGAGCTCGGCGTCGGTGACGAGCGTGCCCAGCACGACCCACGAACCGTGACGCTGCGTGATCAGGAGCGTGTTCTTGCCGTAGAAGCCGACGCCGCTGCGGGCCGCGCCTTCGCGGTCGACGTGCTGGTTCGCGTCGACGAGGACGCGGTAGGAGCCGTTGAGCCGGCGTCCGAGCGCGTCGAGCTTCTCGCGCAGCTCCGCATAGGCGTCGTGCCACGTGTAGCGCGGCAGGCGGCCGAAACCCGCCGGCCGCTCAGGCTCGGGCGCGTAGTAGCAGAGCGCCGCGGAGACGACGGTGCGCGCGCCGGACAGGAGCGTCTCCGGATGGCATGACTCCTCGGGCCGAGCCATCGTGAACTTCATGTCGGCGAACAAGCCACGGGCATGCCGCTCGCGAATGTGGCGCTCCGTCTCCGAATACGGCTCGACGGGCGCCGCGCCGACGGCGTCGAGCCCGAGCTCCTCGGCAAGCCGCTGGAGGTCCCCCGCTCTCACGTCGATAGTCTGCCGCGCGTGAAGGCAGTTCGTATCCACGAGGACGGCGGGCCCGAGGTGCTCGTGCTCGAGGAGGCCCCCGATCCGTCGCCCGCCGCCGGCGAGGTGCTCGTCCGGCTGCACGCGTCGGCGCTCAACCATCTCGACATCTGGATCCGCAAGGGCATGCCCTCGGTGCCGAAGCCGCGCATCCTCGGCGCGGACGGCGCCGGCGTCGTCGAGGCGCTCGGCGAGGGCGTGAGCGGCTTCGAGCCGGGCCAGCCGGTCGTGCTCAACCCCGGAATCGAGGCCGGTCACGGGAGAATCCACGTGATCGGCGAGCACGGCGACGGCACGAATGCCGAGCTGATCGCCGTGCCTGCGACGAATGTCTATCCCCTCCCCGGCAACCTCTCGTTCGAGGAGGCGGCCGCGTTCCCGCTCGTGTTCGAGACCGCGTACCGGATGCTCGTCACGCGCGCGCGGCTGCAGGCGGACGAATGGGTGCTGATCTGGGGGATCGGCAGCGGCGTCTCCACGGCCGGCCTTGCGATCGCGAAGGCGCTGGGCGCGCACGCGATCGTCACCTCCTCGAGCGACCAGAAGCTCGCACGGGCGCGCGAGCTCGGCGCCGACGCGACCGTGAACCACGCCGGCGGCGACGTGAAGGCAGCGGTGCGGGAGGCGACCGGCGGCCACGGCGCCGACGTCGTCGTCGAGCACGTCGGCGAGGCGACGTGGCGGACATCGCTCGACATCGCCGCCGTCGAGGGGCGCATCGCCGTCTGCGGCGCCACCTCCGGCCCGAACCCGCCGGCCGCGCTGCACCGAGTCTGGTGGAAGCAGCTGACGATCCTCGGCTCGACGATGGGTACGAAGGCCGACTTCGAGGCCGCGTACGAGCTCGTGGCGAGCGGCCGCGCCCGCCCGGTCGTGGACGAGGTCCTGCCCCTGGCCGAGATCCAGGCCGCGCACGCGCGACTCGAGGCCGGCGAGCAGCTCGGCAAGATCGTGCTCCGCATCCCGGAATAGCCCGGAACCCCGGTGTCAGACCCGGGTCAGACACCGTCACAGGAACGTCACGGAGGTGCGACGCGACTCTCATCCGCTTCTCAGCAGGGTCACACGACGCTCTCAGGCCTGCCTGGTGTCCTGGGTTGTGCCATCGACCCGAAGGAGCATCGTGTCCTCGACCGCCAGCATCGCCGTCTTCGCCGTCCTCGACCTCGCCGTGATCTCGGCACTCGCCGCCGTCTGCAGGCTGCCGTTCCGGCTCGGCCGCCGGCCTCGCGCCGGCACCGTGATCCGGCTTCCGGAGGACCGGCTCGAGCCCCGCCGCTGGGCCGCCTAGTCCTCCTAGCCGATCGAGTGAGGCAGCGCCTCGACGGCGCCATACGCCTCGGTCGACCGCGCGGCGGTCGACACGGCGAGCGGAAGCGCGGCGGCCGCCGCCTCGGGGTCGAAGCCCGACGCCGCCAGCGCGGCGACGAGCACGCCCGTCACCGCGTCGCCGGCGCCGGTCGTGTCGACGACCCGCGCCGGCACCCCGGGCGCGTCGGCACGCGCCTCGCCGCGGAGGAGTGCTCCGTCGGCTCCCAGGGTGACGACCGCCAGCCGGGCCCCGAGCGAGGAGCAGATCGCCTCCGCCGCCCGGGTGGGATCCGTCTCGCCCGTCAGGAGCCGCGCCTCCTCCCCGCTCACCTTCACGAGCAGCGCGTCCGTGCAGAAGCGCCGCACGACCGCAACCGCCGTCTCCGCGTCCGGCCAGCGATGCAGGCGCAGGTTGACGTCGACGACGACGGGCTTGCGGCCGTTCAGCGCCAGGTCGCGCGCCCGCGCCGAGACCGCCCGCTCGCGCGCGCCGAGGAACGTGTTCGAGCCGAGCTCGACCGCCGCGCACGAGCCGACCGCCTCGCCGAGCCGGGGCTCGAGCGCGACGAGCGCCGACTCGATGCCCTGGCCGTAGATGAGGAAGTCCGGCACGGCCTGCTCGTCGATCGCGACGAACGCGACCGCCGTCTGGACGCCCGGCAGCCGCGCCCACCAGCGCAGGTCGACCCGCTCCTCGCGGAGCCGCACCTCGAGCCACCGTCCCCACTGGTCGTCACCGACGCCGCCGCCGAGCGCGACCGCCGCGCCACAGCGCGCGGCCACGATCGCCGCATTCGTCGGTGCGCCGCCGCAGTGGGGAGCGAACCTGTCCGCCTGCGACCAGTCGGCGACCGCGTGCTCGCACGTCAGGTCGACGAGCGTCTCACCGATGAAGAGGACAGGATCGGGCATGGCACGAGAGGGACCGGTGGGGGCAGGCGCTCCTGCCCCCACCTCCGCCCACTTACGGTGTGTACAGGTACTTCTTGATTGCCGGGGTGCCGACGTTCGCCTTCGTGACGACGGCCGACCCGGTTCCGTAGTGCTTGAGGATGCCGGCCTTCTGGCCCGTCACGTACTTGTACGCGAGCTGCACGGCCTGCTGGCCGATCCCGTACGGGTACTGCGCGACGAGGGCGTCGATCGTGCCCGCCTTGAGCGCCTGCACCTGCGGCGGTCCGGCGTCGAACTCGACGAGCTTGACCTGGCCCGCCTTGCCGGCGGCCTTGACGGCAGCCGTGACGCCGTTACCCGAAACGACGTTCATCGCGAAGATGCCCTTGAGATTCGGGTGCCCCGAGAGGAGCGCCGTCGTCTCGTTGCTGGCCTTCGTCTGGTCGTCGTTGCAGTACTGGACGCCGAGGTACTTGACGTTCGGGTACTTCTTCAGCTCCGCGGCAAAGCCGTCGCGGCGCTGGTCGGTCGTGCTGATGCCCGGGTTGACGCTGATCGCCGCCACCTCGCCTGAGCCCCCGATCGCCTTGACGAGCGCGTCCGCCGCGGCCTTGCCGCCGGCGGGGTTGTCCGTCGAGACGTTCGAGAACGCGATCGGCTTCGAGATGAACGTGTCGACCGTGATCACCGGGATGCCGGCGCTGATCGCGCGCTGGATCGGCGAGATCAACGCCGTCTTATCCGTCGGTGCGATCATGATCGCATCCGGATGACGGGCGATGGCCCCGTTCAGGTACGGGATCTGCGTCGGCGGAGAGAACGCCGCCGGTGAGCCGGTGAAGACGACCTTCACGTTGCCGAGCGCCTTCGCCGCCGCCTGCGCCCCCTTGTTCATCGTGAGGTAGAAGGCGTCGGACGCGATGCCGGCAACGAGATAGAAGGTGTACTGCTTCTGCGCTTGCGTCTTCCCTGTCGGCGCTGCACTCCCCCGCTGTGCGGTGGCAGCGACGACGGCGATTCCGATGGCCGCCGCCATGACCACTGCGAGCAAACGGCGTGACATATGACTTACTCCCTTCCGGCTCCGCCTGACGCGGAGCGATGACTTCACTTCAGGACGTTCGGTCTCGGTACCAGGCACGTACCTCCTCTCTCGCGGCGCTCAACGGGTCATGCGCCGGCGGCGCAGCTGGTCGAAATAGACGGCGACGATGATCGTCGCCCCGACGACGACCTCCTGCCAGAACGGCTGCACGCCCTGGACGACGAGCCCGTTCGTGAGGACGGTCGGGATGAAGGCGCCGACGGCACTCAGCAGGATCGTCCCGACCCCACCGAAGACGCTCGTGCCGCCGATGACGACGGCGCTGATCGCGCTCAGGTTGTCCGTCTGGTGCGCGACCGACGTCGTGTTCGTGAAGATCGCGAGGTCGAGGACCGCCGCGGTGCCGGCGAGCAGGCCGCACAGCGCATAGACCTTGACGATGTGGCGGTCGACGGCGATGCCGGTACGGCGCGTGCCTTCCTCGTTGGAGCCGATGGCGGCCGTGTAGCGGCCGAACCGCGTGTACTGATAGACGAGGTGCGCGACGATGAGGATCGCAACCGCGACCCAGATCGGGTAGTAGACGCCGACGAACTTGCCGTTGCCGAAGCCGTGCGTGAGCCCCGGCGGGACAGGCGACGGCAGGTACGACCCGCCGTCGATCAGGTCGCCGAAGCCGAACGCCATGGCCATCGTCCCGAGCGTCACGATGATCGGCGGCAGCTTCAGCCGAGTGATCACGAGCCCGTTGATCAGCCCCCAGAATCCGCCCGCGAGCACGCAGACCACGATCCCGACCGGAAGCCCGAGACCGGCGTGCGGGTAGCGGCCGGCGAGCGTCTGCGCGCTCGTCCCGGAGAGGACGAGCATCACCTCGCCGCCGGCGACGCCGGCGAAGAACAGCATGCCGCCGATCGAGAGGTCGATGCCGGCGGTCGTGATCACGAAGGTCTCGCCGATTGCGAGCAGCACGACCTCCGAGGTCGTGAGCGCGATCTGCGAGAGGTTCGACCAGGTGAGAAACGTCGCCGGCGGCGTTCCGAGCCAGAAGTAGAGCATCAGCGCGAGCAGGAAGAAGAACAGCCACGAGCGGCTCAGCCAGTAGAGGAACTGCTGGCGGCGTCCCTGCTCGGGCTCGGGCACGAACCCGTTGAACGGCTCGAGCGGCTGCGGTTCCTTCTCTGCGATCGCCATCACGAATCCGCCTCCTCGGCGCGCGGCGGCAGGCAGCGCACCCCTTCGATCGCTCCCGTGAGCTCCCCGGCGCCGGCGGCGTGCGGCAGGAGCACCGTGTTCCCCTTGACGAGGCCGAGCGCGCCGCCCTCCGTCTCGAGCTGCCCCGCGCCGGCGACGACGACGAGGATCGAGTAGCCGGGCGCAAGCGCCACGACCGGGTCGGGGCGCAGCCACTCGGCGCGGAAGAAGCCCTCGGCCTGCGCCGGCACGACCGCCCTGGCACCGGGGCGCGCCTCCGGAGCGTCGTCGCTGCGGCAGGTCCACGACGCGAGCTCCTCCCGGCCGACCGCCGTGAGGCGCACGCACCGTGCCGCGACGTCGAACCCGAGCCCCATGGTCGCGTCCTCGGGCCCGTCGAGGCCGAAACGCTCCCACTCGAGCAGCACGCCGAGGTCGGACGGCTCCTGCACCTCGACCATGAGCACGCCCTCGCCGATCGAGTGCGGCGTGCCCGCCGGAACGAAGATGCAGTCCCCCGGCGCCACGGAGAGCTCGTTGAGCGCGGCCAGCATGGCCGGGCCGTCCTGGCGGGCCACCCAGCCGGCCAGCGCGGCAGGGTCGACATCCTCGCGGAAGCCGAGATGGATGCGCGGGCGCGCGCCCTCGACGCCGATGATCAGCCACGCCTCGGACTTCCCGCGGGGTGCGCCCAGCCAATCGTGCGCGAAGCCTCCGTCCGGGTGGGCGTGCACCGGCAGGCGCTCGCCCGCGTCGAGCAACTTGACGAGCAGGGCGGGATCGGGGCCGAAGCGGGCCGTGTGCGCCGGGCCGAGGAACGCCTCCGGCTCGGCGGCGACCGCGTCGCGCAGGCGGCGGCCGTCGGGGAGCACCGTCAGGCCGTGGTCCGCGTCGCCGAAGATCGTCGTCGTCGAGCCGACCCAGTCCTCCGGCACAAAATCGCCGTTGGACGACAGGCCGCGGAAGCGCGCGATCGCCCCGCCGCCGCGGTAGAAGCGCGCCGGCTGGTTCGGCCCGAGCAGGATCGGCTTCACGCGGCCTCCCTGATCGAGCCGCGCTCGATCAGCGTCGTCGGCAGGACGACGCGCTGCGGCGGGCTCGTGTCGCCGTCCAGGCGCCGGCACAGGAGCTCTGCGGCGCGGCGGCCGAGATCGGCCGGATCGTACGAGACGGCGCTGACGGGGATCGAGAGCAGGTCGGCGAGCTCCAGGTCGTCGAAGCTCACGAACTCCACCCCGCCGCCGGACGCCGCCAGCGCGCGCAGCGCGCCCGTGGCGATGCGGTTGTTGCCGGCGAACACCGCGGTCGGCGGCTCCGCGAGATCGAGCAACTCGTGCACGACCGCCTCGGCGGCCGCCGCGTCGTGCACGCCGACGCGCACGAGCTCGTGGTCGACCGCACAGCCGGCGTCGGCGAGGGCGTCGCAGAATCCGCGCCAGCGCTCCCGCGCCGTGAAGATCGACATCTGGTCCGCGACCATCGCGATCCGGCGGTGGCCGCGCGCGACGAGATGGCGGACGGCGCTGCGCGCGCCGCCGACGTTGTCGAGCAGCACGACGTCGGCCGCGATGTCGCCCGGCGGCCGGTCGATGAAGACCGCCTTCATGCCCAGCTCGAGCTCGGGCAGCAGGTACCGGTGCTCCTCGCCGGCGGGCACGATCAGCAGCCCGTCGACACGGCGCTCGCAGAGGAGCAGCGCGAGCGTGCGCTCGCGCTCGGGATCCTCGTCGGAGCTGCCCGTGATCAGGAGCTCGTTGCGCCGGCGGGTGACGTCCTCGACCCCGCGCGCGATCGCCGAGTAGAACGGGTTCGAGAGGTCCTTGATGATGAGGCCGAGCATGCGCGAGCGCTGCCGGCTACGCAGCGTTCGGGCGGCCTCGTTGCGCCTGAAGCCGAGGCGGCGGATCGCCTCCTCGACGCGCGCGACGGTCTCGGGCCGCACTGCGGTCTCGCCGTTGACGACGCGCGAGACGGTCTTCAGGCTCACGCCCGCCGCCCGCGCGACGTCGCTCATCGTCGGGCGCGCACCCTCGTTCGGCGGCGGCTGCAGCAAGTGCGACTCCGAGTTCACGCGCGCCGCCTACGCCGCCGCCTGGACGGCGCCGGTCATCATCCCGACGATCGCCTCGAGGCTCGTCTCGTCGCGGCTCAGGGTGGTGATCGTCCGTCCGAGGCGGAGCACCGTGATCCGGTCGGCGACCGCGAAGACCTCGGGCAGGTTGTGGCTGATCATGATCACCGCAAGGCCCTGGTTGCGCACCTCGTGGATCAGCTCGAGCACCATCCCCGACTCGCGCACGCCGAGCGCGGCCGTCGGCTCGTCCATGATCACGATGCGCGTCCCCCAGGCGATCGCGCGCGCGACCGCGACCGCCTGCCGCTGGCCGCCGGAGAGGCTGAGCACCGGCTGGTCGACGGACTGGATGCCGATCTTCAGGCGCCGCATCGCGTCCTCGGCGCCCTTGCGCATCGCCTTCTTGTCGAGGAAGCCGAACCACGAGAGCGGCGCCGGCAGGTATTCCTCGCGGCCGAGGTAGAGGTTCGCGGCGGCGTCGAGGTGGTCGGCGAGCGCGAGGTCCTGGTACGTCGTCTCGATGCCGAGCCCCCGCGCGTCGCGCGGGTTGGCGATCTCGACCCGCTCGCCCTCGAGCCGTAGCTCGCCGGCGTCGGGCCGGTAGACGCCGGAGATGATCTTGATCAACGTTGTCTTTCCGGCGCCGTTGTCGCCGACGATCGCGTGCACCTCGTTGTGAGCGAGGGAGAAGTTCGCCTCGCGGAGGGCGACGACTCGGCCGAAGTGCTTCTGGATATCCCGCGCTTCGAGCAGCGACGCCGCTCGTGCCGGCTCGTCTGCGCTGGACGACAACGTTGTCATCAACGGACAGTATCCAACTCGGCCCCGCTCGGCTCATCGCGGTTTCGCCGCAGTTCCCGTCCGTAGTTTCCGCGGATCCGGTCAGACGGCGGCCGCGACGACGGCGGCGAAGCGCTCGCGCTCGCCGAGCATCCACATGTGGCCGCCGGCGAGGTCGAGCTCCTCGTAGGCGGCTCCGAGCGCGTCTGCGAGAGTTCGCGCCCGGTCGCAGGTGACGAGCGTGTCGGTCGAGCAGCCGACGACGAGGGCCGGGATGCCGGCCTCCCGGATGCGCGCGCATTCGCGGCGGAGGTCGAGGCGGCGGATCTCGCGCGCGAGGGCGAGCGCGGCGCGGGGCGCACGCGCGACCGCGAGCACGGCCGCGGCCGCTGTCCGCGGCGGATAGGTGCCGCGAATTAGTTGGCACGCGAAGTCGGCGAGACTCCTGCCCATCGGCTTCGTCAGCGGCAGCCCGGCGGGCGCGACGAGCACGAGGCGCTCGACGAGCTCCGGCGCGTCTGCCGCGGCGAGGATCGCGAGCGCCGCCCCCATCGAGTGCCCGCCGAGCGGCGACGGCCCCCGGCGCCGCAGCTCCGTCGCGAGCCAGCGCCGGTACTCGCGCAGCGTGCCGCCGGAGGCGGCGAAGCTCGGCGGCTCGACCGCAGCCCAGCTCGCCGGCAGCCCGGGCTCGTAGAGCGCCGCCGGGGCGCCCCAGCCCGGGACGAAGAGCGCGCGCGGGACCATCCAGCAAGCCTGCCATGGAACCGCCCGTTCACAACGGTTACATCCTGGTTACGCCGCCGCGAGCGCCGTCCGAGGCTCGCTGCCGGCGAGCCGGCCGTAGACCGCGGCCAGCTGGGCGAAGGCGGCGTCCCACGTCCGCTCGAGCGCGGCCGCCCGCCCGGCGGCGCCGAGCGCCGCCCGTCGCGCCGGATGGCCCGCGAGGTCGAGCAGCGCTGCCGCGAGCGCGCCGGCGTCATGGGGCGCGACCAGCACCCCGGTCTTCCCGTTCGCCACGAGCTCGAGCGCGCCGCCGGCAGCGGCGGCGACCACAGGCAGGCCCGACGCACCCGCCTCGAGGATCACCTGGCCGAACGTGTCCGTCGTGCTCGGGAAGCAGAAGACGTCCGCGCTCGCAAACAGCGCGGCGAGCTGCTCG